>URTF01000022.1 GCA_900550695.1 uncultured Ruminococcus sp.
TTGAAAAGCTGCCTTTCAAAATCTGAAAGGCAGACTTACAAAAACTGCGAGTCTGCCTTTAAAAATCTGAAAGAAAGTAATATAGATAATAATACAGATATTAATAATACAATAAAAAATAAATATATATATAATTATAATATAATATCATTTCTTTTTTTATTTTTCTTTTGGTTCTTTTCTTTTTCTTTTTTCTTTGTAAAATCAAAAAGCGTTACAATGTAACGGCGATGTAACAAAATGTAACACAGAGATAGAGAAAGAGATAGAGTTAGAGATAAGATCAAGAATATATATTTTGGCTATCAAAGGAGCGTTTGTATGAAATTGCCAAATGGCTATGGAAATGTTTCGAAACTTCCGGGAAACCGTCGAAAACCTTGGAGGGCAAGAAAAACAGCAGGTTGGGAGCTTGGCAAGCAAAAATATGTAACTGTTGGGTACTACGCCACAAGAAACGAAGCTCTGCAAGCTCTCGGCGAATATAACGCCAATCCATATACAATTGATAACAAAATTACATTTGCGCAAGTTTATAAAAAATGGTCAGATCGTAAGTTTGATGAGATCAGCCAGTCAAATATCAGCGGATACAAAGCTGCATACAAAATTTGCGAAGATATCAAGGATATGAAATTCTGCGATATAAAGCTTTCACATTTGCAGGGCGTTGTTGATTCAAGTGGGAAAAACTATCAAACTTTAAAAAAATTAAAAGTTTTATTTAATCAGCTATTTGACTATGCTGTACAAAACGAGATTATCGGAAGAGATAAAAACATCGTCGAATATGTAAACATAGGTAAGGCAGTCAAATCAGACAAACACTATCGTTTTACGAATCAAGAAATCGAAACTATATGGCGTTGGTCAGAAAAAAACGAGTATGTTCAAGTCATTCTTATGCTTATTTATTCAGGAGTTCGTCCCGGAGAACTGTTCGATCTCAAACGGTCAAATGTCAATTTTGACGGAAAATGGTTTTACATCGAACGAGGAAAGAATGAGAATGCAGCTCGAAAAGTTCCGATACACGACAAAACGCTTCCGTTTTTTGAACATTGGTACAATAAAGGAAATGAATATCTTATAACACAAATCAGCGGCAGCAAAATAGATTTCAAAAATTCACACGGACAATTTACGGAAAGCTACTGGGTCCCCTTGCTTCAAAATATGGGAATACTTAATTACAAAAATGATAAAGGCGAAGATCGAGAACATACACCCGACGATACACGTCACACGTTCACGACTATGTGGAAAGAAAAACAACTTGATGAAAGCATTCGCAGAAAAATTCAAGGTCATAGTGGAAAAGGAATTGGTGAACAAGTTTACACTCATTATGAACTTGAAATTCTTCGCAACGAACTTAATAAATTATAAGCGGCATTGAATTATGATGCCGCTAATATTGCAATTTATTTGTGTCATACCTGTGTCATACTTGTGTCATACTAAGCAAAATGTGCCGTTACTTGTGGAGTCTACAGACATAAAAAAATCCCGAAAACACGTTGTTTTCGGGATTTTTGCTTTTGATAAAATGTTGAATTCTTTATCTCTTTGAGAACTGAGGAGCGCGACGTGCAGCCTTTAAGCCGTACTTCTTTCTTTCCTTCATTCTTGGGTCACGAGTGAGGAATCCTGCCTTCTTGAGAACAGGACGGAGTTCAGCATCGTACTGGAGGAGTGCTCTGGAAAGGCCGTGACGGATAGCGCCTGCCTGACCTGTTACGCCGCCGCCTGCAACTGTGCAAACGATGTCGAACTTATCAGCTGTTTCTGTGAGTGTAAGAGGCTGTCTAACGAGGAGCTTGAGTGTTTCAAGTCCAAAGTAATCGTCGATATCTCTTCCGTTGATAGTAACGTTGCCGCTGCCTGCGTAAACTCTTACTCTTGCAACGGAGCTTTTTCTTCTGCCTGTGCCATAAAAATAAGGCTGTTTAGATTCGTACATTTCGGCTTCCTCCTTATATTTCGATCATTTCAGGCTTCTGAGCTGCGTTCTCGTGCTCTGCACCTGCATAGGTTCTGAGTCTTGTGAGTGCTGCTCTGCCGAGTGTGTTGTTCGGAAGCATTCCGTTTACAGCAATTGTCATTGCCTTTTCCGGATTATTCTTCATCATATCGCTGTACTTGGTTTCCTTGAGTCCGCCGATCCAGCCTGTGTGCCACTTGAAAGTCTTCTGTTCAAGCTTCTTTCCTGTGAGAACTGCCTTTGCGCAGTTGATGATGATAACGTTATCTCCGCAGTCTGCGTGAGGTGCGAAGGTAGGCTTATTCTTGCCTCTGAGAATTGATGCTGCAGCAGCTGCTACACGACCGAGGGATTTGCCCTCTGCATCAATAACATACCACTTACGGCTGATTTCGTTAGCCTTAGGCATATAAGTTGACATAGTCATTCTCCTTTTATTTTTAGTAGATATTGCCGAACTGATATCATTCAATGCAGGCAACTCCACTTACATTCTGATACACGTCGGACACAACGTTTATTATTATACACGGCGCACGAACTGTTGTCAATTGCCATTTTGCCGAATTTTTAAAATATATCCCTCAAACTCTTTAAATCTCTCTGTTTTGCTCGTTTTCTCTACGGTTCTCTATTTTCATTTCATTTTTTGATTTTCACCGAATTTCGTTGTATTTATGCGGTTTTCGAGGGTTCGGAACGTTTATTTTGTGCAAAACAACGATGCTTTTTTACGTTTTAATATTTATCTTGTACTATTATATATTATATTTATGTAAAAATCAAGCTATTGAAGCGGCAAGTCCCCATTTTTTCCCGTCAGCACTTGACTTTGGGACGGGTTTGGTATATAATTGATGTGAATGTTTTGATAAATTCATAAGTAAATGCCACTGTTCAGGTGTTTACTTCGGAAAGGACGCTTTTTATGAAACATACAAAAGCAGCTGCTCTTATTTCCTGCATTGCAATGGCTTTTTCGCTCTGCTCCTGCTCACTGCCTTTTACCGGCAGCACGGAGGAAGAGGAACAGCCTGATGTTTCCGAGCTTTTATCGCAGATAGAATCACTTGAACACGATGTTTCTTCGCTTAAAGCGGAAACTGTTCCCGACATTAAGATAAAAAACAAAGAGGATTACCTCAACGGAAAGAACAACCCTGCAGTCAGCGAAGCTGTTGCCGAAAAGGAAAAAGTAATGGCTGATCTTCCTGCCACTGTAATAATAAAGGGCAAGGAATACAGCACGGAGCTTACCTCGCTCACTTTGAGCAATATGGACTTGACCGATGATGATATTGTCGAACTTAAATATATGGTGAATCTGACCGAGCTGCAGATATATCAGAACAACATCACCGATCTTTCGCCGCTCAAAGGCTTGACCGAGCTGAAAAACCTTTCGCTTTTCAAGAACAAGGTCGAAGATCTTTCGCCGCTCGCGGGTCTTGTCGGACTGGAGAGCCTTTATCTGCGTTCAAACAACATCAGCGACATCTCCTCGCTTGACGGACTCGTTCATCTGCGTGCGCTTGATCTTTCCGACAATGAGATAAGTGATATCACGCCGCTGACGAATTTGAAGCAGCTTGAACTTCTTCGTCTTAACGATAACAATATTAATAGTATAACAGCTTTGAGCGGAATGGACAGGATGATCGGGCTGCATTTGCAGAACAATGATATTTCCGACATCACTCCGCTGACGACTATGGGCGACCTCAACGAGCTTTATCTCGAAAACAACAGCATCGGTTCGATAGAGCCTCTTATGTCGCTGACTTCGCTGCAATGGCTGAAAATAAGCAACAATCCGATAACGAATATCCGTCCTGCGGCTTCGCTCATAATGCTGAAAAAGCTTTATATGCAGGGTCTTGACATTCCTGCGGAGGATATGGATTACCTTGCGGAGCAGCTTCCCGACTGCACTTTCGTTTACTAAAGTCTGTAATAAAATTTACATATTAAGGAATTAAGGAGAAAAAGAAAAATGATCATCATTCTCAAGAACAACGCTTCACCCGAATCCGTTGAAAAGCTGGACGAGCTTCTCAAAGAACAGGGTTTGAAGACCAACCACATTCAGGGTGCAAATCAGCATATCATCGGTCTTATCGGCGATACTTCCGCAGTCGATATGCACAACCTTTATGCGCAGGACTGCATTGAGGAGATCAAGCGTGTGCAGGAGCCTTACAAAAAGGCTAACCGCAAGTTCCACCCCGATGACACTGTTATCGAAGCAGGCGGCAGAAAGATCGGCGACGGTTCTCTTCAGGTCATCGCAGGTCCCTGCTCCGTTGAAACAGAGGAACAGATACTCACTACCGCTCACGCTGTAAAGGAAGCAGGCGCAACAATGCTCAGAGGCGGTGCGTTCAAGCCGAGAACGTCCCCTTACTCCTTCCAGGGTCTTCGTGAAGAGGGCATCAGGCTTCTTCTCAAAGCTAAGGCTGAAACGGGACTTCCTATCGTTACCGAAATTATGAGCCAGTCCGATCTTCCTCTCTTTGACGAGATCGATGTTATTCAGGTCGGCGCAAGAAATATGCAGAACTTTGAGCTTTTAAAGGCTCTCGGCAAGACAACAAAGCCTATTCTTCTTAAAAGAGGTCTTGCAAATACACTTGAAGAAACACTTATGTCCGCAGAATACATAATGTCCGAGGGCAACCCGAACGTTATCCTTTGCGAGCGAGGAATCCGCACATTTGAAACAATGACAAGAAACACATTCGATGTTTCCGCGATCCCGCTCCTCAAGCAGAAGTCACATCTCCCCGTTTGTGCTGACCCTTCACACGCTACCGGTATCATCTCGCTCATTGAGCCAATGGCTCTTGCTGCTGTTGTTGTAGGCACGGACGCTCTCGAGATCGAAGTTCACTGCAATCCTAAGGCTGCACTTTCCGACGGCGGTCAGCAGCTCACACCCGATATGTTCAAGGAAACAATGAAGAAGATCAGCGGTCTTTGCGGCTATCTCGGAAGAACTATCGGCTAAAAAATTTCATCGGAAAGGAGTACGTTTTCCTAAAAAATGTCGGAAAACGGCGGTTTATCAATGGAATACACAAGAATACCCGTAAAAGCTTCGATAAATTACGAAGTCATTGTCGGAAAGGATATGCTTGACGGCTGCGGCGAATACATTAAGGCTGTTACAAAGGCACAGAAATTTGCGGTGATAACCGATGATACTGTCGATGCTCTCTACGGCGAAAAAGTCGTAAAAAGCCTTGAAAAAAGCGGCTTTGAGGTATATAAATTCGTATTTCCGCACGGCGAGGCTTCCAAATGCACGGCTACGCTGCTCAACATTTACAGCTTTTTATGCGAAAAGCACATCTCACGCACGGACGCTCTTGTTGCGCTCGGAGGAGGTGTTGTCGGCGACATAACGGGCTATGCGGCGGCTACATTTCTGAGAGGTCTTGACTTCGTACAGATACCGACTACTCTGCTTGCACAGGTGGATTCATCGGTCGGAGGAAAGACAGCTATCGACCTGCCCGAGGGAAAAAACCTCGTCGGCGCATTCAAGCAGCCTAAGCTCGTTATCTGCGACACGGCTACGCTTGATACGCTCCCCGAGGAATTTCTCATTGACGGAATGGGTGAAGTCGTAAAATACGGAATGATAAAGTCTGCTTCGCTTTTCGGGCTGCTTGAAACAAGAACGCTTGACAATATCAGAGAAATTTCCGAAAATGTCATCGAGCAGTGCGTTTCGATAAAGCGTGATGTTGTCGAAGCCGATGAATTCGACAAGGGCGAGCGTATGCTCCTCAACTTCGGTCACACGCTTGCGCACTCTATCGAGCAGTACTATAATTACACGGGTATCACGCACGGCAAGGCTGTTGCTGTCGGAATGAGAATGATAACAAGGCTTGCCGAGAAGCAGGGAATGGCTGAAAAGGGTCTTACCGACCGTCTTATCGCCTGCCTTGAACGCTACAAGCTGAATGTTGAAGTTGAGCCGACCGAACACGAACTCGGCGGTGCTTGCCTTAACGATAAAAAGCGTGAAAGCGGCAGCATAAGCATCATTATTTGCAGCGAAGTCGGAAGATCGGCTGCTGTAAAGATGCCCGTTGAAAAATTTCTTGAATTCCTTGAAAAATAACAGGAGAAAATATGAACGTTACTATAACACCGTCGGGACTTATCGGCAGGATAAGCGCTCCGTCCTCCAAAAGCTTTTCCCACAGAATGATAATCGCTGCTTCACTCGCTGACGGCGTTTCCGAGGTCAGCGCAGTGAACCCCTCCGAGGACATTGACGCAACCGTTGACGCTATGACAGCGCTCGGCGCCAGGATCGTCAATGACGGAAATGTTTACACCATAAAAGGTATCGGTGTCCCCTCTTCCTCGGCGAAGATCAACTGCCGTGAGAGTGGTTCGACACTTCGGTTCATCATTCCCGTTGCGGCTGCACTCGGCTGCGATGCGGAATTTTCGGGCAGCGGAAAGCTCCCTACCCGACCGATAACTCCATACAAGCGTGAGCTTTCACAAAAGGGCGTGAGCTTCGTTCACACGGACGGAGTTATGCCGTTCACGATGAGCGGAAAGCTTTGCGGCGGTGATTTTCACATTGAGGGCGATGTTTCGTCGCAGTTCATCACGGGACTGCTGTTCGCTCTGCCGCTCTGCGCCGAGGACAGCAGGATAATCCTCACCTCAAAGCTTGAATCGAAGCCTTATGCCGATATGACGATAGCTGCGCTGAAGGTTTTCGGCGTTGAAGTTGATGAAAGCGTTTCGGACGAGGGTTTCCCCGTCTACAATATAAAGGGAAATCAGCGTTACAAGGCTGCCGACTGCGCAGTTGAGGGCGATTATTCGCAGGCTGCGTTCTATTATGTCGCAAATGCGCTCGGCTCGGAAATTGAGATAGGAAATCTCAGCGAAGCCTCCGTTCAGGGCGACAGGCAGATATGCGAAATTCTCGAAAAGTCGGGTTACGGCAGGGTCGGCTGCAGCGAATATGAGCCGTTCACGGTCGATGTTTCCGATATTCCCGATCTTGTCCCGATACTTACGGTGTTCGGCTGCTTCACCAAAGATGTAAGCAGGATAGTGAACGCAAAGCGCCTTAAAATAAAGGAAAGCGACCGTCTTAAAGCGATCGCTGACGCAATAAACGCTATCGGAGGAAATGTCGTTTACGGCGATGATTTCCTTGAAATACACCCCGTCCGTTCCTTCACGGGCGGAATGATCGACGGCTGCAACGATCATCGTATCGTTATGGCTTCGGCTGTTGCTTCGACAAAGGCAGACGGAGAGATAACGATAACCGATGCACAGGCTGTTTCAAAGAGCTACCCCGATTTCTGGCAGGATTTTAAAAAGCTTGGCGGAAAAATTAGCACTGACCTTTAATGGTAAGAAAGGACTGAAAATGATGTCATCTTTTTGGAATCACAATATAACAGTTTCGATATTCGGCGAATCGCACGGTCCTGCGATCGGCGTTGTGATCGATAATCTTCCTCCGGGAGAGCATATCGACCTCGAAGAGCTTCGCAATTTTATGGCAAGACGTGCGCCTAAAAAGGACGCAACCTCCACGCAGAGAAGTGAAAAAGACCTCCCGAACATTATGTCGGGTGTTCACAACGGCTACACAACGGGTACTCCCCTTGCGGCTTTTATAAACAACACCGACCAGCACTCGCAGGACTATGGCAACATCTCAAAGCTTGCACGTCCGGGACACGCTGACTACACGGGTGCGCTCCGCTATAAGGGCTTCAACGATGTAAGAGGCGGCGGACACTTCTCGGGCAGACTTACCGCTCCGCTCTGCTTTGCAGGTGCAGTTTGCGGTCAGATACTTGAGCGCCGAGGAATTTACACGGGTACTCACATCGCACAGATACACAATATCAAGGACACGAAGTTCAATCCGCTTGAAATTTCACGTGAGCAGATAATCGCACTCCGCCATAAGAAGTTCCCTACTATCAGCGATAAAAAGGGTCAGGCTATGTATGACGACATCGACCTTGCACGCCGTTCGCTCGACAGCCTCGGCGGTATCGTTGAGTGTGCGGTGACGAACGTTCCCGCAGGCGTTGGTTCGCCTATTTTTGAGGGACTCGAAAACAGCATCGCACAGATCGTTTTCGGTATCCCTGCGGTAAAGGGAATCGAATTCGGCGCAGGCTTCCAGGTCGCAACTATGCTCGGCAGCCAGAACAACGACGAATTCTATGTGAATGAAGTCGGTCACGTTCTCACCAAGACCAACAACCACGGCGGTATCCTCGGCGGCATCTCCTCGGGTATGCCTATCATCTTCCGAGTTGCATTCAAACCTACACCGTCAATTGCACAGCCGCAGCAGACTATCGACTACGGCAAGCTCACAAACGGAGTTATCGAGATAAAGGGCAGACACGACCCATGCGTTGTACCGAGAGCTGTTCCATGTGTCGAAGCTGCAGCGAATATCGCTATACTTTCGCATATGCTCGATTATCCAAACTTCTGATAAAGGGGAGTTCTGATCTTGCAGGATTTCAAAACGGAAATTTCCACGCTCCATTCGGTAAAGATCGCAGTCTGCTATCTCCTTGACGAGATAAAAAAGCCGATCTCCGAACAGGAGCTTTACGAAATAGTTATGAAAAGCGAAGCCGTGAACTATTTTCACTATAACCAAGCTATCGATGAGCTGCTGAAAAGCGGAGCGGTAACAAAATTTGAGGAAAACGGTGAAAATTATTTCCGGCTTGAAGAAAAAGGCAGACAAAGTGCGGAGTGTTACAACGATTATGTCCCCTACCACTTCCGCAAGCGGCTGCTGAAATCGGCGTTCGCATTTTTCTCGGCGCAGAAGCGTGACAAGGAAGCGAAGATCGACATCACCGAAACCGCAACGGGATACAACGTCGATTGTACAATTGGCGATGACGAACTGGAGCTTATGCACTTTTCTATCTATGCTCCCGACCGTGATCAGGCCGAGATGATAAAGGAAAAGATACACCTTAACCCCGAGCTTTTCTATACAAACGTTATCGGATTTTTGTTAGAGAATAAGGAAGAAGAGTTTAAGGAGTAATGCATAATGCGTAATGCGTAATGCGTAATTTCTGCATAGCTAACATTTGTCGGGCAATGCGAAGCCAACTAAAGTTTACGTCCACGCTTTTTAAAGGGTGGCAGGGGTCAAGGGGACAGCGTCCCATTGTCGCTCTCCGCAGAGAGCGAAACTCCCTAAACTATCGCATAAAGCTTTGCATCAATAGAATAATATCTAACAGCTAAAACGGCGCAATTCACATCAAAAAAGGTAAAACAAACTATGAGAAATCAAGTTTCGTAAACCTTAAAATTGTGAATTGCGCCATTCTATTTTATTAAGCAAACTATCCTTGAAGCGAAAATCCACGAACGAAGTGAGCGGATTTGAAGCTTCAACGCAATTTATGAACGACGATAGTTTTGTAAAACAAAAACCCTGTTTTCAAAGAATTTGATCTATTCTTTGAAAACAGGGCTATTTTTTTGGGGGAAGAAAACAACATTACAGCTTTTTCAATCTTGCGAAGTTTGCCATTATCTTCTTTGTTCCGACCTTGTCAAAGGCAATTTCAAGCATCGCATCGTTGGACATTTTCTTGACCGAAACAATGATGCCCTCGCCGAACATATTATGCGATACTTTTTCGCCTACGCTGTAGTCGGCATCGCTTTTCTGCGCTTTTTTGAGCTGCTGATTTACGATCTGGCTCTTCAGGTCATAGGTCGGTGCGGCTACTATAAAATCATCGTCCCCGTTTTCCTCATCATGACTGTTGACAGTGCTGTCTATTCTCTCGACATACTCGGCAGGAATTTCCTTGACGAAACGTGAAATAGTATTCATCGTGGTCGAGCCGTACATCATACGTCTTACGGCATGTGAGATATAGAGCTTGCGCTTCGCACGGGTTATTGCAACGTATGCAAGGCGGCGCTCTTCTTCGAGGTCTTCAACGGTGTCCATACTTCTCTTGCTCGGGAAAATGCCCTCCTCCGCACCAACGATAAATACTGTATCGAACTCCAGTCCCTTTGCGGAGTGGATAGTCATAAGGTTCACGGCATCGGTCGTTGTGTCCATTCTGTCGGCGTCGGTGAAGAGTGAAATTTCTTCGAGGAACTCGGAAAGTGACGGTTCTTCGTCCTCGGTCTTGCTGTTGATATAATTTTGGATATTGGATTTGAGTTCGGCGATGTTTTCAAGCTTGCCCGTTCCCTCTTCGCCGAGCGAGCGCATATAATTACCATAACCGGTAACGTCAAGCACTTCATCGACAAGATTTTCAAGCGGCTCGTTTGCGGCAAATTCGGCAAGATGCTCAAACATTGCGGCTGCTTTTTTGAGCGGAGCGACTTTTTTGCCGAGCATCGGGTACTGCTCAACGTCCTGCATAATGGTTATAGGTGAAATTCCGAGGTCATCGGAGATCTGTTCGATCATTGAAACGGTCGCATCGCCAATGCTGCGCTTCGGCTCGTTGATGATTCGCTTGAAGCGGAGCATATCCATACTATTATTAATAACGGAGAGATATGCGATCATATCACGAATTTCCTTGCGGTCATAGAATCGCAGACCGCCGATAACACGATACGGAATACCTTTGAGCGTAAATTCACGTTCAAGTGCGTTCGACTGGGCATTTGTACGGTAGAGAACTGCGAAATCACGGAATTCCTTGCCGTCCTTGTTCTGCTCTGAAACGGTATTTGCAACAAAGCTTGCTTCACCGTGTTCGTCAATGGCCTTGAAGAGGGTTATTTTGTCGCCGTCACCGATATCCGTCCAGAGCCTCTTTTCGTTTCGGCTGCTGTTATTTGCGATAACGGCGTTTGCGGCATTGAGGATATTCTGAGTTGAGCGGTAGTTCTGTTCAAGTCGAATTACAACTGCGCCGCTGAACTGTTCCTCAAATCTGAGGATATTTTCGATAGTTGCGCCACGGAATTTATAGATAGACTGGTCGTCATCGCCGACAACGCAGATATTTCCGAACTTTTCCGAAAGAAGCGTTACAAGTCGGAGCTGTGCATAGTTCGTGTCCTGATACTCGTCCACCATTATGTAGCGGTAGCGGTTGCTGTAATGGTCAAGAACGTCGCCGCACTCGGTGAAAAGTCGGACGGTAAGGCAGATTATATCGTCAAAATCGACCGCATTCGCTGCGACGAGCTTTTTCTGGTAAGCTGTGTAGAGCTTTGAAATTCCTATTTTATAGTAGTCTCCGCCCGTCTGCTCCGCATAGAGTTCAGGCGTGAGGAGGTTGTCCTTTGCTTGGGAAATTGCGGCAATAACGACTTTAGGGTTAAAAATCTTATCGGACATATCGAGTGCTTCGTAGCAGGATTTGAGCAGACGAAGGCTGTCATCGCTGTCATAGATAGCGAAGTCGTGACCGTAGCCGATGCGTTCTATCTCACGTCTTAAAATTCTCACGCAGACCGAGTGGAAGGTTGCGGCGGTGATGTTTTCGGCATTCGTGCCGAGCATCGTTTCAAGTCGCTCCTTAAGCTCGCCTGCGGCTTTGTTCGTAAATGTGATAGCCATTATCTTCCACGGGTCAACCGGGTTCACGGCTGCAATTTCTTTAAGACGGGCAACTGTTTCCTCATCTTTTTCGCCGTTGTAGGATTCGAGGAAAGTCACATCGTCCTCGTTTGCCGAAGCAGGCACGTTCGCATCGGTATAAGCCGAGCCGAAATTGACCATATTCGCAATTCTGTTGACAAGAACGGAAGTTTTTCCGCTTCCTGCGCCTGCTAAGATTAGGACAGGACCTTCGGTCGTGAAAACGGCTTTTTTCTGCATATCGTTAAGCCTTACGAAATATTTCTCCAAGGCTTTTTTTCTTGCACTGATAAACTCATCTTTGACTGACATTTGAATCCTCCGAATAAGTGGGAGCTGAACTTCTCCCGAATAGTAATCATAAAATCATTATATCACAACCTTATCACAAACGGAAGTAATTTCTTCACTTTTTTACATATTGATAATATTTTTAAAACAGTTTTTTTACGTTCAGGATATTTCTTCGATCGATAAAAAGCTGCGCAGGCTTATATTTCCGTATGCCAAATATACGACTCTTCAATATGATAACTTTGTGAAAACTGCACAAAAAAGTTCACGAAAGATTTTTGGTAAATTTATATATTTTTGTAGACAAATTACTTGCAGTGTTGTATAATATAGATAATTCAAGACGAAAAAGAGGTGACTTTATACATATTTTAAACAGAACAGCGTATATTCCGACGATTCTGTTTGAATCCGCCGTAAAAATTGCATAAAACGGCTCAAAAGTGATTTTCAGAAAAGCTTTTGGCATTTAAAACAATAGCTTTTCAGACTAAAAAATAAAAAGGAGTGCTTTAAAATGGCAAACAGATTTATCCTCAATGAAACTTCTTATCACGGTGCGGGCGCTATAAACGCTATCGCTGACGAAGCTAAGGGCAGAGGCTTCAAAAAAGCTCTCGTATGCTCCGACCCTGATCTTATCAAGTTCGGCGTTACAAAGAAAGTAACCGATGTTCTTGACAACGCAGGACTTGCTTATACACTTTATTCCGAGATCAAGCCGAATCCGACCATTGAAAATGTTCAGTCGGGCGTTGCCGCTTTTAAGGCAGCAGGTGCAGATTACCTCATCGCTATCGGCGGCGGTTCTTCGATGGACACAGCAAAGGCTATCGGCATTATCATCGCAAACCCCGAATTTGCTGATGTTGTAAGCCTTGAGGGCGTTGCTGACACGAAGAACAAGTCTGTTCCTATCCTTGCAGTTCCTACAACAGCAGGCACAGCAGCAGAGGTCACTATCAACTACGTTATCACAGATGCCGCAAAGAACAGAAAGATGGTTTGCGTTGACCCACACGATATTCCTGTCGTTGCATTCGTTGACCCTGATATGATGTCCTCAATGCCAAAGGGACTTACCGCCGCAACAGGTATGGACGCACTCACACACGCTATCGAAGGCTACATCACCAAGGGCGCTTGGGAGCTTTCCGATATGTTCCACCTCAAAGCAATCGAGATCATTTCCAGAAGCCTCAGAGGTGCTGTTGCGAACACCAAGGAAGGCAGAACCGATATGGCTCTCGGTCAGTATGTTGCAGGTATGGGCTTCTCGAACGTTGGTCTTGGCATCGTTCACTCAATGGCTCACCCACTCGGTGCGCTTTATGACACACCGCACGGTGTTGCAAATGCTATCATTCTTCCGACAGTTATGGAATACAACGCTCCGGCAACCGGCGAAAAATACCGTGAGATCGCAAGAGCAATGGGCGTAAAGGGCGTTGATGAAATGTCGCAGGAAGAGTACAGAAAGGCTGCTATCGATGCAGTTAAGCAGCTTTCCAAGGACGTTGGAATCCCTGCCGACCTTAAGGACATCGTTAAGCCCGAGGATATCCCGTTCCTTGCACAGTCTGCTTACGATGATGCTTGCCGTCCCGGCAACCCAAGAGATACTTCCGTTGAAGAGATCAGCGAGCTTTACAAGTCGCTTCTTTGATAAAGTTACATAACCTCCGCAGTCCGAGCGCATTTTTTGTTCGGACTGCTCGTTCTTTTTAGTGAGAAAATAAATGAAATTCAGATTTACTGTTGATATTGACAATGTTGATTATGCGCAGATAATAAGAGCGGTTCTGCCTTATGTCAACAAGGCAGATATTCCCCTGCCGTCTGCGGTGCTTGATGCGGCGGAGGCTCCGGGAGTGCTTGAAAACTTTCTTCGCTTCATTCCGCAGGAGCAGCAGGACAAGCTTGTACTTTCGCTTTTCGAGAAAAACAGTGCCAAGCTGACCGAAGCAGCTGTACGCTTTGCGGACAAGCACGGTGTTGATGCAAATATTTCTGGGTTGAGGCTTGAAGAAAAGCTGTAAAATGTTTATACTTTACACGCTCTGTTATGACGCAGATACGTCGTTTTTCAAAGAATACAAGATAGTAAAACAAGTTAGCTGTAAAGTTCATTACTTTACAGTTTTATGGAGATGATCTTATGAACGAAACAATAAAAACGCTTACAACAAGAAGAAGTGTGCGTTCCTACAAGGACACGCCCGTCCCCGATGATGTTCTGAAAGAGATACTGCTCGCAGGTGAATATGCACCGAGCGGAATGCACAAAATGCCTGCCGTTATGGTCGTTGTCAAGGACAAAGAAACCATTGCAAAGCTTTCAAAGCTCAACGCACAGATAATGGGCAAGGACGTTGATCCTTTCTACGGTGCGCCGACGGTAGTAATTGTTTTCTCGGACACTTCCTCGCACACATATCTCGAGGACGGAACGCTCGTTATGGGAAATCTTATGAATGCTGCGGCTTCGCTCGGAGTTTCTTCCTGCTGGATACACCGTGCAAAAGAGATGTTCCTGACCGACGAGGGCAAGGAGTATATGAAAAAATGGGGACTTGACGACCGCTATGTCGGCATCGGCAACTGCATTTTAGGCTATGCGAACGGCGATATCCCCTCGCCCGTTGCAAGGAAAGACGGGTATGTAATATTTGATTAAGTCAAAACCGCCGTTCACTTTTTTGTGGGCGGCGGTTTGGTTTTGAAATGATTTTGATACGATATTGGTTTTCAGCACACACTGTGCCGCTATTCATACTGTGTTGAAGCAAAAATCCGCTCACTTCGTTCGTGGATTTTTGCTTCAAGGATAGATTTTTGAGGATAAAAGAAAGGCGCAATTCACATTTGGGTTTTACGAAACGGATTTCTCATAGTTCGTTTTACCTTTTTTTGATGTGAATTGCGCCTTTTTTAGCTATTACTAATTACGCTATTGTAACTGATTTAATGCTGTTAATTTAGGGTGTTTCGCTCTCTGCGGAGAGCGATGAGGGACGCTGTCCCCTCAACCCCTGCCACCCTTTAAAAAGCGTGGACGTAAATTTTAATTGGCTTCGCATCACTCAAACAAAGTTGAGCTCTGCAAATAATTCCGAATTCCGAATTCATAATTCCGAATTAATTTATCAGCCGAGTTCCAACATTCTGTCGATACATACCGATGCACGTTTGATCTGCTCTTCGGGCATATCGATAACAAGTCCGCCCTTGCCTGTAAGACAGTTATAGACATCAACGAGCGTTGTTGACTTCATATTCGGGCAGATAAGATGCTTTGAAAGCGGATAGAAGCTCTTATCGGGGCAAATATACTGGAGATGCTCGGCTATGGATATTTCCGTTCCGATGATGAACTCCTTTGCGTCCGAATTTTTGGCAAAGTTCACGATGCCCGAGGTCGAACCTATGTAATCTGCGTGGCTGCAAACGGACGGCTGACATTCGGGGTGGACGAGTACGAGTGCATTCGGGTGCTTTTCCTTAGCTGCGATGACCTGCTTCTCGTTTACAGCGGCGTGGACGGGGCAGCCGCCCTGAATGAGCTTGAAATTCTTTTCGGGGAGCTGATCTCTTACAAATGCGCCGAGATTGCAGTCGGGTATAAAGAGGATATTCTCTGCATCGAGCTTTCTGCAAATTTCAACTGCGGAGCTTGAAGTTACACAGACATCGGCGTGTTCTTTGAGTGCCGCAGTGGTATTGATATAGGCAACGACTGTATAGTCGGGGTACATTGCTTTAAGCTGGACAAGCTCCTCTGCGGAGATCTGTTCAGCCATTGGGCAGCCTGCTTCGGGGCAGGAAAGGATAACCTTCTTATTCGGGGAAAGAATTTTACAGGTTTCCGCCATAAAATGAACGCCGCACATAATGAGTGTATCGTTCTTGTCCTCTGCGGCAAGCTGTGAAAGCTTGAACGAGTCGCCCGTATAATCGGCTATTTCCTGAATTTCCTCCGCCTGATAGCTGTGGGCAAGTATCGTGATACCCTTTTCTTTTTTTATTCTTAAAATTTCCTGCTGAATATCCTTTACCATAAACTTTCCTTTCCAAGTTCTGATCTCAAAAAACACAAGACGGTTTTATAAGTCTTTTTTATTATCGGACGATTCTTCATCGTCCTTTTTCGATCCTTCCGAATCGGACTTTTTGTTAAATTTAAACACAGCCGAAAGCGACTTATGCATTTTGTTCTTTTTTTCATCGTCAACGGGTATATCATTTGAACAATAATCAAGTGTTCGTGTTGAAAGTCCTCTTCGCTCGAGAAGATAGTTGACAAAATCACGAACAAGCGAATAAATTACGGCAAAGATCGGAACACCGAGTATCATTCCCGCAAAGCCGAACATTCCTCCGCCGACAAAGATCGCAAACATTACCCAGAACGGTGAAAGTCCGGTTGAATCGCCGAGGATCTTCGGACCCAAGATATTTCCGTCAAACTGCTGTAAGATAAAAATGAAGATAACGAACGGAATTACTTGTCTTGGAGCGGCAACAAGCAGCAGAAGTGCGCTCGGTATCGCACCGATGAACGGACCGAAGAACGGGATAATATTCGTAACGCCGACAACGACGCTGATAAGCGCAACAAAGTCCATTTTCATTATCGACATACAGATAAATGTAAGGATACCGATGATAGTCGAGTCAATAAGCTTGCCCGAAATGAAGCCGCCAAGCATTTTATTCGTGCGGGCAGCAATACTGTAAACGGCATTTTTTCCGCCCTCGGGCAGAACAGCCGCAACGAACTTTCTCATCTGGGCAATGAATTTTTCCTTGCTGAAAAGAAGATATATCGCAACGATGAAGCCGATAACAAAGTCGCCAAGACCGCCTATAAAACCAATTGCGCCGTCTTTGAGCTTGATAGCCCACTCACCGAGCTTGGGAACTATGCTGTTTATAAAATCGGTCAGCTTCGGCTGGAGGTTATCGAACTGCGTCTGCACAAAGCTGTAGATATCGGGATAGTCCTCGACAAATTTGTATATCCAGCTTTCAAAATTATTCAGATAGCTGTTAAAATTTCGTGCCAATCCTATAACGCTCTCAACTACCTGCGGCAAAAGAACTGCGACAATCGCAAAAAGCACTGCAAGAAGCGTAAGCAGACCGAAAGCAACGCTTAACGAGCGCACAAGCTTTCGGTGCGCTTTTTTTCTCTCAAAGCACTTTCCGAAAACACGCTCAAAAAATTTCATCAACGGATTGACAATGTAAGCAATAACAATGCCCCACGTTACGGGCGCAATGACATTTGCGAATGAAGCAAGCACACCGCTTATAGCGCTGAATTTCTGGACAATAACGACAAGGAACAGACAAATTGCAAAGGTAATGACTGTGTAGAATGAAACCGTCAGATATTTTTGATTTGGTTCTATCTTCATATTCTCGTCCTTTTTTATCGGGTGGATATAATAAAAACATCTTTATTATAACACCTTTTTCTTCATTTGTAAAGATTTCACGACGAAATATTTATATTTTTTTCGGACAAAATAAAGTTAAACCTATTTATTCGGAGGGTTTATATGATCTATGATACAATTATAGTCGGAAGCGGAACGGCAGGACTTTCCGCCGCAGTGTATGCAGGACGTGCGCAGCTGATTTTCGCCGTCGTTGACAGGATCGGCGGAAGTGTCGGACAGATATCGGGCAGCAGCCGTGTAGACAACTATCTCGGACTGTATGGCGAAAGCGGTTTCGATCTCGGAATGAAGTTCCGCCGTCATGCGCAGGCTCTCGGTACAGAATTCATCGAGGGTGAAGTTGTGAAGATCGTTTCCGACAATGGAATATACAAAATATTACTGAAAAGCGGTGAACCTTTACAGACCAAAACTGTAGTATATGCAGCAGGAACAGAGCCGATAAAGCCCGACATCACGGGTCTTGAACGATTTTCGGGCAAGGGTGTTTCCTATTGTGCTATATGCGACGGTGCATTTTACAGAAATAAGGTCGTCGCTGTGATAGGCTGCGGTGACAGTGCGCTCGGTGATGCGCTGTTCCTTGCTCCGATTGCGGCTGAGGTTTACGTTATCCACCGTCGGAATGAGTTAAGGGCGAACAAAACGCTTTGCCAAAGAGCCGAAGAAACAAAAAATATCCACTTTATTCTTAGTGCGGAAGTTAAAGAATTTGTCGGCGGTGAGAAGATATCCTCTATCCGCTATATTCATAACTGTAAAGAACAAAGCCTTGGCACAAGTGGAGTGTTCATTGCAGTGGGTTCAAGACCTGCGACCGCACCTTTAAAGGATATAGTTGAATTGAACGAGGGTGGTTATATCGTTGCAGGTGAAGATTGCGTTACCTCGGCAAAAGGGATCTTTGCGGCAGGTGATGTCAGAACCAAGCCAATGAAGCAGCTTATCACAGCGGCGGCAGACGGGGCGAACAGTATTCACAGCGCAGAGGAGTTTTTGAGAATTCGGAATTCGGAATGCGGAATTCGGAATTAAGCTCCGCTTTTTCGTAATAAAAAACCTGTTTTCAAAGGACATTCATTGATGCTTTGAAAACAGGTTTATTTATTTAGATATTTTCTTGAAAAAATATTTATGCAATTCGGAACGAAAAATCTATCATTATGAAAGTTTTGTCTTTATTCGTAAATATTCGGAGCAAATATAATTCCGAATTCCGAATTCATAATTCCGAATTACTTAGAGAGCGCTTTCTGTCCAATATCCTTGCGGTAGTGTGCGCCTGCAAAGGTTATCTTCTTTACACCATCGTAGGACTTATCGAGTGCGGCTTGGAGAGTTTCGCCCGTTGCTGTTACGCCGATAACTCGTCCGCCGTTGGTATAGAACCTGCCGTCCTCAAACTTTGTGCCTGCGTGGTAAACGAAAACGCCGTCGACCTGACCTTTTTCGTCCATACCGTGCATTTCGATGCCCTTTTTATAGCTCTGCGGATAGCCGCCGCTTGCCATTATTACGCAGGAACAGCACTCATTTTTCCACTTGATATCGAGGTCGGAGAGATTTTCGTTATAGACAGCCTCGAAGATATCGCAGAGGTCTGTATCGAGGAGCGGAAGAACGACCTGTGTTTCGGGGTCGCCGAAGCGGCAGTTGTATTCGATGACTTTTACACCCTTTGGTGTTGCCATAAGTCCGAAATAGAGGCAGCCTTTGAACTTTCTGCCCTCGGCGTTCATTGCGTTCATTGTCGGGAGGAAGATATTTTCCATACATTCCTTTGCAACGGCTTCGGTATAGAACGGGTTCGGAGCGATAGTTCCCATACCGCCCGTGTTAAGTCCCTTATCGCCGTCGAGCGCACGCTTATGATCCATTGAGGAGATCATCGGAACGACTGTCTTGCCGTCTGTGAACGAGAGTACGGAAATTTCGGGCCCCGTGAGGAATTCTTCGATAACGACAGTCGAGCTGCTTTCACCGAACTGCTTTCCGTCGATCATCGACTTGACCGCTTCAACAGCCTCTTCCTCGTTCTGTGCGATTATTACACCCTTTCCGAGTGCAAGTCCGTCAGCCTTGATAACTGCGGGATAGCTGTTCTGCTCTTTGAGGTAAGCAATAGCGGAGACACTGTCTGTAAAGGTTTCATACTTTGCAGTAGGGATATTGTATTTTTTCATAAGGTCTTTGGAGAAGACCTTGCTGCCCTCGATGATTGCGGCAGCCTTGTTCGGTCCGAATGTCATAAAGCCCTCTGCGTTGAGTGCGTCTACCATACCGAGAACGAGCGGATCGTCGGGAGCTACGACTACCATATCGACTTTGAGCTGCTTTGCAAGTGCGACAACTCCGTCAATATCGGTCGCACCGACATTGAAGCACTCGGCATAGCGTGAGATACCGCCGTTGCCTGGAGTGCAGTAGAGCTTTTCAACACGCTTGCTTTCGGCAAGCTTCATTATAATGGCGTGTTCACGGCCGCCGCCGCCAACTACTAATATTTTCATTTTTATCAGTCCCCTTTCAGAGCTAATTCGGAATTCGGAATGCGGAATTCGGAATTATTTTTTCCGATAATTGTTCCGAATTACTAACGAAAACCGATTTTGGTAACGTGCGGATATGGAATCCGCCCCTACGTTTTTGATTGGAATATGCGTTTTTGACGGGACGGGAAACCCTTCCCCTACATTTTTCTGCGATTTTTATACAATATGCATCAATTAATTCCGAATTCCGAATTCATAATTCCGAATTTGAAATTAGTGGTGGAAAAGACGGATTCCCGTGAATGCCATTGCAATATTGTACTTGTTGCAGGTATCGATAACGTTGTCGTCACGGATAGAGCCGCCCGGCTGTGCGATGTATTCCACGCCGCTCTTGTGCGCTCTTTCGATGTTATCACCGAATGGGAAGAATGCGTCCGAACCAAGGCAAACGCCTGTATTCTCATCGAGCCATGCACGCTTTTCTTCTGCGGTGAAAACCTCCGGCTTTGTCTTGAAGATGTTCTGCCAAGCGCCGTCTGCGAGTACGTCCATATATTCATCGGGGGACATATAAACATCGATAGCATTGTCACGGTCTGCACGGCGGATACCGTCGATGAAGTCAAGTCCGAGCACCTTCGGGGACTGACGGAGCCACCAGTTATCGGCTTTCTGACCTGCAAGGCGTGTGCAGTGGATTCTCGACTGCTGACCTGCGCCGATGCCGACAGCCTGACCGTCCTTAACGTAGCATACGGAGTTGGACTGTGTATATTTGAGGACGATGAGCGAGATAAGGAGGTCACGCTTCTTTTCGTCGGGGATATCCTTGTTGCTTGTTACGATGTTTTCAAGGAGAGCGTTATCGATAGGAAGCTCGTTTCTGCCCTGCTCGAATGTTACGCCGAACACCTGCTTTGTTTCGATAGGTGCAGGCTTGTAGTTTTCATCGATCTTTATAATATTGTATGTGCCTTTTCTCTTGGATTTAAGAATTTCGAGAGCTTCGTCCATATAGCCGGGAGCGATAACGCCGTCGGAAACCTCACGCTGTATCATTTTTGCCGTGCAGACATCGCAGACATCGGAAAGTGCGATAAAGTCGCCGTAGGAGGACATTCTGTCAGCGCCTCTTGCTCTTGCATAAGCGCAGGCAAGCGGAGAAAGCTCGCCGAGGTCGTCTACCCAGTAAATTTTCCTGAGAGTATCGGAAAGAGGAAGTCCTACTGCTGCGCCTGCGGGCGAAACGTGCTTGAAAGATGTTGCTGCGCAGAGTCCCGTTGCCTTTTTAAGCTCACGGACAAGTTGCCAGCCGTTGAAAGCATCGAGGAGGTTGATATAGCCGGGCTTGCCGTTGAGGACTTCGATAGGAAGGTCGGAGCCGTCCTGCATAAAAATTCTCGATGGCTTCTGATTGGGGTTGCATCCGTATTTAAGCTGCATTTCGTTCATAATTCGTATTCCTTTCAAATTTTATCAGCCGTTTTTGTTGACGATCCTTGTGTCGGACTCGCCCGTTGCAAGTTCGATATAGCGAACGAAGAGCGAAACCTTGTTGTCGGCGTTGAGTGAATCCCACACCATATCCGTGAAAGCGTCAATGTCAAGGTCGGTCATATCTACAAGCTTTGGTTCACCCTCAAAGCTTGGGAGCGGTGAGCCGTCGCCCATATATGTATGTATAAAGTGACCCGTTCCGTTGAGCGGCTTTTCGTAAGAGAATGTGAAGCGCTCACGGCAGTCGGGGTTGCCGTCTGCGGATTTGAGGATAGACATTGAATAATCGCCGCACTTGTTGCAGACGATTCCCGAAATTCTCGGTGTAAAGTTCGGAGCATCGTCCTCATACTCCCTTGTGCGGAGGGATTCCTCGAATGTTTTTCCCTCTTTCATAAGGTCATAGATAGTGTCGGTCTGGTCACCGTTCGTTACGATAGTCATACCGTCAAGAACACGAACGGGAGAATAGATGATAAGGTGCGGATCGACCATTTTTGACGGGTCGAAAGCTTCGGTACGGATACCGTCAGCGGTCGGGAGAAAAACTCTGTTGCGGCTGTTTTCGCTTCTGCCCATAATAAAGTACGCAATTACAGCGTGTTTACCGTCAGCGGACTTGCCGATGATGATTCCTCGTCCCGGGTAAGCGTTTGCTTTAAGCTCGTTTTCGATAGAAAGTTTCTTCATTTCGTACCTCCAAATTTAATCAAAATATCCAAGATAACAGGTCACTTTATATTTAAGTTCAACGCTGCCGAAATCGTTCATTTTTTTGAAAAGCTGACGAAGCTCCCAGACGTAGCCGTCATAGCCGATATCATCGGGTCTGAGGGCGTAGGAGCGTGAGAGCGTGTTGCCGACAAAGCCGTCCTCATCGTAGGAAACACTGAGGTCAAATTCTTTGTATTCGACCTCGGCGAAGTATTCGTTCCGCAGAAAAGCATCGCCCTCATTGTCCGAGCGCTTGCCTGCGTGACCCTTATAGCCGCAGTAGATACGGCTTATCTCGTCACGCTCACGGATAAGATCGTCAGCCACCTTTGAGTTGAAGATAACTGCGACCCTGCCGTTCGGCGCAAGTATGCGTTTGCACTCGGCTTTGAACCTTTCCTCATCGAACCAGTGGAAAGCTGTTGCGGCGGTCACAAGGTCGACCGAGCCGTCAGGGATTCCCGTATTTTCGGCAGGAGCTTTTATCACCTGCGCCGTTGGGACGTTTCTGTACAGCTTTTTCAGCATATCGTCATTAGGCTCTACTGCGATAACCTTTTCAGCTTTCGGAATGAGCAGCTTTGTGAATTTTCCCGTGCCAGCGCCAATGTCTGCGACTGTTTTTGCGTTTGTTTTCTCAAAAAGCCAATCAACAAGCTCGGTCGGGCAGGACGGGCGGTATCTGTCGTAGTCGTCAGCCCTGCCCGAAAATTTATCCTCATTCATTGACGTATGCCTTTCCGTCTTTAATGGTTATTTTATCCTGACAGAAGAGCGAAACAGCTTTCGGGAGGAGCTTCCACTCGACATTTTCCATTATTCTGCGCTGGAGAATTTCGGGCGTATCGTCATTTTCGACATTGACCGTTCCCTGCAGAATTATTGCGCCTGCATCAGCCTTTTCATTGACGAAGTGGATAGTTGCACCGCTGACCTTTACGCCGTATTCAAGTGCTTTTTCGTGAACTTTAAGTCCGTAAAAGCCCTCTCCGCAGAATGACGGGATAAGCGCAGGGTGGACATTTATTATCTTATAGGCATATTTTTTCGTCACGCACTCGTCAAGGATAGTCATAAAGCCTGCAAGCACAACGAGGTCGGCTTTTTCGCTGTCGAGCGCTTCAAGCAGAGCCTTGCTGTAGGAAACGCTGTCGGGATATTCCTTTCGTGCAATAACTTTTGTCGGGATATCCGCCTCTTTGGCACGTTCAAGGGCGTAGGCATCGGGCTTTGAGGAGATAACGCAGGTGATCTTTCCGCCCTTTATCTCTCCCCTTTTCTCCGAGTCGATGAGTGCCTGCAAATTCGTTCCGCCGCCCGAAACGAGGACAACTATATTTTTCACGGCGCACCTCTTTCTTTATAAAATATTCGGAATCGGGAAAAAGCCAATTCCGAATATCGTTTGTTTTGCAAATTTATGCGATGATAACGCCGTCGTCGCCGTTTACAAGCTCGCCGAGAACATAAGCGTCCTCGCCTGCTGCCCTGATAGCTGCGATAGCCTTGTCAACGTCGTTCTTATCAACAACAACTGTCATACCAACGCCCATATTAAATGTGTTGAACATATCTCTTTCGGGAATTTTGCCGACAGACTGTATAACGTTGAAGATAGGAAGGACCTGAACAGCGTTTCTTTCGATCTTAACGGAAATTCCGTTCGGGAGAGAACGTGGGATATTCTCATAGAAGCCGCCGCCCGTGATGTGGCTGATAGCCTTGACATTAACAGCGTCGAGGAGCTTCATAATAGCCTTTACATAAATTTTTGTAGGAGTAAGGAGGCACTCGCCGAGGGTCGAACCGAGATCGCTGTAGTGACGGGCAAGGTTCTGCTCGTTTACTGTGAATACCTTTCTTACGAGGGAGAAGCCGTTGGAGTGAACGCCGCTCGACTTGATGCCGATCATAACGTCCCCTGCTTTCTGCGTGTCCGGCTTTAATATCTTGTCCTTGTCAACAACGCCTACGGAGAAGCCTGCGAGGTCGTATTCGTCAACGGGATAGAAACCGGGCATTTCAGCTGTTTCGCCGCCGATGAGCGCACATTCGGACTGAACGCAGCCCTCTGCAACGCCCGAAACGATGTCGGCTACCTTTTCGGGAATGTTTTTGCCGACAGCGATATAATCGAGGAAGAACTGTGGCTTTGCGCCGCAGCAGATAACATCATTCACGCACATTGCAACGCAGTCGATGCCGACAGTGTTGTGCTTATCCATAAGGAATGCGATCTTGAGCTTTGTTCCAACGCCGTCTGTGCCCGAAACGAGAACAGGCTTGCTGATGCCCGTCATGTCAAGCTCAAAAAGACCGCCGAAGCCGCCGATGCCCGAGAGAACGCCGCTTGTCATCGTTCTTGCAACGTGAGCCTTCATAAGCTCTACTGCTTTGTAGCCTGCGGTAACGTCAACGCCTGCTTCTTTATAGCTTTCAGAAAAACTTTTCATTTTTTACTCCTTTTTGAAAAACGCAGATCAAACACGTTCCCCCGCCGTTTCGGTCGCACGCTAAGGCGCTGATTCGGAACGATCTTCAGATCGGCATTATATTATTTTGTATGAATTTTGAACTCAAATTTGTCCTTTGGCATTTCGGTGGGAACTTCAACGGGATATTCGCCCGTGAAGCAGCCGTTGCAGAAGCCGCAGCCTGCGTCCTCGGCAACCTTATTAAGGTTCTCAACGCTCAGATAGCCAAGCGAATCCGCACCGATCTCCTTTGCTATCTCATCGATCGACATTCTGCAGGCGATGAGATTCTCTCGGCTGTCGATGTCCGTGCCGAAATAGCAGGGATTCTTGAACGGCGGGCAGGAAATTCTCATGTGTATTTCCTTTACGCCTGCCTCACGGATAAGGTTGACGATACGCTTCGAGGTCGTACCTCTTACGATGCTGTCGTCAACGAGGATAACACGCTTGTCCCTGACGGTCTCCTTAATAACATTGAGCTTTATCTTGACGGAATTTGTGCGTTCCGTCTGGGTCGGCTGGATAAAGGTTCTGCCGACATAGCGGTTTTTGATAAATCCTACTCCGTAGGGGATCCCCGATGCGTTGGCAAGTCCGAGTGCGGCATCAAGTCCGCTGTCGGGTACGCCGATAACTACATCAGCATCGACAGGGTGTTCCTGCCATAAGAATTCGCCTGCACGGAGTCTTGCTTTATGTACGCTGACGCCGTTTATCACGGAATCGGGACGGGCGAAATACACATATTCAAATACGCACATATGAGATGGTCTGCCGCAGTGTCTTCTGTCCGAACGGATACCGTCACGATCGATAACTACAAGCTCGCCGGGGTCTATCTCACGGACGAACTCTGCGCCTACGCTGTCGAATGCGCAGCTTTCGGACGATACGAGCCAGCCGCCGTCTGCTGTTCTGCCGAGGCAAAGCGGACGGAAGCCATCGGGATCTCTTGCTGCGATAAGCTTTGTCGGTGACATAACGAGGATAGAGTATGCACCTCTCAATTTGCACATTGCATTGGAAACGGCAACCTCGATAGACGGGCAGCTCAGTCTTTCCTCTGTGATCGCATAAGATATGACCTCTGTATCGTTAGTGGTGTGGAAAATCGCACCTCGCATTTCGTAGGTTTCACGGAGTTCTCTTGCGTTTACAAGATTTCCGTTATGGGCAAGAGCCATAGGACCTTTAACATGGCGCACAACGAGCGGCTGTGCGTTGCTTCGGTTGGAGCTGCCCGTGGTGGAATAGCGGACATGTCCGATAGCGGCTGTTCCGCTGCCAAGCGATTCAAGTATATCCTTTGTAAAAACATCACGGACAAGTCCGAGGTCTTTATGATAACTGAAAACGCCGTCGTCATTCAAAACTATTCCGCAGGACTCCTGACCTCTGTGCTGGAGTGCATACAGACCCATATAGGTCTGCATTGCAGCATCGGAACTGTTCGGTGTATAAACGCCGAAAACGCCGCACTCCTCATGAATACTATCAAACATAGGAAATCATTCCTTTCCGTTCCAGCAGTATGTGCAGAGCTTGCAGCCGTCAAGTCCGATCGCCTTTATCGTTCCGTCAAGTGACTGGAATTCGAGCGAGGTGAGCTTTAAGCGGCGGCATATCTCTTCACGGAGAATTTTGCCTCTTTCGGTGTTTGTGTCGCTGTATTCGTCGATATATTTAAGTCCGTCAGCGCCCTCCTGCTCATCGATTATCTGTCTTGCGATGAGTTCAAGCTCGGAGGTGCTTCGTGAGAAGTTCAGGTACTTGCAGCCGAACATTATCGGAGGGCAAGCCGAACGCATATGAACTTCCTTTGCGCCGTTTGCATAGAGGAATTCGACCGTTTCACGCATCTGTGTTCCTCTTACGATGCTGTCGTCAACAAAGAGCAGCTTTTTGCCCTCGATAAGCTCGTGTACGGGGATAAGCTTCATCTTTGCAACTTTATTTCTCATAGACTGGCTGGTCGGCATAAAGCTTCTCGGCCAAGTCGGTGTATATTTGATGAATGGACGTGCGAACGGGATACCGCTGCGGTTCGCATAGCCGATAGCGTGGGGAATTCCCGAATCGGGAACGCCGCAGACATAGTCAACATCGGGCAGGCAGCCTTTTTCGATGTCGTGTTCAGCCATGATCTCGCCGTTTCTCGTTCTCATCGTTTCAACGGTAACGCCCTCATAAACAGAGTTCGGATATCCGTAATAAGTCCAGAGGAACGAGCATATCTTCATATCCTTTCCGCCGCCGTAAAGCACTTCGCATTTATCCGAGGTGAGCTTTACTATCTCGCCGGGAAGAAGCTCACGGTAGGTTTCATAGCCAAGCTTCTGGAATGCGAATGATTCGAGGGAAAGGCAGAAGCCGTCGCTTCTCTTACCTATTATAATAGGAAGTCTGCCGAGCTTGTCCCTTGCGGCGATGATGCCGTCGCTCGTCATGAGCATAAGGGACATTGAACCCTCGATTTTTTCCTGCGCATATCTGATGCCGTCAACGATCGAGCTTTTCTGTGCGATAAGCGCACCGATGAGCGAGCTGGAGTTTACGTTTCCGCTGCTCATTACTTCAAAGCTTTCCGAGCAGCTGTTAAGTATCTCGTCACAAAGTGCGGCACCGTTTTTGATGATGCCGACTGTGCAGACAGCGTACAGACCGAGCTTTGAACGAACGAGGATAGGCTGCGGATCGGAGTCGCTGATGCAGCCGATGCAGATATTACCCCTCATTCCCTCGATATCGCTCTCAAACTTCGTTCTGAAAGGTGAATTTTCGATCGAATGGATACTTCTCTGGAAGCCGAGTTCGGGGGAATATGCGGTCATGCCGCCTCTGCGAGTGCCGAGGTGGGAGTGGTAGTCTGTGCCGAAGAAAACGTCGCTTATGCAGTCGTTATGCGAAACTGCTCCGAAAAATCCGCCCATGCTTATTCTCCGAAAATACGCTTCATCATTTCCTGATAAGCCTCTTCTACGCCGCCCATATCACGGCGGAATCTGTCCTTATCGAGCTTTTCGTGGGTCTTGCTGTCCCAGAAACGACAGGTATCGGGAGAAATTTCGTCAGCGAGGATAATTTTGCCGTGGAATCTGCCGAATTCGATCTTGAAGTCGATGAGGTCAATGCCGATATTCTTGAAGAAGCCGAGCATAAACTCATTTACCTTGAAAGCATACTTTGTGATGTCGTCGATCTCTTCCTGAGTTGCAAGTCCAAGACCGAGAGCATAGTAATCATTGATGAACGGGTCGCCGAGGTCATCATTCTTGTAGGAGAATTCGAGTGTCGGTCTTTTGAGAGGAGTACCCTCTGCGATGCCAAGCTTCTTGGAGAAGCTGCCTGCTGCAACGTTACGAACGATAACTTCGAGCGGAACGATCTCAACGTGCTTAACGAGTGTTTCACGGTCGGAAAGCTCTTCAACGAGGTGAGTAGGAACGCCTGCAGCTTCGAGCTGCTTGAACATAAAGTTTGTCATCTTGTTGTTGACAACTCCCTTGCCTCTGATAGTGCCTTTCTTTTCGCCGTTGAAAGCTGTCGCATCGTCCTTGTAGTCAACGATAACGTAGTCAGGGTCGTTGGTTGCGAATACTTTCTTTGCCTTGCCCTCATAGAGCTGTTCTGCCTTTACAATGTTTTCCATAATTTATTCCTCCATTAATTGATCACAAGATTATAATACTAATTTTTAATCAAAGTGTAGACAAAAAATCGGTGCAAAATCCATATATTCGAGATTTTGCTTGATTTTTTGTACACTTTCAGTTTAAAAATTATTATAAATTGTTGAGTTCAGACTGAAGCTTTGCGTCCTTAGCCTTAACGCCCTCAAGCATTTCGGTCTTCGCATTTTCAAGCTTTTCGGCAAGAGCCTCGTCCGAAAGAGCGAGCATCTGGACTGCAAGGATAGCAGCGTTCTTTGCGCCGTCGATAGCAACGGTAGCAACAGGGATACCGCTTGGCATCATAACAGTAGCAAGGAGTGCGTCCATACCGTCAAGTGCTGCGGACTTGCAGGGAATACCGATAACAGGAAGAGTAGTATGACCTGCAACGACACCCGCAAGGTGAGCAGCCATTCCGGCGGCACAGATAATCACACCAAAGCCGTTTGCCTTTGCATTGGAAGCAAACTCGCTTGCAAGCTGCGGTGAACGGTGAGCGGACATAACATGACATTCATAGGGAACGCCGTAAGCTTTCAGCTCATCGATCGCTTTTCTGACAATAGGCAGATCGCTGTCGCTGCCCATAATGATAGCAACCTTTTTCATAAAAAACCTCCTGCAAAACTTAAAAATACTATAAGAAAACGCTTTTTGACATTTTCCAAAAAATATAAAAAGCTGCGAAACAATGATTTCACAGCAATTTTAGCCTGTAGTTATAGTAAGATCATAGGAAAAACGGGGTTCGGACACACTGAGAGGGATGAAAAAAATTTAAACACGGCAAGCTCCCCCTTTAAAAATAATCAACTATTCTTATTTTACTTTATTTTAATGACTATTTCAAGTCCTAATCGAAAATATTTTAAATTTTATATAAATTACAAAATATATCTTGCAATTTCATAATTGATATGCTATAATGACGAATGAAGGAAAGCCCTATTTCCTAATACTTATGGGAGGTGTCATACTATGGCATACAAAATTTCAGATGAATGCATCATGTGCGGAGCTTGTGCAGACGGTTGTCCCGTTGGCGCTATCACAGAGGGTGACGGCAAATACGTTATCGACGCTGACAAGTGCATCGATTGCGGCGCTTGTGCAGGTACTTGTCCTGTTGGCGCTCCTGCTGAAGCATAATTTAATTTAAACAAAAAACAGCGCTGTCGGTTTCGGCAGCGCTGTTTCTTTTTATGTAACCGAATTAAACAAAAACGCTCTTGCCGATTACCCGACAAGAGCGAATTTTATTTACGAATCAAACGTAATGTTAAGGAAACGAATTAAATATTCGACGAATAAACTTATTCGTTGATACCTGTAACAACGCCTGAACCTACTGTTCTACCACCTTCACGGATAGCGAAACGGAGGCCTTCTTCGATAGCGATAGGAGTGATAAGCTCAACGTCCATAGATACGTTATCGCCAGGCATGCACATTTCCTTATCAGCAGGAAGAGTGATTACGCCGGTAACGTCAGTTGTTCTGAAGTAGAACTGAGGTCTGTAGTTGTTGAAGAAAGGAGTATGACGGCCGCCTTCTTCTTTCTTAAGAACGTAAACCTGACCCTTGAACTTTGTGTGTGGGTGAATGGAGCCCGGCTTACAAAGAACCTGGCCTCTTTCGATTTCGTTTCTCTGGATACCACGGAGAAGAGCACCGATGTTATCGCCTGCCTCAGCGTAGTCAAGGATCTTTCTGAACATTTCGATACCGGTTACAACTGTCTTAGCTCTTTCAGTTGTAAGACCAATGATCTCAACTTCATCACCGGTCTTGAGCTGGCCTCTTTCAACTCTACCTGTAGCAACTGTACCACGACCTGTGATCGTGAATACGTCCTCGACAGGCATAAGGAAAGGAAGGTCTGCCTTACGGTCAGGTGTAGGAATATAAGTGTCAACAGCATCCATGAGTTCAAGGATAGGAGCGTAAGCAGGATCGCTGAGGTCATCGGGAGCCATAAGAGCCTGGTAAGCAGAACCCTTGATGATAGGTGTATCATCTCCGGGGAATTCATACTTGTCAAGTGTTTCACGGATATCCATTTCAACGAGTTCGAGAAGCTCAGGATCGTCAACCTGGTCGCACTTGTTCATGAATACAACGATGTAAGGAACGCCAACCTGACGAGCAAGAAGGAGATGCTCCTTAGTCTGAGCCA
>URTF01000023.1 GCA_900550695.1 uncultured Ruminococcus sp.
CGGAACAACTATCCTCGGCAAATAAACGTGAGGAGCAAGGCGACGAGCGTTTAGCGCCGACGGGATATGAATTGCGGTTCTTCTTTTAGCATCAAGTCATAAAATTCTTTTTTGTCAATATGCATAAATGCAATATACTTTTTCAACAGCCTACGGCTGGCAAAGCAAAACTTTGTCAGCCGTTTTTTATAGTTTTCCCTTTATCTTGTCAAGCGAGTATTTTTCCAACCGTGAGACCTGCGCCTGCGAAATGCCTATCTCGTTTGCGACCTCGACCTGCGTTTTTCCGAGCGCAAATCGAAGATAAAGTATGTTTTTCTCACGATTTTCAAGCGAAGAAATAGCTTCTTTCAGCGAAATTTCATCTATCCAGCTTGAATCATCGCTTTTGTCACCGATCTGATCGAGAACATAGAGCGTGTCGCCCGAATCGGAAAAAACAGGCTCGTAAAGCGATACAGGGTCGGATACGCTTTCAAGCGCAGTCACTATCTCGCTTTCCTTTACTCCCGTCATCGTTGCAAGCTCTGCCATTGTCGGTTCTTTTTTATGCTCAATGATGTACTGCTCCTTTGCCTGCATCGCCTTGTAAGCAATGTCACGTAGCGAGCGGCTCACCCTGATCGGACCGTTGTCACGGATATAACGCCGGACTTCGCCCGAGATCATCGGAACTGCATAAGTGCTGAAACGAACATCAAGGTCGGTGTTGAAATTGTCGATGGCTTTCATAAGCCCGATGCAGCCGACCTGGAAAAGATCATCGGGGTTCTCGTTTCGACCCGAAAATTTTTGTATAACACTTAACACAAGTCGGAGATTTCCGCCGATGAGTTCCTTTCGTGCCGATTTATCTCCTGCTTTATATCTTTTCAGAAGCTCCATTTTCTCCGATTCTTTGAGAACCTTCAGCTTCGATGTGTCAACGCCGCAAATTTCAACCTTATTGTAATACATAAAATTTACTCCCGACAATAATTTTTTCTAAAACAATTATTGCCGAGAGTAAATTTTCTTATACAAACAATTTTTGGCAGTTAGTAAATCAAGCTTTCAAGCTCCTTTTTCAGCTTTTTGATTATCCGTTTTTCCAATCGGGAAATGTAAGACTGCGAAATGCCGATAAGATCGGCGACCTCTTTCTGCGTCATTTCACGCCCAGTGTTTATTCCGAAGCGCATCTTCATTATCTCACGTTCACGCTCGGGCAGGCGTTCCAAAGCCTCAAGAAGAACGCTCTTTTCAGCTTCGTTTTCAATGCCGCCGTTGACAACGTCCTCGTCCGTTCCGAGTATGTCCGACAAAAGCAGTTCATTCCCGTCCCAGTCAATGTTGAGCGGCTCATCGAACGAAAGCTCGTTTTTGTATTGAGAGGATTTTCGCAGAAACATCAATATCTCATTCTCAATGCAGCGTGAAGCGTAGGTCGCAAGCTTTATATTCTTGCTCGGGCAGAATGTGTTTACAGCCTTTATCAAGCCGATAGTTCCTATCGAAACAAGATCCTCAATGCCAATGCCCGTCGATTCAAATTTTTTTGCAATGTAAACAACAAGCCGCAGATTGTGCGTTATAAGAAGCTGCCGAGCTTCAGCTTCGTTTGTTTCAAGCATCGCAAACGCCTTTTCCTCCTGTTCACGGGTAAGCGGCGGAGGAAGCGTTTCCGAACCGTTTATGTAAAAAACATCACATTTTTTTCGTCTGAATAATGCCTTGATTTTTTCAAGCAGCGCTTTTAATATCATTTTTATCTGTCCTTTCAAATTATTTTCGGGTTGAAGATCGCATGGTCAAGTTCACGCTCAACAACTCCTATGTAAGCTTCCATATAGTGGAGCTTTCCCGTTTCGTTGTTTTTTATGTATATCCCCGTGGGACGGAATGACGGAACAAGTCCGCTTGAATCTATCGTTGAAAAGGGAATGACCCGCCATTTTCGGCAGCTTTCGCCCGAACCGTTCATAGCCATTGCTCCGACAAGCTCCTTTTCCCCGAAAAGCGGCTCAACCGAACTTTTTCCGCAGATTATGACCGGCTTTCCCGAAAAAGAATCGCAAAGATTATTGCAGCTGTCGCATACCGCCTTAAGCTTTACCTGCTTGTCACCGTTGATGATTATAACGCTGTAGTCACCGTCAAATCGATTGCTCCTGTCCATAAAACGCCGAAACAGCGTCAACGCCGTGTATGCCGTTATTGTCGAGATAACAAGTGTTAAAAGCGAAATGTTGACGTAAAGCATCGAGTTGTGGAAAACCGTCCTGCTGCCATTGTCAAGAAGCGAAAATGCGTATTCCGTCCCCGCAAACAGAAAGCTTATGAAGAAAAATATCAGCCCTATCCGATACAGCTCGGACGATCCTCTTCCGCTGAATGCAACCATAACCATTAATGCCGCAGAAATTATCCTGACAAGCAGCAGCGTGAACGTGTTAAGCTCCGGCAGAAGTATCACAAGCGAAAAAAGGCTTCCCACAATGGCGGCAATAACGCATTTGCTGTTCCGCAGTGCGTTATGCGTCAGCTTCGCAGTGGCTTTCAGCAGAAAAAAATTCGAGTATATATTTGTGATTATCAGAATATCGGCGTAAATATACATAAATTCTCCTTTTGACCTCATCTGATATTATTATAATTATGTTCGGTTCAAAAAACTGTCGATTAAGGTACAGCTGAAAAATTTGGCAATATAAATAAAAAAGTCCCCCGAAATTCATCGGAGGACAAGCATTTTTATTTGGTTTTATTTTAAGAAAGAAGCTTGATAAGATAATCGATAAGGTCTTTTATCTGCGGCTTGGAGAACTGTGCGTCCGCACCGACTGATTTTCCCTTTGCGATCATCTGCTCATTGATAAGCGAGGAGAAGAGGAGAACCGGTATCTTTTTAAGAACATCATCATCTTTGATAAGCTTTGTAAGCCTGTGACCGTCCATTTTAGGCATTTCAATGTCACTGATTACACAAGCTATCTCGTCTGTGATATGATCGCCTGCACTGCGGTGGGAGAGAATATAATCCCAAGCGTCCTGACCGTTGGAGAATGATTCGATGTTCGTAAATCCAATGTGTTCAAGCGACTCGGTTATCATCTTGTTGAGGAATTTTGAGTCATCGGCAACAACAAGCTTTTTCTTGGCCATTTCAGCCGTTGCGTGGCCGACCTGATCGATGCCCGTTGTGTCAAGCCCTGCGTCCTTGTTAAGCTTTGAAACGATCTTCTCAAAGTCAAGAATGATGATGATCTCACCGTTGAGCTTTACAACGCCCGTTGCAAGACCTGCCGCATCATTGCCGCTTCCGCCCGATGTAATGGACGGCGGATCGGAAATATCCGACCATGATATACGCTGGATACCTTTTACTCGGCTGACATGGAATGCGACTTGGATACCATTGAATTCGCTGATGATAAAGATATCTTTGCCCGTATTTTTGTAAGGCTTTTTAACAACTTTATGTAAGTCGATAACGGAGATGAGCTTATCTCTCGGAATAAAAACGCCCTCAATCTCTTCGGGGGAGTTTGGAACAGGAGTTACCTCCTGATTTATCATTATTTCAACAACTTTGGAAATATTGATGCCGAATGTGCTGTCACCGACCTCAAATTCAAGTATCTGAAGCTCATTAGTACCGCTTTCAAGAAGAATATTTGTGTCCATAATAACACTCCTTTTAGGTTGTTGTAACTATTATACAACAAATTGAATATAATTGCAATAGTTTTTTGTTTTTTTGTGTAAAAAAGTAAAAAAGGTCGTTATAATTCGCCATTAAGTCTTTTTATCTGGCGAATATCCTCACCGACAAGGCAAAGCGTGGAAAATTCACCGAAAATCCGTGAAATTATACGTTCATTGTATTTTTTTTGAAGCTCCGCCGCCGTAAGATTGGTGCTTATAATGGTCGGAAGTCCAAGGTTTATTCGGCTGTTGATGATGTTGTATGTTACGGATTCATAAAACTGCGATGAAAACTCCGCTCCGAGATCGTCAAGCACCAGCAGATCGGCGTTTATGAGCAGATTTACCGTGTCCATATTTTCTTCTTCGCTGACCTTGCCGAAATGTTCACGCTCGATTATCGTAAGAAGATTTACGATAGAACCGTAAGCAGCATTGAAGCCTCTTTCGGCAACAGCCTTTGCGATAGAAAGCGAAAGATGTGTCTTTCCCACACCTGTTTTGCCGTACATAAGCAGGCTTTCCGATTTCAGCGAAAAGCTTTCGGCATAATTTCTGCAGAATTCGTATATGCTTTTCATTATCTCAAAGCAGTCATCGCCGTCAGCGTCTTTTTTTCCTCGGTAATATTCGAGCGAAAAATGATTGAAGTCGCAGTCGGGAAGATTAGCCTGCCCATTGAACTTTTCAATGCTGTACTTTTTCAGCAGATTGAGCAGACAATCACATCGTCCGTACTCGGTGTAGCCTCTGTCCCGGCATTTTTCACAGTAATACTTCGGTTTAAGGTAGTCGGCAGAGTAGCCGTTTGCCGTAAGAAGACCTTCAACAAGCTTCTGTGCCTGCAAGTTTTTTTCTTTTATGTCGGCAAGGCTTTCCTTGATGTTCGACTTTTTTGAGATGATAAGCTTTGAAATATCAACAATGGTTCGGGAAAGCTGTGAGTTTATCTCACGGATTTCGGGTATCTTTATTTCGATCTCCTTCTGCCTGCGCTCATTTTCGCTCTGGGAGGATAAGCGCCTGCTGTTTATGACCGATTCTGCTTTTTCGTAAGTCTGTCTGTCGTAGCTCATCTTGACCCTCCGTTAAGATTTGGAATGTTGTTCTTTGCGTGTTGAAGAAGCTTGTTAAGATCGTAGGAGTGATCGTCACTCGCAGCAGCAGCCGCCTGCTGAGGAGCGGTGCGATTCTGCTCGTACTTTTCGGCATCGGCAGGAGTTCGGATATTGTTCGCAAGCCAGTTTTCGATGATCTTTTTCATATACGGAAAAGCGGCTTTTCCCGTTGCCTGAACTGTCCGTTCGTATGCCAACTCAATAAGCTCGATTGTAACGCCGGAAGCCGCCCATTCGCCGACGATCTCCTTTTCTTTCGGAGTGAGCGCACGGTTGAGCTCCAGCCGTGTCTTTATCCTGCCTTCAAGCGAAGAATATATCTGTAAACGCTTTATTTCCGCATCTGCACGTTCATGAGTGGTGATATCCTTTTCGTACCAGGAAACGGCAATGCGTTCAACATAGCCTATGTTGGTTTTGTTTATCGATTTGCAGAATTCTATCAGCATAAGAAGAATATCCGTGCCAAGAGAATAGTAATCGCTCAGCCAGATAAGCGTCCGCTGTTCCGTGTTGTTGAGCGGCTTGCCGAGTATCGATTCCGCACCCGAAATCAGAAATGCAATATCCTGCGAGCTTTTTACCTTTTCCGCAATTTCTGCGGGGGAAAGCATTTTCACCGCTTTTTCAACGGCTTTTTCGGAAGAGATCGCAGGCTTGACCGTAGGTGCAGGCTGCGGTGATGGCTGTAAATTTTCAGTCGGAACAGAAGCTTTTGCAATAGACGAAGCAGACGTCCCCGACGGGCAGATAACTCCGACCTGTTCCCAAAAAGACAGTGAATCCTCAACGTCCTCCGCAGTCATATTTTTATCGAGCTGTGCAGCAATATCGGCAGCATTTTCTGTAGCGGCAGTCTTGTACCGCATTATGTAGAAAAGCACCTTTGCCGCCTTGCCGCTTGCAAGCTTTATATTGTCAACAGCACTGTCGGGAACGGCGAATGCCCCGTCCGAACAGCTCCAGTTTACTTTGTAATTCATAAATGCTGTGTTTGTCCTCTTTCAAAATTTTTGCAAAAAATCGCTTCTATTATTATAGCACATTTTCAAAAAAATTGCACTACTACTTGACCAATTTTCTTTTTAGTGGTATATTTTAAATATATTGCATAAAAAGGAGTACCTATTATGGACGAAAATAAACAAAAAGATAATATGAATGACTCTCCCGTTTCGGAGGAAGAATATCATAAAGAGCCGAAGATAAACTATATTATCTATACGATAATTTCGATACTGCTTTTTGCGGTATCATATACAGGAGTACAGATAGCGAAACACGCTTTGTTCCGTGATTATACGATAACCGTTGACGGCAGCAGCATAACTTCGGAGCAGGCAGAATCAATAAAAAAGTATACGAACTTGGATTTTGAAAATATCGAGCAGCTTATCCTCACAAGGGAGAACAACGCTTTTTTTGCCGAAATTCTTTACAATACGGGCGATTATACGAGCTTCGCCGAAGATCACGAAAACTACGCCGAGGACGATTCGGACGGCGAAAACAGACTTGCTGTCTATCCTTATGGAAACTCCGTTCCCGAGTATGTTTATTCACGATATTTCGTCAACGCCGATGCACCCGATATGCGCTGTTATGTGTATGAATACGGCGGAGAAAACTACCTTAAGCTTACTTTTGAGGATATTCCGGACAGCATAAAGCAGATTTTTTCCGAGCATGAGAAAATTTATCACGAATAATGTAAAAAAACTGTTTTTCCTTGACGATTAGACAGAAAAATGGTATAATTATTAATATATTAATTTTATTCGGGTGATAGTATGAGTAATACGCTTATTGTAATAGACGGATTGGACGGAAGCGGAAAATCCACTCAATTTGATATCGTAAAGGAAAAATTATCGCAGGAATATACTGTAAAGGCTATAAGCTTTCCGGAATACGATAAACCGTCTTCAACGCTTGTAAAGATGTATCTATCGGGTGAGATATCGGAAAATGCCGCTGATATAAATGCCTACGCCGCTTCAAGCTTCTATGCCGTTGACCGATATGTCAGCTATAAAAAATATTGGGAGCAGAATTACAAAAACGGTGAGCTTATCCTGGCGAGCAGATATGTTTCCTCAAACGCTATCCATCAGATGTCAAAGCTTCCCGAAAGCGAGTGGGACAGCTACCTCGAATGGCTTCAGGACTATGAATATTCAAAGCTTGAACTCCCTCGCCCGAACTGCGTTATCTTCCTCGATATGCCTATCGAAATTTCGCAGAAGCTTATGAGCGAACGCTATAACGGCGATGAAAGCAAAAAGGATATCCACGAATCCAATATATCTTACCTTATGACCTGCCGAAAGACTGCGCTCTATGCCGCAGAAAAGCTTGGCTGGCACGTTGTTGGCTGCAGTGACGGCGACAAACCATTGCCAATTAAAGCAATTAACGATAAAATTATGAAAATAATAGCCAAAATGCTGTAAAGTACAATAGCTTTGCAGCAAAGCAGATACCAATCGGAGCAATCTCAAATGTTTGATTTCAGAAAAATTGAGCTTAGTGATAAGCCTTGGATAGACAGTATCCTTAAAATGTCGGATTTTCGCGGCTGTGAATACTCGTTCGCCAACAATTTTGCGTGGCATCGTCTGTATGAAACCGAAATTTGCCGATATAAGGATTTTTATATTTCAAAATCGGAGAAAGACGGGCTGCATTTCACATATCCCGCAGGTCAGGGCGACAGAGCGGAGCTTTTCCGTGAATTGCGCAAATATTCGGAAGAAAAGGGAAGTCCTCTCTGTGTGACATCGGTCACGAATGATGAACTGGCGTTTTTTGAGGAAAATTTTCCAAACGAGTACACGGTCACGACCGATGAAGCTGACTATGACTATATATATCTGGCTGAAAAGCTAAGAACCTTGACAGGCAAAAAGTATCACGGAAAGCGAAACCACCTCAATCGCTTTTATGAGAACAACTGGAGCTATTCAAAGCTTACCGAAAAAGACTTTGATGACTGTATTCTTTTTGCTGCGGAAAGCTATAACGACAATGATATGTATGACGATGAATCTGCTGTCGGAGAGCAGTATGCGATAAATACATTTTTCAATAACTTTGATGAGCTTGGACTGAAAGGCGGAGTTATCCGCATTGATGGAAAGGTTGCAGGCTTTACAGTTGGCAGCAGAATAAATTCCGATACGCTTGATGTTCACATCGAAAAGGCTTTGCCAAATATCAACGGTGCTTATACCGCTGTAATGAATGAATTCGCAAAGGCTGAATCTAAAGATTTCACATATATCAATCGTGAAGAGGATCTCGGCATTGAGGGGCTGCGAAAGTCAAAGCTTTCCTATAATCCAGAATTTCGTTTGGTGAAAAATGTTGTAACGTTCAAATAAGGAGGATAATTATGGTATATGTATTTCTTGCTGAGGGCTTTGAGGAGATCGAAGCCGTTACGGTAATTGATGTTTTGAGAAGAAGCGGAACAGAGGTAGTGTCTGTCGGAATCGGCGGAAAGAATATCAAAGGCGCTCGTGGAATAACTGTCTGCGCCGACACGGACGACAGCTCTGCCGCACTTGATGATAAACTTGAAATGATCTATCTCCCCGGCGGTTTAAAAGGTATGCAGAATCTTGATGTGTCCGATTTTGTTGAAAAGGCAATAAGATACTGTCAAGATAATGACCTTTACATCAGTGCTATGTGCGCATCACCGACAGTTCTCGGACATAAGGGCGTTCTGAAAGGCAAAAAGGCTTGCTGCTACCCCGGCTTTGAAAAGGAACTTTTCGGTGCGGAGATATCGACCGATGATGTTACCGTTGACGGTAAAGTTGTAACTTCAAGAGGACCTGCAACTGCAATGGCTCTTGCCGTAAAGCTTGCAGAGATAATGACAGATAAGACTACTGCCGAAAAGGTCAGCGAGGGTCTTTTATGCAGGTAAAGACCGCTGATTTCGATATAAGAGAGTACAAAAAAGAGCTCCGTGCAAAATTCAAACAAATACGCAGGGATATGCCCGAGCAGACAAAAGCGGAGCTTGACGATAAAATTTGCAGAAAACTCGTTTCTACCGATGCGTATAAACGCTGTAAACGTCTGCTGACCTACGTTTCAACAGAGATCGAAGTCGATACGATGCAGCTTATAAATACTGCTCTTGCTGACGGCAAGACGGTCGCTGTTCCCCGATGCATTGACGGAACACGGAATATGGATTTCTACATTATTACCTCGGACGGGCAGCTTGAAGCAAGAACGTTCGGCGTACTTGAACCCGACCCCGAAAAATGCGAAATGCTGACCTGCTTTGACGATGCGGTTTGTATCGTCCCTGCACTCGCTTATGATATGGACGGCTATCGGCTCGGTTACGGCGGCGGCTATTATGACAGATTTCTTTCCGCACATATTGGATTATATAATATAGGAATTGAGTATTGCAGCTGTACAGTTTCAAACCTTGTCAGGGGCAAATTCGATGTTGCGGCAAACCTTATTGTGACAGAAAAATATATCAAGAAAATAAAGGCTTAAAGGAGGGGCAGTATGGACGAAAATAAGGAAAAAGGCACTAACGCTGAGGAAACCTCAGTTGAGAACATTTCCGAGGAAATATCTGATGCGAAAAGTGAAAATACTTTACATAGTGACGAGGCATCAGCTTCGGAAGATCAGTCCGATATCAACAGCATAATAGAGGAATATTCAGAATATGAGGAAAAAAAGGCTGCTGAAAATACTGATGCTCCCGAAAGTACAGATAAATCGGAAATTGACGGATCCGAAATTTCGGACGATGATGATTTTGAGGACGAGCCGGAGGAAAAACGTCCGCCGAAGCCTAAAAAGAAAAAACGCAGAAAAAAAGGCGGCGGAAAGCTTGTTTTCGGACTTATAATGACAGCGATCATAGTTGCGGTTGCTATATTCTGCGCAGCTGTTGTTCTTCGTTTTGCGAAGGACTTTGTCGGAGTAGGAAAATCCGGCGTTGAGATTGTTGTTGAGATACCGATGAATTCGGGTACGTCCGATATTGCTGATATCCTTGCCAATGAGGGTATAATCGACAGCACATATTTTTTCCGTTTTTACTCCCGTGTAAAGGGCTCGGACGGAACATTCGTCGCAGGCTCACACGTTCTTTCACCCGATATGTCCTATGAAAATATCGTTTATGAACTTCAGCAGGGCGCTGTTGATACCCGTGAATCGGTCGATGTTACATTCCCCGAGGGGATCGATCTGCTTGACGCTGCCAAAAAGCTTGAAGAGAGCGGCGTATGCAGTGCATCTGATTTTATCCGTGATTTCAATAGTTCAAGCTTCGGATTTGACTTTGAAAAGCTTGTAAAGGTCAGTGCAATGAAATTCTACAAAATGGAAGGATATCTTTTCCCCGATACCTATACATTTTATGTCGATGAAGACCCGAAGATAGTCTGCAAGAAGATCTGCAGAAATTTTGAAACTAAGATAACAGCCGATATTTATGCAAGAATGGACGACCTTGGCTTGGAATTTGAAGAAATGCTGACAATGGCGTCTATGGTTCAGGCAGAGGCAAGCTCCGTCTATGATATGAAGCGTGTTGCATCTGTTTTCCGAAACAGACTTGCAGACCCCGATAATTATCCGCTTCTCCAGTCCGACCCGACAAGAAAATATGTCGAAGAGGTTATCGAACCGAATATTGACTTTCCGTCAAAGGAGATGTTCAAAGCATATAACACCTATGAGGGCGCAGGACTTCCCCCGGGACCGATATGCAACCCGGGACTTGACGCTATAAATGCTGTTCTTTATCCTGCCGATACCGACTATTATTACTTCTGCGCAAATGTCGATACAGGTGAGGTTTATTACGCAAGAACAAACGAGGAACATGAAGCAAATCTTGTTCTTGCAGGAATTAAGTGAGGAATTGTTAATGGATATAAACAATCTTGAGGTTCTTGCGCCCGCAGGCGACTATGAACGCTTTAAGGCTGCGCTCGACTATGGCGCAGATGCGATCTACATCGGCGGAAAGGCTTTCAGCATGAGAGCCGCTCCGAAAAATTTCGAGGGCGAGGGAATGAAGTCCGCCGTTGATGAAGCACACGCAAAAGGCGTGAAAGTCTATCTCACCTGCAATACTTTGCCGAGGAATGATGAAATTCCGCAGTTTGAGGGTTTTATGCAGGAAGCGGTTGCAAGCGGCGTTGACGCTGTTATCGTTGCTGACCTCGGACTTATGGCTCTCGTGAAAAAGTTTGCTCCCGATATGGAGATACACATGTCCACCCAGACGGGCATTGTCAACTATGCTTCGGCGAATGAGCTTTACAATATGGGCGCAAAGCGTGTTGTCCTTGCCCGTGAGCTTTCGCTTGAAGAAATTGCGGAAATTCGTGCAAAAACACCGAAAGACCTTGATATCGAGGTTTTCGTACATGGCGCAATGTGTATGTCATTCTCCGGCAGATGCCTGCTTTCAGCATATCTTACCAACCGTGATGCAAACAGGGGAGAATGTTCACAGCCGTGCCGCTGGGGTTATCACCTTATGGAAGAAAAGCGTCCGAACGAGTTTTATCCCGTTTATGAGGACGAAAAAGGCTCGTATATCCTCAACGCAAAGGATATGTGTATGATCGACCATATCGACGACCTCGCAAAAGCAGGAGTTATGAGCTTCAAGATTGAGGGCAGGGCGAAGTCCTCATACTATGTTTCCGTTGTCACGAACGCCTACCGTATGGCAATGGATATTTTCAAAAAAGACCCCGATAACTTCAAGCTACCCGATTGGGTGCGTGACGAGGTTTTCAAGGTCAGCCACAGAAAATACTGCACAGGTTTTTTCTATGGTCACCCAAAGGACAGCCAGTATTACGAAAACAGCGGATATATCCGTGAATATGACGTTGTTGCAATTGTTGACGAGTGCAGGGACGGAAAAATCTACGCAACTCAGCGCAACCGCTTTGAAAAGGGTGCGCAGGTTGAAATTCTTGCTCCCGGCTGTCACTATGACGATATGACCATTAACGAAATGTATGACGAGAACGGCGAGCTTGTCGAAAATGCAAACCACGCAATGATGAAGCTCGTTATCCCGTGCGAAAAGTCATATCCGGCAGGCTCTATCATCAGAATGAAAAAAGATGACTAATATAATAGTATAAAATCCGTCCTCCCGTAATAAATTTATTTCGGGAGGGGATTTTTATGGATAATGAACAGCTTGACGAAAAAACAGAGAATATAGGCGAAATGTCGGACGAACCTAAAACCGAAGTTCCAAGCTTTACAAACCCGAATGAAAAAAAGTATATAACGCTTGACGAAACAATAACGCTCCAAGCTATCATATGCGTCATTATTTCAATATTTTTCATAGCGGCGAATATGTTTGCACCCGACATCGCAGGGCAGCTTTCCGATGAATTCAAGGAGAATTACTATTCTTCCGCAGAAAAAACGGACAACGTTCTTGAAGCGTTTCTTGAATTTGTTAATTCAAAACCCGTGTCCTATGATTGAGTTTTCTTTCAGAGGGGTAAAGGTCTGTTTCGATTTCAGCTTCTTTGCGGCAGTATCATTGCTTATGCTTTGCAGCGGGAACAACTGTACAGCTTACAGCCTTTACGCCTGCCTGCTTCACGAATCGGGACATCTTCTGGCAATGTTTTTAACAGGACAAACCGTGAAAAAGCTTGTTTTTTACGGTGCAGGGATAAAAATAATCCGTCCGATGAATGATATGCTCTGCAAATTTCAGCAGGAAATAATAACGCTGGCTTCGGGCTGTGCAGTGAATTTTATTTTGTATGCTGTGACGAAGCTGTTTGGTTTCGGCGAAGATTTCGGTGCTGTAAATCTTGCGATAGGTCTGTTCAACGCACTGCCGATAAGCTTTCTTGACGGCGGAAAACTCATAACAGCGGCGTTTTACCGATTTTTGCCGTACAGATATGCGCTAAAGGCTGAATCTGCGCTCAATTATGCAAGCATTATAACCGTTCCTGCCGCCGCAGCGGTGCTTTTTATGACGGGAACAAGGAATTTTACAATATACCTGACTCTGCTGTTTTTGCTTTTTACCGCAGTAATGGTTTAGGAGGATCTATGCTAAAGGATAAGATAGAAAAGCTTCTGCTCAATGTAAAAACGCCCTCACGCTATATCGGCGGAGAGCTTAACAGCGTTGTAAAGGATAAAAATAAAGTGGATATGCGCTTTGCATTCTGCTTCCCCGATACTTATGAGATAGGTATGTCGCATCTTGGAATGAAGATACTTTATTCGCTGACGAATGAACGTGAGAATTTCTGGTGCGAACGGGTATTTGCTCCCGATGTGGACTTCGAGAAGCTTATGCGTGAAAATGACATTCCTCTTTATGGACTTGAAAGCCTTGAACCGATAAAGGATTTTGATTTCATCGGCTTCACCATACAGTATGAAATGTGCTATACGAACATACTCAATATGCTTGACCTTGCAGGAATACCTGTAAAGGCTAAAGACCGTACAGCGCTTTCTCCTATAGTTATCGGCGGAGGTCCGTGCGTGTGCAATCCCGAGCCGATAGCTGAATTCTTCGATATGTTTATCCTCGGCGAGGGCGAAGAAGTCAACCTTGAGGTTTACGATCTTTATGTTGAGATGAAAAAGAAAGGTGCTTCAAAAACAGAGTTCCTCGAAGCCGCTGCAAAGATCGAGGGCGTGTATGTCCCTGCTTTCTATGATGTTGCCTACGAAGACGATGGCAGGGTGAAAAGCTTTACACCAAACAACCCCAATGCTTCGCCTACTATTAAAAAGAGAATAATCAAGGATATGAGCAGGGTCTATTATCCCGATAAATTTGTTGTGCCTTATTGCGAGATCGTACATGACCGTGCCATTGTCGAGGTGCTTCGTGGCTGTATCCGAGGCTGCCGATTCTGTCAGGCAGGATATATCTATCGGCCTCTCCGTGAAAAAAATACCGGCGTGATCTGCAGTGAAACAAAGAGCCTTTGTGAAAGTACGGGCTACGAAGAAGTTTCGCTCTCGTCACTCAGCACGAGCGACCATTCTGATATCGAAAATATGCTTGTAAAGCTTTCAAACTATACAGAGGAAGAAAAGATAAATCTTTCACTTCCGTCGATGCGTATCGACCGTTTCAGCAAGGAGCTTATGGATCAGATACAGAAAGTCCGCAAGAGCGGTCTGACCTTTGCCCCCGAAGCAGGAACACAGCGGCTTCGTGACGTTATCAACAAGAACATAACCGAGGACGAAATATTCCGTGCCTGCAGGCTTGCTTTTGACGGCGGGTATACGGCTGTAAAACTCTATTTTATGCTTGGACTTCCAACCGAAACGGACGATGATATCCGAGGTATTGCCGAGCTTGCGAAAAAGATATGCGACCTTTTCTATCAGAATCCGAACCGTCCCCGTGGCAGACATATCCAGATATCGATAAGCTGTGCAACGTTCGTGCCGAAGCCGTTCACACCGTTTGAGTTTGAACCGCAGGCGACCGAGGAAGAGATAAAGCATAAGCAGGAGGTTCTCCTCGATGCAACAAGGGGCAACCGCAATGTCAACGTAAGCTGGAGCAAGTACCGTGTCTCCGTTCTCGAAGCTGTTTTGGCAAGAGGGGACAGACGTATTTCTTCCGTTATCTATGACGCTTGGAAAAGCGGCTGTAAATTTGACAGCTGGGACGAATACTATAACTACAATGCATGGTGCGAAGCGTTCGGGAAAAACGGTTTGGATATGAATTTCTATGCCTGCCGAAAGCGTGAATATGACGAAGTATTTCCGTGGGACTGCTTTGACTATTATGTTACAAAGCAGTTCCTCATAAGGGAAAACAAGACTGCACACGAAGCCGTAACAACACCGAACTGCCGTGAAAAATGCGCAGGCTGCGGCGTAAACAGATGTATAGGAGGTCCTTGCTTTGACTGAAAAATATGAGGTCAGGGGAGTGTTCGAGAAAAAAGGACGGGCTGTTTTCATCTCCCACCTCGACCTGTTCAGAACCATGCAGCGTGCAATGAAGCGCTCGGGGCTTCCTGTATGGTATTCGGAGGGATTCAACCCGAGGATCTATCTTAACTTTCCGCTTGCACTTGCTCTCGGCGTGGAAAGTGATTGTGAAATAATGGATTTTGAAGTTGTAAGGCAGATGCCATATGATGAAATGCTCGATGCAATAAATAAAGTCCTGCCCGACGGCATACATTTTGTTTCAATGTCAGCTCCGATAAGCAAAAATAAGGAGATAGCTTTTTCCGAGTATGAATTCCTGCTTTCGAGTGAAACGCTTTCTCCCGAAGAGGTATCGGAACGCTTTGACAAGATGATGAACCTTGAAAAGATTGAGGCTGAGAAACATTCCAAGAAAAAAGGCATGATACTTATTGATATAAAGCCGAATATAAACGTGATCTCAAAGTTCATCGGGGATAACGGAGTTGTTCTCACGGTTCGGCTTCCCGCAGGGCAGGAGCTTAATATCAATTCCAACGTATTTATTGAAGCATTGCAGAAATACTGCGGCATAGATGATCTTGATATTAGTACAAAACGCACAAAAATACTGAAAAATAATGGTGAATTGTTTGTATAATCAGCAGATTATCATTTTTTTCGGAAAACCACTTGTAATTATTAGAACAATGTGCTAAAATAAAAGAGCATTTGATGATCCGTTAGTATAATTATGTCAAAAACACGGTTATACAGACGAGATTAGTGCCGCTGTGAAAGATCACAGTTGACATTAAAAGGACAGTCCGCTGCCACAGACCGTATTTTACGATCAACTTGCGTGAGGTAAGAATGTCTGAAAATTTTAGGAGGAATAAATCCATGGACGCACTTAAACTTATTAGCCAGAGCAGCATGAAGGAGAACGCACCCGTTGTTAACGTTGGTGATACTGTAAAGGTACACGTTAGGATCAAGGAAGGCGACAAGTACAGAATCCAGATCTTCGAGGGTACTGTTATCGCAAAGAAGCACGGCGGTATCAATGAAACATTTACCGTTAGACGTCTTTCCTACGGATGCGGCGTTGAAAGAGTATTCCCTGTTCACTCTCCTATCATTGAGAAGGTTGAACTCGTTAGAAGCGGTAAGGTTCGCCGCAGCAAGCTCTACTATATCCGCGGCAGAGTCGGAAAAGCAGCTAAGGTTAAAGAGCAGATCAAGTGATTTGTTTGAAAACAAAAAGGGGACATTTTGTCCCTTTTTTGCTATTCAAGCATTGCTCAAGGTGTAATTGTTCGGTTTGAACCCTAAATATTTACAATTGGAAAGGATTGACGGTTATGGCAAAGTATGAGCTTAATTATGAGGTTCTTGACGAAGAAGAAAAGAAAATTTCTGGTTCGGAAAATCTGTTTGAATGGGTCGAAACACTCGTTATCGCATTTTTCGCTGTAATTCTCTTTTTCACATTCATTTTCAGGCTTGCCGCAGTAAACGGAGAATCTATGCTCCCGACACTTGTGGATAAGGACAGACTGATCGTTTCCTATCTTTTCTATACACCGAAAAACGGTGATATCGTTATTGTAAACAATGATAATCCCGCTCTTGAAAAGGTAATTGTCAAGAGAGTTATCGCAACAGAGGGACAGACCGTTGATATCGATTTTGACAACGGCGAAGTAAAGGTTGACGGAAAGGTTCTTCAGGAAGACTATATAAATAATCTCACGCTTCTTGATGAAGGTGGACACAGCTACCCTGTTACCGTTCCCGAAAACTGCGTATTCGTTATGGGCGACAACAGAATGAACTCTACCGACAGCAGAAGTCCGCTCGTTGGTTTTGTTCCCGAGGACGAAATTCTCGGAAAAGTTTCACTCAGAATATTCCCGTTCTCAAGATTCGGCGTTCCCGCATAATCGGAGGTATAAATGACTGAAATACCGTCTATTCAGTGGTTTCCCGGACATATGGCGAAAACGAAGCGAATGATAAAGTCATCGCTTCCGCTTGTCGATGCGGTCGCAGAGGTCATCGATGCCCGAATACCTGTTTCGAGCAGAAATCCCGACCTGCAGAACCTCATCGAGGGAAAACCGAGAATAGTAATTTTGAATAAATGCGATACCGCTGACGAACAGGCTGTTCAGAAGTGGATATCGTACTATAACAGCAAAGGTATAACCGCTATCCCGACCGACTGCAGAAGCGGCAGGGGAGTGAATAAGTTCGTCCCCGCGGTAAAAAACGTGCTTAAAGATATGATCGCCAAGTACGAAGCAAAAGGTATGACAGGACGTGTTCTGCACGTTATGATAGTCGGAATACCGAATGTCGGAAAGTCCTCGCTTATCAACCGCCTTGCAAAGCAGAAAAAGGCAAAGGTCGAGGACAGACCCGGCGTAACACTCAATAAGCAATGGGTAAAGATCGCTGATGATGTCGAGCTTCTCGATATGCCCGGTGTTCTTTGGCCAAAATTTGAAGATAAGACCGTAGGTGAGCGTCTTGCATTTACGGGCGCTGTCAAGGACGATGTTGTGGATATCGAAGCACTGGCTTCACGCTTGCTTTTTGTCCTCAATGATATGTACAAAGACACGCTTGAAGCAAGATACAAGATCACGACCGAACCCGAAGAGGACGGCTATGAGATACTGCAAAAGGTCGGCAAGGCACGAGGTATGCTTATCTCGGGCGGCGAAATAAACACCGAAAGAGCCGCTATAACCGTGCTTGACGAATTCAGAAGCGGAAAACTCGGCAGAGTAACGCTCGAACTTCCCGAAAAGAATGAAAGGAAGAACGAAAATGACGCTGTTTGAGTTTGATTCCGAGTTCAGAAAGCAGAACGGTATTTTCTGCGGCGTTGACGAAGCAGGCAGAGGTCCTCTCGCAGGTGATGTTTATGCAGCTGCGGTAATTTTGCCCGAGGGCGTTCTGATCGAGGGCATAAATGACAGCAAAAAGCTCTCCGAAAAAAAGAGAGAGCTGCTTTATGACGAAATAATTGAAAAAGCTGACGCTTACTGCGTTGCAACGGCAAGCGTTGAAGAGATAGACGAACTGAATATCCTCGGTGCAACGTTCCTTGCGATGAAACGTGCGGTAGAGGGGCTTGGAACAAAAGTTGAGCTTGCACTTGTTGACGGAAACAGAATTCCGCCGCTTGACTGCAGGGTCGAAACTCTTGTAAAAGGTGACGGGACATCGGCAAGCATTGCGGCTGCTTCTATTCTGGCAAAGGTAGAGCGTGACCGCTATATGAAAAAGCTTGCGGAAGAATACCCCGAGTATCAGTTTGAAAAGCATAAAGGCTACGGAACGAAGCTCCATAACGAACTCATACTCAAATACGGCGCTTCACCCGTGCACAGAAAAACTTTTCTCCGCAAACTCTATGCCAAGAACGGCGGAGAACAGTTATGAACGCAAAGGAACTCGGAAAGTTCGGCGAAAATGTCGCTGCCCTTTATATGGAGAAAAAAGGCTATAAAATTTTAAAGCGTAATTTCTGCGTCAAGGGTGGGGAGATAGATATAATCGCCGAAAAGGATGGGATAATCGTCTTTACCGAGGTGAAAACAAGAACTCCCGACTATATGGTGAGCGGCTTTGAAGCTGTCACGAAGCGCAAAAAGCAGCTTATTATACGGACTTCGGAGCTGTATTCCCTGCGGTTCCCTCACGATCTCCAGCCTCGGTTCGATGTGGTTCAGATCATTGCCGATGGCAGAAAAATTGTTGGATTCAATTATGTCGAAAATGCTTTCGATGCAAGCGACATAATGACTATATTATAAAAGGATTGTTGAATTATGTATTACAAAAGCACCCGTGACAGCAGCGTAAATATTACGTCTGCGGAAGCAATCGTTCAAGGTATTTCCAAGGACGGAGGACTTTTTGTTCCCTCCGAGATCCCTTCCATTTCTATGGACGAGATCGTTAAGCTTGGCGATATGAGCTATTCCGAAAGAGCAGCTTACATTTTCGCTAAGTATCTCACAGACTTCACCGATGTTGAGATCCGCTACTGCACAGACAACGCTTATTCCACAAAGAATTTTGAGAGCGAAAATATCGCAGAGATCTCTCATCTTTTCGAGGGTACTTATGTGCTTGAACTCTGGCATGGTCCTACCTGCGCATTCAAGGATATGGCACTCCAGATCCTCCCTTACCTTCTTACAACTTCCGCTAAGAAGATCAACATCGACAAGAAGATCGTTATCCTCGTTGCAACATCGGGCGACACGGGTAAGGCTGCTCTCGAGGGCTTCGCTGATGTTCCCGGCACACAGATCATGGTATTCTATCCTGAGGACGGCGTAAGTCCGATGCAGAAGCGTCAGATGACAACTCAGGACGGCAGCAACGTTGCTGTATGCGCACTCAAGGGCAACTTCGATGACTGCCAGACGGGTGTTAAGAATATCTTCGGCGATAAGGAAATTGCTGAAAAGCTTGAAGCAAACAAGCTTATGTTCTCCAGCGCAAACTCTATCAACTGGGGTCGTCTTGCTCCGCAGATCATCTACTACATCTCCGCTTATGCAACACTCGTTAAGGACGCTGAGATCAAGGCAGGCGACAAGATCAACATCGTTGTTCCGACAGGCAACTTCGGCAACATTCTTGCTGCTTACTATGCTAAGAATATGGGACTTCCCGTTAACAAGCTCATCTGCGCATCCAACTCGAACAAAGTCCTCACAGACTTCCTCACAACGGGCGTTTATGACAGAAACAGAGATTTCATCACAACCATTTCTCCGTCTATGGATATCCTTATCTCAAGCAACCTTGAAAGACTTCTTTATATTATGACAGGCTACAATGATGCTCAGATCAGAGAGTGGTTCGGTCAGCTTTCAAGCACAGGAAAGTATGAGGTTTCCGATGACATCAAGGCAAAGCTTAAGGAAGAATTCTCCGCAGGCTTCTGCACAGATGCTGAAACCAAGGATACTATCAAGAGAATTTTCGACAAGTATTCCTATACTCTCGATACACATTCCGCTGTTGCCGTTAAGGTCTACGAGGATTACAAGGCTGCAACGGGCGATACAACAAAGACTGTTATCGCTTCCACAGCAAGCCCATACAAGTTCAGCGCAAGTGTTCTCGAAGCAATCGAGGGCAAGAAGTCCGATCTTGACGAGTACGATATGATCGACAAGCTTCACGAGCTTTCGGGTTACGATATACCTGAATCCCTTGCTGCACTCCGCACAAAGCCTGTACGCTTCAGCAAGGTAATTTCCAAGGACGAACAGAAGAACTACGTTCTCGGCGAGCTTGGTCTTTGATATAAAGCAGGTAAACAATGTCGCTTTATGCAATCGCTGACCTGCATCTTTCACTTTCGTCGGGGAAGCCGATGAACATTTTCCCGGGCTGGGATAATCACGTTGAGCGCCTTGAAAAGAACTGGCAGGCGACAGTTTCACCAGATGATACTGTTGTTGTCCCCGGTGATATTTCGTGGGCGATCAACTTTGAAGAAGCAAAGGCTGACTTTGATTTCATCAACCGACTCAACGGTCATAAAGTCATAATGAAAGGCAATCACGATTATTGGTGGAATTCAATGGCGAAAATGAACCGATTTCTTGAAGAAAACGGTTTTGACACCATTACCATTGTCCACAATAATTACTATCCTTACGGCGAGTATGGTATCTGCGGCACAAGAGGCTGGATAAAGGATACCGAAGAGCCTGCCGATGCGAAAGTCCTCGCGCGCGAAGCTGGACGGCTCGAAGCATCTATCAAGGCTGCGCTTGCTGACGGAAAGAAACCGATAGTCTTTCTGCATTATCCGCCGATATTTGCGAATGACTATAACCGTGAGATACTTGATGTCCTTTTCCGATACGATATAAAGACCTGCTATTACGGTCATCTTCACGGAAATGCACATCGTTATGCTGTCTGCGGAGAGGTTGACGGAATAAATTATCAGCTTATTGCAGGGGATTTTGTGCAATTTTGCCCTAAATTAATAATGTAAATTGTTTATAACGTGGAAAAACGGCTGAAAATATGGTAAAATAATTAAATATATGCTATAATTAATCAATGCTGTTTATTTTAAATTTGGAGGAAGTTATAAAATGAGTTTAGTATCAACAAATAAAACAGAAGCAAATACTTACGAACTTGAGATCACTGCTGACGCAGCTCAGTTTGAAGCAGCTATTGAAAAGGCTTATAAAAAGGCTAAGAAGAACATTGCTGTCAACGGTTTCAGAAAGGGCAATGCTCCAAGAAAGATGATCGAAAAGCTCTACGGTGAGAACGTATTCTTTGAGGACGCTGTAAATGACCTTATCCCTGAAGTTATTGCTCCTGCAGTTGACGAAGCAAAGCTTGAACTTGTTGCTGCACCAAGCATCAATGTTAAGAGCCTGAGCAAGGCAGACGGTGTTGTATTTACAGTTACCTGCATCGTTAAGCCTGAAGTTGAGATCGCTGATTATAAGGGCATCGCTGTTAAGAAAACAGTTGATGAAGTTACAGATGAAATGATCGACAAGGCTATCGAAGCTCTCAGAGAGAGAAACGGCAGAATGGTAACAGTTGAAGACAGAGCTGCTGAAAACGGCGATGTTGCAGTTATCGACTTTGAAGGCTTCAAGGACGGCGCTGCATTCGACGGCGGTTCTGAAAAGAACTATGAACTCACACTCGGTTCTTCACAGTTCGTTCCCGGATTTGAAGAGCAGATCGTTGGCAAGAAGCCCGGCGAAGAATTCACTATCAACGTAACCTTCCCTGAGAACTACCAGATGAAGGAACTCGCAGGTCAGCCAACAGAATTCAAAATCAAGCTTCACGAACTCAGAGCTAAGGAACTCCCTGCACTCGATGATGAATTCGTTAAGGACGCAACTGATTTCGATACGCTTGACGAGCTTAAGGCTGATTACAGAAAGAAGCTTGAAGACAACGCTGAAAAGGCTGCTGAAAACGCTGCTGACAACCAGCTCTATGAGGCTCTTATCGAAAAGATGACAGCTGACGTTCCTCAGGCAATGATCGATGCTCAGATCGATGAAATGGTTCGTAACTTCGAGATGCAGCTTTCACAGCAGGGCATCACACTTGATATGTACCTCACATACACAGGTCTTAAGACAGAAGACTTCAGAAAGACATTCGCTGACAGAGCTGAAAAGGAAGTTAAGATCCGTCTTGCTCTTGAAAAGATCGCTGAACTCGAGAACGTTGAGATCTCCGACGAAAAGGCAGAAGAGGAATACGCTAAGATCGCTGAACAGTACAATATGCCTGTTGACGATGTTAAGAAGTATGTAGGCCTCAACAGCCTCAAGGCTGACATGAAGGTTTCCGAAGCTGCTAAGATCGTTAAGGACAGCGCAAAGATCGAAGGCTAAGTTTAATTAAAAAACTTTTTGCAAACCATCCTTCGTTATCGGAGGGTGGTTTGTATAGTATATTAAGGATTTACAGAATATGTCGTATTTTGTGACCAAATAATGTTGCAAAAGAATAAGAAAGTGAGGTTCAGCTATGAGCTTAGTTCCGTATGTTGTAGAACAAACAAGCAGAGGAGAACGTTCATACGATATTTTCTCCCGTCTTCTCAATGACAGAATTATTGTCCTTTCCGAAGAGGTTTCCGATGCTTCCGCAAGCGTTGTGATCGCACAGCTTCTTCACCTTGAGGGCCAGGATCCCGAAAAAGACATTTGTATGTATATCAACAGCCCCGGCGGTTCTGTTACCGCAGGTCTTGCTATCGTTGACACAATGAACTACATCAAGTGCGATGTTTCCACAATTTGTATGGGACTTGCTGCTTCAATGGGTTCACTTATTCTTTCATCGGGTACAAAGGGCAAACGTCTTGCACTCCCTAATTCCGAGATCCTCATTCACCAGCCCCTTATCGGCGGCGGCGGACTTTCGGGTCAGTGTACCGATATCAAGATCCATGCGGATCACCTTGTCAGAACAAGAGAAAAGCTCAACAATATCCTCTCCGAAAACACAGGCAAGCCGCTCGATATCATCAAGCAGGATACAGAGCGTGACAACTATATGTCTGCCGAGGAAGCAGTTGAGTACGGTCTTATCGATAAGGTTATCTACAAGAGATAATTTGGAGTTGAAATATGGCAGATAAAGGATTAAAAAGATGCAATTTCTGCGGAAAGCCTGAAAATCAGGTTCGTAATATGTTTACCGCAGGAAACTGCAATATATGCGATGACTGCGTAGTTTATTGCTACGAAATGCTCGCAGGGAACGGATATATCGCTCCTAATCAGCGTTCTTCGAGAAATGACGAGAAGAAGTCGGGTGCTGCTGTAAAGCTTATGAAGCCTGCGGAGATAAAGAAAGTTCTCGACGAGTATGTTATCGGTCAGGACGCTGCCAAAACAGCTCTTGCCGTTGCAGTCTATAACCATTATAAGCGTATAAACAGCCTTAGTTCCGATGACAATGACGTTGAACTCCAGAAGAGCAACCTCATTCTCCTCGGACCTACCGGCGTTGGTAAAACTTATATCGCACAGACGCTCGCTAAGATAATCAATGTTCCGTTTGCAATTGCCGACGCTACAACGCTTACCGAAGCAGGCTATGTCGGCGATGACGTTGAAAATGTGCTTGTAAGACTTTTGCAGGCTGCCGATTTCGATGTTGAAGCTGCCCAGAAGGGTATCATCTACATTGATGAGATCGATAAGATCTCCCGTAAGTCGGAAAATACGTCCATTACCCGTGATGTAAGCGGCGAGGGCGTTCAGCAGGCGCTTCTGAAAATAATCGAAGGCACAGTTTCCAATGTTCCTCCGCAGGGCGGCAGAAAGCACCCTAATCAGGAATGTATCCAGATCGATACAAAGAATATCCTGTTTATATGCGGCGGTGCATTTGACGGACTTGACAAAATAATTCAGAGAAGAACCGAATCCTCTTCACTCGGCTTCGGCGCAGAGATAAAGTCAAAGACAGAGAAGCAGAAAGGCATATACAAAGATGTCGTTTCACAGGATCTGGTTAAATATGGCATCGTTCCCGAACTCGTTGGACGTCTGCCTGTTATAACTGTCCTTGATGAGCTTGACGAAGATGCTCTTGTCCGTATTCTTAAAGAACCGAAAAATGCCCTTGTCAAGCAGTATAAAAAGCTCTTTGAGCTTGACAATATCAAGCTTGAAATTGAGGACGATGCTCTTAAGGCGATCGCTCATAAGGCGATTGAAAAGGACACCGGTGCGCGCGGACTTCGTGCTATAGTTGAAAAGATACTTATGCCCGTTATGTTTGAAGCTCCGTCCGACAGCGACATCTCCGAAATTGTTATCACAAAGGACTGCGTTGAAAACAATGAAATGCCGACTGTTATCAGAAAGAAGACATCTTCTAAAAAGTAACATAATTTGTGATTAATTTTCAGAAAAGCCTTTAAAATGCTGAAAAAATGCGTTTTAAAGGCTTTTTTTCATTGATTTGCGGTGATTTTACGACTAAAATACAGAAAATATGCATAAATTCACTTAAAAAGTCTTAAAATCCACAAGAAAAATATAAAAATTGTGACTTGCAAAAAAATTGATTTTCATATATAATATATAGGTATTACCGAATGTCTGCAATAACCTGCAAAATGCAAGTTATCATTCTTAATAGACCTGCTTCCGTCGGAGCAGGAAAATGAATAATACCGCAAAAAAATATTCATTTTAATTTTGACAATATCTTTTATGACGACGGAGAAACGAGGTTTATAATGGGAACAAGAGCTGAAACGATAACAATGCCAATGCTCGCAGTAAGAGGACTTGTCATTTTTCCGAATACGGTCGTGCATTTCGATGTTTCAAGAGAGCGCTCGGAGCTTGCTCTTAAAGCTGCAATGAGCGGCAACAAGCTTATTTTTCTCGATGCTCAGATCGACAACTCTGTTGAAGACCCGAGCAAGAATGATCTGTATAAAATCGGAACTGTTGCAGAAATTCGCCAGATCCTTAAAACCCCCGATAAGATCACAAGAGTTCTGGTCGAGGGCAAATATCGTGCGAAACTGATGAAGATAGATCAGAACGAACCGTATCTTACGGCTGTTATAAAAAAGCTGCCGAATTACATAGAGTGTCAGAACGAAGAGGCGGAGCTTGATGCCGTTGTCCGTGCGACAAGATCAACCTTTGAACATTACAGCCACCTTGTGCCGAAGATGCCGAAAGAACTTATCAATGCGATAATGGACGAGAAAGACCCTGCCAAATTCTTCGATACGATAGTCAGCAACATTCTGCTGCCGGTTGAGGACAAGCAGGACTTGCTTGAAGAGGATTATCTTGTGTCAAAGCTTGGTATGCTGCTTGCAATGCTCTCCCGTGAGATAGAGATTCTTGATATCGAATACAGCATACAGAACAAGGTCAGAGAGCAGATCGATGACGGTCAGCGTGAGTATTATCTCCGTGAGCAGATGAGGGCAATATCTTCACAGCTCGGCGAAGACGATACATACGATGAACTCGATGAATATGAGCAGAAGATAAAGGATCTTCACCTTGAACAGGCGAGCGAGGAAAAACTCCTGCGTGAAGTCACACGCCTTTCAAAAATGTCACCGTCCTCGCAGGATTATGCCGTTCTCCGTAACTATCTCGATACGGTGCTTGAACTTCCGTGGAATAAATATTCGGAGGAAACAGCCGATATCGAGCGTGCACAGTTTATCCTCGACCACGACCATTACGGCTTGAAGAAGGTCAAGGAAAGAATCGTTGAGAATATTGCAGTCCGTGAACTTAAACCGGATATAAAGGGACAGATAATCTGTCTTGTAGGACCTCCCGGCGTTGGTAAAACCTCTATCGGAAAGTCGATTGCCAAGGCTCTCGGAAGAGAGTATGTACGGGTTTCGCTTGGCGGTATCAAGGACGAATCCGATATCCGAGGTCACAGAAAAACGTACGTCGGTGCTATGCCGGGACGAATTATAACCGCATTAAAACAGGCAGGGACGGCAAATCCGCTTATCCTGCTCGATGAGATAGACAAAATGTCGAATGATATGCGGGGCGACCCGTCCTCGGCAATGCTCGAAGTTCTCGACAGCGAACAGAACAACGCTTTCCGTGACCACTATATTGAAATACCGTTTGATCTGAGCAAGGTGCTTTTCGTTACGACCGCAAATACAACCGAAACGATAGATGCTCCGCTCCTCGACAGAATGGAAGTTATCGAGCTTACGAGCTACACAAGAGAGGAAAAGTTCCATATCGCAAAGGAACATCTTATTCCGAAGCAGCTCAAAGCGCACGGACTCAAAGCATCGATGCTCAAAATAAATGATGCTGCGATCTATGTGCTTATCGATAACTATTCGCGTGAGGCTGGCGTAAGAAAGCTTGAAAGACTAATTGCTTCGCTTTGCAGAAAGGCTGCGAAAGTCATTGTTTCGGGCGAGGCTGCAAAGGTCAGCATCACACCGAGAAATATTGAAAAGTACCTCGGCGTTCGCAAATATATTGACGATGATCTCGCTAAAAATGACGAAGTCGGCGTTGTGAACGGTCTTGCGTGGACTTCGGTGGGCGGCGTTATAATGCCGCTTGAAGCTATCGTTCTGGACGGCAAGGGAAATGTCAAGGTAACGGGTTCGCTCGGCGATGTTATGAAAGAAAGCTCCGAGATAGCGGTCAGCTACGTCCGCTCAATTGCGGATAAATACGGTATCGCTCCCGATTTCTATAAGGAAAAGGATATCCATATCCACGCTCCCGAGGGCGCAACTCCAAAGGACGGTCCGTCAGCAGGCGTTACAATGACAACTGCACTTGTTTCCGCTCTTTCGGGCATTCCAGTTCGGCATGATGTTGCTATGACAGGTGAGATAACGCTTCACGGAAAGGTTCTTCCGATAGGCGGACTTCGTGAAAAGACAATGGCTGCTTACAAGGCAGGTATGAAAGATGTTATTGTTCCTGCGGCAAATAAGGCTGATCTTGAAGAGGTCGATGATGTTGTCAAGGAAGGTCTGAACTTCATTTTTGCGGAAAAGCTCACAGACGTTCTTGACAATGCTCTTGCCAAAAAGCCTTTGCCGAATAAGAAGAAAAAAGATATAAAAAATAATGCCGAGCTTCGCTCATAAATAAAACAGGGGAGAAAGTAACGATATGAACTTTAACAAAGCGGAATTTTTCGCTTCATACGGAGAATATAAGCAGCTTCCGCCCTCGGAAAAAACAGAATTTGCTTTCGCAGGACGCTCCAATGTCGGAAAGTCCTCGCTGATAAACAAAATTTTCAACAGAAAATCGCTCGCAAGAGTTTCCGCTGTCCCCGGAAAGACTGCAACGGTCAACTTTTATAAGATAGATGACTGCTTTCTTGTCGATCTCCCGGGATACGGCTATGCAAAGATCGCCAAGAGTGATAAGCTTCGCTGGTCGGAGCTTATTGAGGGTTATCTTATGTCGGGACGTGATATTGCGCTGATATTTCAGCTCATCGATATGCGCCACCCGCCCTCTGCGGACGATATGCACATGATAAATTTTATGATAGATAACGAACTGCCGTTTGTTATTATATTGACAAAAGCGGACAAGCTTTCCAAAAGAGAGCGTGCCGAACGAATGGAGGGGTTCAGACAGGAAATAGAGTATTTCGATGATATCACGGTAATTGAATTTTCCGCTGTAACAGGCGAGGGAGCAGATAAGATCAGGGAAATAATCGAGGAAGTTTCTGCGGAATAAAATCCTGCAGAGAAAAAAGAAAGGGTTTTGAAAATGTTTGTATCGGAAAATTTAACAGTAAACGAAAAAGGTCACCTTGCCGTAAGCGGCGTTGATACCGTAGAGCTTGCAAAGGAATACGGCACTCCGCTTTATGTTATGGACGAAGCGATGATACGCAGCGCTTGCCGGCGTTTCAAGAAGTCTATCGACGAATTCTACGGCGGCGCAGGTCTTGTATGCTATGCGAGCAAGGCTTTCTCCTGCAAGGAAATTTACAGAATAGTTGATTCCGAGGGCGTTGGCGCAGACGTAGTATCGGGCGGCGAGCTTTACACGGCTGCAAGCGTTGGTTTCCCTATGGATAAGGTTTGTTTCCACGGCAATAACAAGACAGACGAAGAACTTGAACTCGCAGTTGAAAAGAAAGTCGGAAGAATAATCGTTGACAATGTTTATGAGCTTGAAAGACTTGACAAGCTCGCAGAGAAAAAGGGCGTTACAGCAAACATAATGTTCCGTATCAAGCCGGGTATCGACGCTCATACACATAACTTTGTAAAAACAGGTCAGATCGACAGCAAGTTCGGTTTTGCGCTTGAAACGGGCGAGGCTTTCGAGGCTGTTAAAAAGGCTATCGCACTCAAAAATGTTCACCTTATCGGTCTGCATTGTCATATCGGCAGTCAGATCTTCGATATTGACCCATTCGTACACGCAGCAGAGGTTATGCTCGGCTTCATCGCAAAGATCAAGAACGAGCTTTCCTTTGAAGTGAAGGAACTCAATCTCGGCGGCGGCTTCGGTATCAAGTACACAAACGAGGACAAGCCATGTGCATTTGAAAAGTATATGGAGTGCGTTTCCGTAAAGGTAAAGGAAATCTGTGCGGAAAAGGGCATCAAGCTCCCGTTTATCCTCATCGAACCCGGCCGTTCGATTGCTGCTCCTGCAGGTCTTACACTCTATACAGTTGGCGGCATCAAGGAGATACCCAACATTCGTACCTATGTTTCCATTGACGGCGGTATGTGCGATAACCCACGTTATGCACTTTATAAGTCGGAATATGATATCGAAGTTGCAAACAAGGCAGGCGAGGAAAAGACCGAAAAGATCACACTCGCAGGCAAGTGCTGTGAAAGCGGCGACCTCATCGGTGAAAATATGCCCGTTCAGCACGTTGAAGTCGGCGACACTATCGCTGTTCTGGCAACGGGTGCATACAACTACTCAATGTCCTCCAACTACAACAGACTTTGCAAGCCTGCTGTCGTAATGGTCAAGGACGGAAAATCAAGAGTTATCGTTAAGCGTGAAACTCTTGAAGATATTATCCGCAACGATATCTGATAAAATTTTATGCCGCACAGATCACATTTTTTGCGTTTTGTGCGGCATTGTTTATACTAAACACCATTTAAAATTTGGAAAAAATCAAGCCGACAATCTCGAA
>URTF01000024.1 GCA_900550695.1 uncultured Ruminococcus sp.
ATCTCATTTTCAATGCATCGTGAAGCGTAAGTCGCAAAGCGTGTGTTCTTTGAATAGTCGAATGATTCTACCGCCTTGATAAGACCTATCGTTCCGATAGAAATAAGATCCTCGCTGTCACTCTGTGTATTGCTGTATTTCTTTACAATGTGCGCAACAAGACGGAGATTATGCTCGATAAGGCGGCTTCGTGCAGAGCTGTCACCGCTTTTCATAAGCTCAAAACATTCTTCCTCCTGCTTGGCGGAAAGCGGCTTCGGGAATACTCCGCAGTTTTCAAAATGCAGTGCAAAAAACAGTATATTTTCAAGGAAAAAGCTTAAAAATCCAAACATAATAACAGCCTGCTTTCAAATTATTTCTCTATATAAATATGTGAGCCTGAATATGTCCTATGCAAAAAAACAGAACTCCAAGAAAAACACAAAAATCTGTGCCGAGATCATTATGATCAAGTTCGTCTGAATTTCAATATAAGAATTTTCAGTAACACAATTTTGCACTCCGCATAATATGAACTATGAGCACCGCAAAAAAAGGATCACTTCCGAGCGGAGTTCAAATACATTTTATTTAAAGGAGTACATTACTATGTGCGGATTCAATTGCGGAAACAACAATTCTTCATGCTGGATCATCATTCTTCTCATTATCGTATGGGCTTGCTGCTGCAACGGCAACAACGGAAACAACGGCTGTGGCTGCGGAAGCAACGATAACAACAACGGCTGTGGCTGCAGCTGCTGCTAAATCTCGGAGTAAAAATACCCCTGCGGTGAAATATTGCCGCAGGGGCATTTTTTTATGAACGTGGTATCACTACCGAGATAAAGCCTGTGTTGTCCCCGAAAACAGCTTTTCCCGATTCGTAAAAAAGCAGAAATGCTATCGAAGCCGTGCAGGTAAAAATGATCGCTTCAAACAAGGAATCAACGGGTGAAACAAGCTTAGTGACAGCCGATGCGATGACACAGCTTGCTGCGCTGTATACGAACGGGATAAGTACAAAAAGCCGAAGTGAAAAGCGCACTCCCGACCATTTGCAAACGGCGGCAATGCGGACGATATTGCTGTAAATATTGCTTGCGTAATACGAGATGAGCACACCGACAAAGCCGTAAAAATGGACAAACACCGCAACGCAGGCTATCCTTATTACATATTCGCAGAGCGAGTTGAACGTGGAAAAATTCTGCTTTCCAAGACCCTTCAGAATACATTCAAGAACGATTTCAAGGTATATGAACGGAACAACGGGGAACATCTTTACAAGCGTTTCGCCGACGAGAGTATCGGACGGACATATTATATTTCCGATATCTTTTCCCGCAAATAAAAAAATCCCGCCGATGAAAAACGAGTATATGAATGAGCTTGTCAGTGCTTTGGAAACAAGACTTTTCACACGCTCTTTGTTGTTCGATGAATTCGCTCTTGCGATCTCGGGCATAAGAACATTTGAAAGCGCTGTCAGTATCACTGACGGGAAAAATATCGTCGGGATTATCATAGCTTCAAACATACCGTATTCGCTCATCGCACGGTCAGCCGAATCATTGTGCTTGACAAGCGCTATCGGTACAAGAATGTCATTCGCAGTTGAAAGTATCATCTGAACATAACCGCTCGCAAGTATCGGGAGCGAAAGCTTAAGATATTTCCCGAACCTGTCAAGCTTGGGCTTTGCACAGGGCAGGCGGGAGAATCCGACATATTCCGAAGCGTATTTTACAAGATAAAAGATCAGGCTCACAAATTCGCCCAACAATATTGAAGCCGCAATAAGGATATAAATATCGTACCCTCTGTCAATAAGGAAAACTACCGATATCAGCAGAGCAGTCCATTTTGCCGCAAATTCGGTCACATCGCCGAGGCAGGGAATATTGACCTTTCGCACGGCGTTGAAATAACCCTTTATGCACGAACCGACCGCAGCAAAAGGCAGTGAAAGCGCTATCAGCCTTATCGGCGAGGAAAGGTCTATCTTTCCTCCTGAAAGCAAGGATATTTTTTCGGCGAATACAAACGAAATCACCATAAAAAAGCAGGACAGCGCAAGCGAAAAGCCGAGCGAGTATCTCATTATCACAGTATAATTCCGGTTGCCGCAGCCCGTTTCCTCCGAAACGAGCCTGCTTGTGGAAATGAAAATGTTTCCGTTCGCAAGCACCATAATGAAACCGAAAAGTGTAAAAATAAGCGTCATTATGCCGACCGAAGCCGTGCCGAGCTTGCTCGATATGAGCGAATTAAGAAAAATTCCAAGTCCCTGTAATATCAATGAAACAAAAGTAAGTCGAAACGTGTCTTTTGCCATTTTATTTATATAAAATTTCATTCAGTTTACCTCATTTCTTAGTTAAATCTATGAAAATCAAGGCAATTCTATGCAAAATCTTGATATTTTGAGAAATGATGTATATAATATAAGTGTATGATTATTTTCAGGGACTTATTATGTCCCTACATAGAAAAGACGGTGTATTTATGACAAAAGCAGAAGCTTTTTTTGCTGAAATGAAAAATAAAAAGGTCGCCCTTATCGGTACGGGCGTGAGCCATATCGACCTTATCGGGCTTCTTTTGAAAAAGAATATAGATGTTACTGTATGCGATAAAAAATCAAGAGCGGAAATGGGCGAGCTTGCGGATAAGCTTGAAAGGGGCGGCGCAAAGCTCTCACTCGGCGAAAACTATCTTGATGCTATATATAAGTCGGACGTTGTTTTCAGAACTCCGGGAATGTACTTTCTTTCGCCCGAATTACAGAAAGCAAGAGATATGGGGATCGTCGTTACTTCCGAAATGGAGGTTTTCTTCGACCTTTGCCCCTGTAAAATTTATGGCATAACGGGAACGGACGGAAAGACCACCACAACAACGATCATCACCGAAATGCTTGAACGCAGCGGTAAAAAAGTCCACAAGGGCGGCAATATCGGACGCGCTCTTCTTCCGATAATCGAAGAGATATCACCCGATGATATCGCAGTTGTTGAGCTTTCGAGCTTCCAGCTCATAAGTATGAGAAAGTCACCCGATACGGCGATAATCACCAATATTTATCCCGATCATCTCAACGTTCACAAGTCTATGGAAGAATACATCGGTGCGAAGAAAAATCTTATCCTGCACCAGAATGCTTTCTCCAAGACCGTACTTAATCTTGATAACGAAAGGACTAATGCGCTTTCGGGCGAAGTGAGAGGAAACCTGCTTAAATTCAGCAGACTTTCAAAGCCGCAGAGAGGTTCGTTCCTCGATGAAAACGGCTGGCTCTGCTTCACGGACGGGGATAAGACCGAAAAGCTCGTCCACAAGGACAGCATAAAGATCCCCGGACTTCACAACGTTGAAAATTACCTTGCGGCTATTGCGGCGGTTTACGGTGATGTTTCTGCTGATGCTATCCGTGAAACGGCTGAAAGCTTCGGCGGCGTTGAGCATAGAATAGAATTTGTCCGTGAGCTTGACGGCGTTAAATATTATAATGACAGCATCGCAACAAGTCCCGTCAGCGTTATCGCAGGACTTAATGCTTTCAGCCAAAAGCTTATCGTTATCGCAGGAGGTTCGGATAAAAAGCTCGACTACACAACAATGTCCGAAGCTATAAACAACAAGGTCAAGGCGCTTATCCTCCTCGGTGCGACGGCGGATAAGATCGAAGCTGCGGTCAAGGGCTACAGCGGCTATGACGAAAACAACTGCCGCATCTATCGAGTTGAAACAATGGAAGATGCCGTTGCAAAGACTCGTGAAATTGCCAAGAACGGTGATATCGTTACACTTTCGCCTGCAAGCGCAAGCTTCGACCACTACAAGAACTTTGAAGAGCGAGGAAAGCACTATAAGGGCATCGTAAACGCTTTGAATTGAGGAACGAAAATGAATTTAAAAGAAGTTATAAAAAACCTTGCAGATGCAAGCGGGGTTTCGGGTGATGAAAACGAAGCCGCAAAGCTTGCACTCGGCTATCTGAAAGAATTTACGGACGATTGCTATATAAAGAACAACTGCGTTTTCGGCAATTTTGGCAAGCGTGAAAAGGGCAAGCCGCATATCCTGCTTGATGCACACATTGACCGGATCGGTTTTGTAGTAACGTTCATCACCGATGACGGCTTTATCAAAATAGCAAACTGCGGCGGCATAGACAGACGGCTTTTGCTCGCACAGCAGGTAAAAATCCTCGGCAAAAAAGATGTTTACGGAGTTATCTGCTCGATCCCTCCGCATCTTGAAAAGAAGTCGGACGAGGGCAAGGTTCCCGAGTATTCCGATATCTGCATCGATGTCGGAATGACAAAGGAAGAAGCCGAAAAGGTAATATCTCAGGGCGACAAAATAGTATTTTTGCAGAAGTGCCAGGATATGCAGGGCGACAGAATATCCGGGGCGGCTCTTGATGACCGCTGCGGTGTTGCCTGTCTGCTCCGTGCGGCTGAAATGCTGAAAAATGAAACGCTTGACTGCTCATATACGATAATGTTCTCATCGCAGGAGGAAGTCGGCGAAAGGGGCGCAAAGATCGGCGTTTATGACGTTGACCCCGATATCGCGATCGCAGTTGACGTAAGCTTTGCTCTTACTCCAGATGATTCCGAACTCAAATGCGGAAAAATGGGCAAGGGAACGATGATAGGCGTTGCGCCGACGCTCGACCGTGAGCTTTCCGTCCGAATGAAAGAAGTTGCCGCAAAAAATGAACTTCCTTATCAGATAGAAGTTATGAATGACGAAACGGGAACAAATGCCGACAGATTTTCCGTCAATGCAGGCGGTGTAAAGGCTGTAACATTGTCAATACCGCTCAAATATATGCATACGCCCGTTGAGGTCATTTCCGTTTTGGACGTTGAAAACACAGCGAAGCTTATCACTGCATATATCAAGGAGGTGTGCTGAAATGGAGTTCACTTCACTTTTAAAGGAACTTTGCGCTCTTAACGGTACTTCGGGCGATGAAAAAAATGTCCGTGAATATATCATCGGAAAGATAAAGGGCAAGTGCGAATATAAGGTCGATAATCTCGGAAACCTTATCGCATATAAAAAGGGCAGAAAAACACCTGCGAAAAAGCTTATGATATCCGCACACATGGACGAAGTCGGAATGATAGTTACCTCCGTTAAGTCGGACGGAACGCTGACATTTTCACCCGTTGGCGGAATCGACGCAAGAGTTGTTATCGGACGGAACGTTCGCATCGGTGACATTCACGGTGTTATCGGCTCAAAGGCTGTGCATAATCTTTCTTCTTCCGAAAGAAACAAAGCCGCTGAATTTTCGGGACTTTATATCGACATCGGAACGGAGGGCAAGGAAGAAACAGAAAAGCTTGTTTCACTTGGAGATTATGTTTACTTCGATTCCGAGATATTGTCGCTCGGCGAAGATATGCTTTGCTCAAAGGCAATCGATGACCGCTTCGGCTGTGCTGTGATGATAATGCTCATCAACAGTGAGTTGGAATACGACGTGACTTTCACGTTCGTCGTTCAGGAAGAAGTCGGTCTGAGAGGTGCAAGGGCAGCTGCCTTTACAGTTGAGCCTGATTTTGCTATTGTGCTTGAATCAACAACTGCTGCAGATATCCCTCTTGCGAGCGGCGCTGAACGCTGCTGCGAACTTGGAAAAGGTCCTGTTGTTTCGTATATGGACAGATCGACCATCTATGACCGTGAGCTTTTTGAAATTTCCAAGCAGATAGCTGCCGAGAACAATATCCCGTGGCAGACAAAAACTATGGTAGCAGGCGGAAACGACAGCGGAGCTATCCATATCACAAAGGGCGGCGTGAGAACGCTTGCGATTTCTATCCCGTGCCGTTATCTCCATTCACCTGCGAGTGCGGCGAGATTATCCGATATGGAAAATTCGCTTAAACTCACCGAGCTTATGATAAAAAAGGTGTGCGAGCTTTGATAAAGCGAATTTTTGACACAGATATAAAGCTTTCGGAAAGCTATTACGGTTATAAGATCCGCTCTTTGCTCAATGCCTACGGTACAAGCTATGATTTTTGCAAATTGTACACGAACGAAGAGGGCGGAACGATACTCACATACAACAGTGCATTGATCGCTGACGGCAGCTTTGACGAAAGCGAGCTTGACGGCTTTATTGAGATGCTTTGTCCCATAACGGTCGAAGCTCCTGCGGATATCCGCCTTGATTTGAGCGATGATTATGTTCAGACAGAACGGACGCTGTTCAAAGCACCTAAAGGCTTGTCCTGCGGCGAAGCGATCGATGTAAAGCGTAATGCCTTTATATCCGACTGCTTTCTGATAATATCGGAAGCATTCGGTATAATTGGGTTTGACGAATGGTATGTTGATATTTCACATAAGATCAGACACGGCGTTTCCGATATATATCTTTATAAAACAACAACAGTCACAAAATCATTCGATATAAACGGATTTGTCTTTCTTTCGCATATTGCGACCGCAAGTGCGGACAGAGGGCAGGGAAATGCAGCAAGGCTCATAAAACAGCTTTGCGGACAATATGAAAAAGAATGTAAAGAAGTATATCTTTACAGCAAGAAAGAGCGGTACACGTTCTATCAGTCACTTGGATTTGAACCAATACTTACAGATACAGTTTATGAAATAATGAAAAGATGAGAGGTACATTTTAAAATGGCAGAAATTTTTGATCCGAAGCCCATTGTAAAAAAGGGCTTTGAGTTTGACGAAAGAATTTTGAAGCTTGCTGAAAAAGCAGAAGCGGAATGCAGCGAGGAATTTGCGCTTGCGGAAAAGATCGCACGAAAGAACAGCGAAAAGGTTCTCTATGCATTTATCAATAATAAAGTCAGTTCGGCTTGCCTTGTCGGCACAACGGGTTATGGCTATGATGATGTCGGCAGAGATACGCTCGACAAGGTTTATGCCGAGGTCATGGGCGCAGAGGACGCTCTTGTCCGTCACTCATTCGTTTCGGGAACACACGCACTCACAGTTGCGCTTTTCGGCGTTCTCAGAACAGGTGACAAGCTTGTCAGCTTGACAGGTAAGCCTTATGATACGCTTGAAGAAGTTATCGGCATCAGAGGAAACGGAAACGGTTCTCTTAAAGATTTCGGAGTTGAGTACGATCAGATAGATTTTCTCCCTGACGGAAAGCCGAATCTTGCCGATATCTTTATGAAAGTAAAGGACGCAAAGGTAGCATACATACAGCGTTCCAGAGGATATGCGCTTCGTCCGACGCTTACTGTCGAGGATATCGCCGAGATCGTAAAGAGCGTTAAAAACGCAAACCCGAATGCTATTATAATGGTAGATAACTGCTACGGCGAATTCGTTGAGGAGGCAGAGCCGCTTTCTGTCGGCGCAGACCTTATCATCGGTTCGCTTATCAAGAACCCCGGCGCAGGAATTGCCGAAACGGGAGGATATATTGCAGGCAAAAAGAAGCTTGTTGAGCTTTGCTCCTACAGAATGACCTGCGTTGGTATGGGCAAGGAAGTTGGCTGCACACTCAACCAGAACAAGCTTATGTATCAGGGACTTTTGCTCGCCCCCGAAGTCGTTTGCAGCGCTGTAAAGACAGCTATCTTTACAGGTAAGATAATGACGATGCTCGGATTTGAGTGCCTTCCTGCACAGGGTGCTAAGAGGGGAGATATCATCACGACCGTTCTTATGAAGAATTCCGAGAACCTTGTTGCATTCTGTCAGGGAATACAGAAAGGCTCACCTATCGACAGCTATGTAACTCCCGAGCCTTGGGATATGCCCGGCTATGATTCTCAGGTAATTATGGCGGCAGGTGCATTCAATATGGGTGCGTCTATCGAGCTTTCCGCCGATGCACCTCTCCGTGAGCCGTTCGCAGCTTATGTTCAGGGCGGACTTACATTCCCCGTGGCAAGACTTGGCGTTCTTACAGCCATTCAGGAAATGTATGATAAGCACTGCATCAGAATAGTCTGAATTATATTGGGGTCTGTGTGGAACAGACTCCGATTTTTATGGGAAGATAAAGAGGAAATCTATATGGACAGGGAAACAGTCAGGTATCTTGCACAGCTCGGAAGGCTGAATTTTACCGATGAAGAACTTGATAAAATGTCAGAAGATATGACGGACATAATTGAACTTATGGATACTATTAAAAATGCCGATGCTTTTTCTGACACTTCCAAGTACGGACACAGTGTAAATTTTGGCGATCTGCGTGAAGATATTGCGGGAGAGTCTTACCCGACAGCAAAGATACTGCAGAACGCAGTCAGCTCCGAGAATGCTTTCGTTGTCCCGAGGGTCGTTGAATAAATAATATTGTAATGAATGAGAGAATATCAATAAATGGATATCACCGGAAAGAAAATAACCGAACTGCGTTCGATGCTTGATAGAAAAGAGCTTTCGGCGGCAGAACTTACAGACGCTTATCTTAAAAGGATAAAGCAGGTCGATGACAAGCTTGAAAGCTTTATAACCGTTACGGAGGATATCGCAAAAAGGTCCGCCGAAAGGGCGCAGGAAAGGATAAATAAAGGCGAGGCTGCCGCACTTTGCGGTATTCCTGTTGCTGTCAAGGACAATATCTGCACAGACGGGGTAAAAACCACCTGTGCATCAAAAATGCTCGAAAATTTCGTTCCTTTTTATAATGCGGCTGTTATGGATAAGCTTGAAAACGAGGGGGCGGTGATGCTCGGCAAAACTTCAATGGACGAGTTCGCAATGGGCGGTTCAACACAGACCTCGGCTTTTAAAAAGACTAAAAATCCCTATGATCTCAAAAGAGTTTCGGGGGGAAGTTCAGGCGGTTCGGCTGCGGCTGTGAGCGCTTCCCTTTGTGCGGCTGCGCTCGGTTCAGACACGGGCGGCTCTATAAGGCAGCCGTCCTCGTTCTGCGGTGTGACGGGGCTTAAACCTACTTACGGAAGAGTTTCCCGTTATGGGCTTGTGGCTTTCGCAAGCTCTCTTGACCAGATAGGACCTATTGCAGGATCGGCGGAGGACTGTGCCGTTATGCTTAATGCCATAGCAGGATATGACCCTCACGACAGCACTTCTTCAAAAAATAAAGTTCCCGATTTTACGGAAAAGATCGGTCGGGATATAAAAGGAATGAAGATCGCTATTCCTAAAGAGTTCTATTCGGAGGGTATTGATGATGAAGTGAGAAATGCCGTCCTTGAGGCTGCCGAGAGCTACAAAGCTTTCGGTGCGGAGCTTGTGGAATGTTCAATGCCCTCGCTCAAATATGCCGTCGCCGCATACTATCTTATTTCATCAGCTGAGGCGTCCTCAAATCTTGCACGTTTTGATGGGATAAAGTTCGGACACCGTTCCGAAAAGGGCGGGAATTTTGCCGAGCTTATCTCAAATTCAAGAAGTGAGGGCTTTGGCTGGGAAGTAAAGAGAAGAATATTGCTGGGAAACTATGCACTTTCAAGCGGATACTATGACGAATACTACGGAAAAGCTTTGTCTGCCAAGTATAAGATATGTGAGGAATATGAAAATATCTTTGAAAAATGTGATGTCATCCTTACCCCTACTGCACCGACCACTGCTTATGCAATAGATGAAGATAATTCTGACCCGAAAAAGATGTATCGTGCCGATCTGTGTACGGCTGCAGTCAATCTTGCGTCCCTTCCGGCGATCTCAACGACCTGCGGATACGATAAAAACGGTATGCCTGTCGGTATGTCATTGACAGGCAGAAAGTGGGACGAATCAACGATCATCCAAGCGGCTGATGCATTTGAAAGAAATTTTGTAAGACGAAATGTGTGCCTTTGATGGAAGGGGAGAAAAAATGTCAGAATATATCCCTGTTATCGGTCTTGAAGTCCATGCCGAGCTTTCAACAGGATCGAAGGTTTTCTGTTCCTGCAGTGCAGAGTTTGGCGGCGGTAAGAATTTGCGCTGCTGTCCCGTATGTTCTGGTATGCCCGGAACACTCCCCGTTGTCAACAGGACAGCTGTTGAATATGCCATAAAAGCAGGCTTTGCAATGGGATGCGAGATAAATAAGTTCACTTATTTTGACAGAAAAAACTATTTTTATCCCGACCTGCCGAAAGCCTATCAGATCTCACAGCTCGGAGCGCCCCTTTGCATCAACGGACTTGTCCCGATCGAGTATGAAGAAAACGGCACAAGGAAAACGAAAAATATCAGAATAAACAGGATCCACCTTGAAGAAGATGCAGGAAAGCTTATACATGACGATCATGATGATGTATCTCTTGCAGATTATAACCGATGCGGAGTACCGCTTATCGAGATAGTGACCGAGCCCGATATGTCATCGGCGGCAGAGGCTAAAGCGTTCGTTGAAAAGGTCATGCTCCTTTTAAAATATGTGGGAGTCAGCGATTGCAGAATGGAACAAGGCTCTGTCCGTGCCGATGTAAATGTTTCACTGATGAGGTCTGATGATACAGAGCTTGGCACAAGAGCCGAGATGAAAAATATAAATTCTGTAAAGTTTATCGGCAAAGCTATTGATTTCGAGATCACACGTCAGAGCAGGCTGCTCGATATGGGACAAAAGATAGTGCAGGAAACAAGACGCTTTGACGTTGAAAGCGGTGAAACAAAAACAATGCGTTCCAAGGAAAATGCTTACGATTACCGCTATTTTCCCGAACCCGATATCCCACCGATCGAATTCACCGATGAGCAGCTCAATGATATCAGAAATTCTCTGCCGGAACTTCCTGAACAGCGAATGGAAAGATATCAAAACGAGTTCGGTCTTAATGAGATCGACGCAAAGATACTTGTTTCGGATAAACTCATTTCCGATCTCTTTGATTCTGCCATAGGCTTTTATAACGCCCCGATCTCAATATGCAAATTCATTAACGGTGAGTTTATGAGAAGACTCAAACTTGGTGAGATAACTCCTGATGCCCTGCCGTTCACAGCCGAACAGCTTGCAAAGCTTGTTGAAATGTCCGATGCTGAAAGAATAACCAAGGACAGTGCGAAGGAAATTTTCAAGGAAATGTCCGAGGCTTGCAGTGACCCCGAAACTATAGCTGAGAAAAGGGGATTGCTTATCAGCAACGATATCGGAAAGGCTGTCGGGATCATTGAAAAGGTGATATCCGAAAATGAAAAGGCAGTCGCACAATACAGAAGCGGCGATATAAAAGTGTTCGGTTTCATTATGGGTCAATGCACAAAGGCTCTCAAAGGCGTATGTACACCTAAAGTTATCAAGGAAGAGCTTGAAAAGAGACTTATGCAAAACAGCATTTAAAAATTTTTTCTGTATTTTATTGGTGTTTGATATTATTCATCTTTCTTACTCAACCCAAATAGTGGAATTTGAAAGAAAAATCACTTGATTATGCAATTTTGTATGCTTGATTTTTCAAAAATGCCTAAAATGTTTAATTTTATTGGCAAGAAAACGTACATTTTGCAAGAAACTAAAATTTTTTCTGCAAAATTTCAAAAAGGGTATTGACAAATCGGTTTTTATAGTGTATTATATAACTGTAATCAAAAAACAAGAAGCAATGGCGCTTCAGCAGATAGGTAAACTGTCTGCTGAAGTGCCTTTTTGTTATCTTAATAATGATTGGGAGGAAATTATTATGTCAGAATCAGTTTATCAGGGCGTTAAGAGTGTACCCGATTATTTCGGCTGCAACGTATTTAACGAAGAAACAATGAAAGCAAGACTTCCTAAAAATGTTTATAAGTCTTTGCTCAAAACAAAGCAGCTCGGCACACCGCTTGATACAGATGTAGCGGAAGTTGTTGCTACCGCAATGAAGGAATGGGCTATCGAAAAGGGTGCAACACATTATACACATTGGTTCCACCCGATGACAGGCGTAACCGCTGAAAAGCACGATTCTTTCATTTCTCCTACCGCTGACGGCAAGGTTATCATGGAATTCTCGGGCAAGGAGCTTATCAAGGGCGAACCTGATGCATCTTCTTTCCCTTCCGGCGGACTTCGTGCAACATTTGAAGCAAGAGGCTATACAGCTTGGGACCCGACTTCACCTGCATTTGTTAAGGACGGTTCACTTTATATCCCGACTGCTTTCTGCTCATATACAGGCGAAATTCTTGATAAGAAAACTCCGCTTCTCCGTTCAATGGAGGTCCTTTCAGAACAGGCTCTCCGTATCGTAAGACTTTTCGGCAATACAACAGCTACAAGAGTTACAACAACAGTTGGCCCCGAGCAGGAATACTTCCTCGTTGACAAGAAGCTTTACGATCAGCGTGAAGACCTTATCCTCACAGGCAGAACCCTCTTCGGCGCAAAGGCACCTAAGGGTCAGGAGCTTGAGGATCACTACTTCGGCAATATCAAGACAAGAGTTCAGGAATATATGCAGGATCTTGATGAAGAGCTTTGGAAGCTTGGTATTTACTCCAAGACAAAGCACAATGAAGTTGCTCCCGCACAGCATGAAATGGCTCCTATCTTCACAACTTCAAACGTTGCTGCGGATCAGAACGCTCTTACAATGGAGATCATGAAGAAGGTCGCTCTCCGTCACGGCTTTGTCTGCCTCCTCCATGAAAAGCCTTATGCAGGTGTAAACGGCTCAGGTAAGCACAACAACTGGTCGATGTCCACAAATGACGGACAGAACCTCCTTGAACCGGGCGCAAATCCTAAGGAAAACTTCCAGTTCCTCACAGTTCTCTGCGCAGTTATCAAGGCTGTTGATGAATATGCAGACCTCCTCAGAATTTCCGTTGCTTCCGCAGGCAACGATCACCGTCTTGGCGCTAACGAAGCACCTCCGGCTATCATCTCCATGTTCCTCGGCGACGAGCTCCAGCAGATCGTTGACGCTCTTGAATCAGGCAAGATGATCAAGGAAAATCAGAACAAGGAATTCGTTATCGGCGTTGATGCACTTCCTAACTTCCCTAAGGATACAACAGACAGAAACAGAACTTCTTCCTTTGCATTCACAGGCAACAAGTTCGAGTTCCGTTCACTCGGTTCTGCTGATACTATCTCCTGCACAAACTATATCCTTAATACTATCGTTGCTAAGGAATTCAAGGAATTCGCTGATGAACTCGAAAAGTCCACAGATTTCGCAAGCGACCTCAACAAGCTCCTTGTTAAGACTATCAAGGAACATAAGAGAGTTATCTTCAACGGCAACGGCTATGACGATGCATGGGTTGAAGAAGCTAAGAAGAGAGGACTTCCTAACTACGTTTCCACCGTTGATGCCGTTGAGCATTACGATGATGAAAAGAACATCAAGCTCTTTGAAGAGTTCAAGGTTCTTTCCAAGACTGAGGTTGAGTCCAGACGTGAGATCCTCCTCGACAACTACTCCAAGATCATCAATATCGAAGCTCTCACAATGCTTGATATGGCTAAGAAGCAGATCGTTCCTGCTGCATTCAAGTTCTCCAAGCAGCTTGCTGATGCTATGGTTTCAAAGAAAGAGATCGGCGTAAACTACGATGCTGAAAAGAGACTTGCAGATAAGGTTTCTTCGCTCACAAACGAAGTTATCGCAGGTGTTGACACACTTGATGCAAAGCTTATCGACAGCAAGGAAAAGACCGATACTCTCGAAAATGCAAGATTCTTCAGAGAAGAAGTATTCAGTGCTATGCAGTCCCTCAGAGCTGTTGTTGATGAACTCGAAACCATCACTCCGTCCGAGATCTGGCCTTTCCCAACATATACACAGCTTCTCTTCACAGAATAATTGACAATTTCTCATCCCCGAGATGTGGGATATGCGCCTGAACCGTGTATCCATACATAAATATCGGCTTGCGATATGCCATTCGCCGGTCGGTATCACTCACTTTACAGCGGCGGATAGGCTGTCCCTGAACCTATCCGCCATCTCCCTTAAAATTTCAGTGGAAAATAAACACGTCGGTGAAAAATCCGGCGTGTTTTTTATATAAAAATTCAGCTCCAAAAGATTATTTTGGAGCTGAAGATAGGTTTAATTTGGTTTTAGTCATCTTTTCCAAGGTTATGGAAAAAATCCTCTTGTTCGGAATAACTTGCATCTTCGATGTCTATCATTCCAAGACCACCACATCTGTCGCATTGACCACCATCGCCAAAATCATAACCTGTGCCACAGCAGTCAGGACAATCCATTTCATCAAGATCGTACATAGTTTTTCCTCCTTATTTTGTAACAACGTAATAAAGATTTTTAGTAGCTACGTTGTTTTCGTATATTAATTATAGTTCTATAAAACGGAAAAATCTTTCTAATTTTGTTTTTTTTTTTTGATAAATTATGAATTATATTGACTATTTAAAGAAAACCCTTGTAGCAATTATTATGTTAAGTAAACTTGATAAGGACAAAATATAAAAATAAATTTTGAAAGTATAACATTTATTACAAAATTTCAATTATTAGTCTTCAATTCTATGAAAAGACTTGCCAAAAGAGTTGAAATGTAGTATAATATCTTTACATATTTATATCTTGAAAGGGTGTTTTGGTTATGTACGAAAATATAATGGATACTATCGGTTTCGTGAAGAATGCCGATCCCGAAGTCGGCAGCGCTATGGAGCTTGAACTTGCAAGACAGCGCAGAAACCTTGAGCTTATCGCAAGCGAAAATATCGTAAGCCCTGCTGTAATGGCAGCAATGGGCAGTGTTCTCACAAATAAATACGCAGAGGGTTATCCCGGAAAAAGATACTACGGCGGCTGCGAAGATGTTGATATCGTTGAAAATATCGCGATCGAAAGAGCAAAGAAGCTTTTCGGTGCTAAGTTCGCAAACGTTCAGCCTCATTCCGGAGCACAGGCTAACACCGCTGTTTATGTTGCACTTCTCCAGCCGGGCGATACTGTTATGGGTATGTCCCTTGCTCACGGAGGTCACCTTACACACGGCTCACCCGTAAACATCTCGGGCAAATACTTCAACTTCACTTCTTACGGCGTAAATGACGAGGGTTACATCGATTACGAGGAGCTTTACAAGGCTGCAAACAAGTGCAAGCCTAAGCTTATCGTTGCAGGTGCTTCCGCATATCCGAGAAAGATCGATTTTGAAAAGCTTGCTTCCATCGCAAGAGCAGTCGGCGCATATCTTATGGTAGATATGGCTCATATCGCAGGTCTTGTTGCCGCAGGTCAGCATCAGTCACCTGTACCTTATGCTGATATCGTAACAACAACCACACATAAAACATTGAGAGGTCCAAGAGGCGGTCTTATCCTCACAAACAACGAGTATCTTGCCAAGAAGATCAACTCCGCTATCTTCCCGGGAACACAGGGCGGCCCTCTTATGCACGTTATCGCAGGCAAGGCTGTTTGCTTCGGCGAAGCTTTGAAGCCTGAATTCAAGGAATATGGCAAGAACATCGTTGAAAACGCTCAGGCTCTCGCAAAGGGACTCCTCGACAGAGGCTTTGACCTTGTTTCTGGCGGTACGGACAACCACCTTATGCTCGTTGATCTCCGTCCTTTCAAGCTTACAGGCAAGGAGTTCGAGCATCGTCTTGACGAAGTTTATATCACAGTAAACAAGAACGCTATCCCGAATGACCCCGAAAAGCCGTTCGTTACAAGCGGTATCAGAGTTGGTACTCCTGCCGTTACAACAAGAGGACTTGATACTGCCGATATGGATAAGATCGCAGAATTTATGTACCTCACAGCTACCGATTTCGAGGGCAAGGCTGACGCTGTAAGAGCAGGCGTAAATGAGATCTGCGCAAAGCACCCTCTTTATATGTGATCATTCGCAGTTAATAAAGTCGGGGAACGGTGAATTTTCCGTTCCCCGATAAAAATGTCGAAAGGGGAGGAACGTACAATGAATATACCGCTTGCCGACAGAATACGTCCGAAAACCCTTGACGATGTTGTCGGTCAGAAGCATATTTTGGGCGAGGGCAAGCCGCTGCGAAGAATTATCGAGAACGGCACTATCCCGAATATGATCTTTTACGGCAGCGCAGGTGTCGGCAAAACCACCGTTGCCCGTATCATTGCCGAAAATGCAGGAATGAAGCTTCATAAGCTCAACGGAACGAACGCTTCAATTGCCGATATAAAGGAAGTCATCGAAGATACAAACACCCTTGACGGCATTAACGGCGTACTTCTGTATCTCGACGAAATTCAGTATCTTAACAAAAAACAGCAGCAGTCGCTTCTCGAATATATAGAAAACGGACAGATAACCCTTATCGCTTCAACGACCGAAAACCCATACTTTTATGTATATAATGCTATCATAAGCCGATCGACCGTTTTTGAGTTCAAACCCGTTTCGGCGGAAGAACTTGTACCTGCGGTGAACCGTGCGTTCCGCCTTGCCGCAGAGCAGCTCGGTCTGCCCGTAAAAGTCGAAAAAGGCGCAGCCGAATATATCGCGAGAGGCTGCGGCGGCGATGTGAGAAAGTCAGTAAACACCGCCGAGCTTTGCGTTCTCTCGGGCGAAAATAACGGCACGGAAATTCGCATAACAAAAGAAATTGCTGCGGAGCTTACGCAGCGCAGCAATATGAAATATGACCGTGACGGAGATCAGCATTACGATATTCTTTCCGCCCTGCAAAAATCAATTCGGGGGTCGGACGAGAATGCGGCTGTCCATTATGCCGCACGGCTTATCGAAACGGGGGACATAATCTCCCTTTCACGCCGACTTCTCGTAATAGCCTGCGAAGATGTCGGACTTGCCTATCCGCAGGCAATAACTATCGTGAAATCCTGCGTTGACAGCGCAATGCAGCTCGGTCTGCCCGAAGCACGGATCCCACTCGCCGAGGCTGTTATCCTGCTTGCGACTGCGCCGAAGTCGAACAGCGCTTACCTTGCAATGGACGCAGCGCTTTCCGATGTAAGAAACGGAGAAATAGGCGACTTCCCAAGACATCTCCAGAATAAGCATTTCGACGGCGAGGGTGCGGCGGTAAAAGGTCAGCATTACCTTTATCCGCACGATTACCCGAACCATTATGTCAAGCAGCAGTATCTGCCCGACCCTCTGAAAAACAAGGTCTACTACCATTTCGGGGAGAACAAAAACGAGCAGGCTGCCCTTGCTTACAGAAATAAGATACTCGCCGACGAGGAAAAGCGTCAGCCAAAATAGCTTTCGATAAGCTTTCCCGAATCGGGCGAAGAATAGACCCAGTGAGAAATGTGGTCTTCATTGTAAAAATATCGGAACGACGGGTCTTTGTGCTGTTCCCTGAAAACATCAACGATAATGAGCTTGACTTTCATCTTTTCGGGGATTATCGCCTTTATGTAAACGCTTGCATTGTCGCCTGCCCGAACATTTTCCTTAGGCTCGGCAAGTCCTGCAAGGTTTGGCGCAAGCTCCACGAAAATGCCATAGTCCTCAACGGAGCGCACGGTTCCCGAAACCGTTTCGCCGCAGCTGAAACGTGCGGCGTTTTCTTCCCATGTTCCGAGCAGCTCTTTGTGCGAAAGCAGAATTTTTCCGCCGCTCTGACCTTTGATTATTACCCGTATATTCTGATAAGGCACAAATCGGTCTGACGGGTGTGAAATTCTCGATATTGAAATAGAATCTATCGGGATAAGTGACGGGATTCCGCAGCCGATGTCAACAAATGCGCCAAACTGTTCAAGATGCGTGACCTTTGCGGGAATTATATCTCCCGCATGAAGTCGGGAAATAAAGTTTTCCATACATTCTTCCTGAACGGCACGTCGGGATAAAACGGCGGTGAACAAACCGTCGGGATTTTTTATCAGCCGCAGTATCTTGAAGCAGACCGGCTTGTTGACCTTGGTTATAAGAGCAATATCCTTCGTTGAACCGTCCTCAATGCCGAGTGCGCCCTCCGTCCTCGGAATAATTCCTTTCGGGCAGTTCGGGCAGGGCAGCTCAACGATAAGATTATGTTCGTTGTCACATACAACAGCTCTCGCTTCAAGTATTTTTCCCTGTAGAATCGAATCCTGAAGCGCAAAAATGCTTTTCATTGCTGCTGTGTTTTCGGGAGAAGCGATAAGCGTTCCCTCGGGGTAGTAGTTGTTCATTTTGTACCTCCCATATTTTGGCTTAAAAATATTTCCTTTCAATTTTATGCCGCCGTATGTGGAGATATGCCTTTCAGTTCTGTTCGTTCAGACTGTAACCGCCGCTGTTGATGATAATGCCCGAAACCTTTTTTCTGTCCTCTTTTGTGCATACTACTTCAAGAGTGACTTTTTCGGTGTGTTCGTTCAAATCGATTCCGTTTGTCGCAGGGACGGGGTATGTGTACATATTCGGACCGATAGCAGGATTGCCGTTGCCGAATGCTGCCGTCAGTCCGCTGAACGACATTGAAGTGTGTTCGTGCTTATGCAGAACTCTTATGTCCGAAAAGGGTGAAATAGTCCTGCGAATGTTCGCTGCGGCAAGATCGGCAGAATTTACCGAATCGAATTCAGCAATTATTTTCATAGCTTAACTTCCTTTCACTTTGAAAGTGCAGAAAAAATCAAATCTGTATATTTGTCTGATTTTTTGTACATTTTCATTATTGTAAGGTATATTATATCTTTTGAACCCGAAAAAATACGGGAAATTCCGACATAATAATAAAAAGGAGATTCATAAAATGGATATTCGTCCGAACGATATCTTGACAATGAAAAAAGCTCACCCGTGCGGAAGCAATAAAATGACCGTTATTCGTGCAGGTATGGATTTCAAGCTCCGCTGCGAGGGCTGCGGAAGAGAATTTATGACTCCGAGAAATAAGATAGAAAAAAATATTAAGCAGGTCGTCCACAAGGAAGACAATGCCTGACATATATCCCGAAGGAGAAAATTTATGCTTGAAAAGCTTAAACTTACCGAAGAAAAATACAACGATATTGCCGAAAAGCTGATGGATCCCAATATTATCAACGATACAAAAGCCTATGCTTCCTATATGAAAGAGTATAAGAACCTCACTCCGATCGTTGAAAAGTACAGGGAATACTGCAAAATACTTTCGGATAAAACGGACGCAGAGGAGATCCTCGCCGATAAGTCAACGGACGAAGAAATGCGTGAGCTTGCCGAGGCTGAGATAGAGGAAGCAAAGCCTAAGCTTGAAGAGATCACCGAAGAACTTAAAGTTATGCTCCTTCCGAAAGACCCGAATGACGATAAGAACGTTATCATCGAGATCCGAGGCGGGGCAGGCGGCGAAGAAGCCGCACTTTTCGCTAATTCACTCTACAGAATGTACACAATGTATGCCGAAAGCAAGCATTGGAAAATAGAAGTCCTGAACATAAACGAGACTGAGCTTGGCGGTATCAAGGAAATCAGCTTCAATGTCATTGGCGAGGGCGCATATTCACGCCTTAAATATGAAAGCGGCGTTCACCGTGTTCAGCGTGTCCCCGAGACCGAATCGCAGGGCAGAGTTCACACCTCGACCGTTACGGTCGCAGTTCTTGTAGAAGCTGACGAAGTTGAGCTGGAAATAAACCCGACTGACCTTAAAATTGACGTTTTCCGTGCATCGGGCGCAGGCGGTCAGCATATCAACAAGACAGAATCCGCTGTAAGAATAACCCATCTCCCGACGGGTGTTGTTGTCGAATGTCAGGACGAGCGAAGCCAGTATAAAAACAAGGACAGAGCGATGAAAATCCTCCGTTCAAGATTATACGAATCAATGCTCGAAGAGCAGAACGAAAAGATAGCTTCCGAGCGCCGTTCACAGGTAGGTACGGGCAACCGCTCCGAAAGGATCAGAACCTATAATTTCCCCGAAAGCAGACTTACCGACCATAGAATCGGTCTAACGATATACCGCCTTGAAAGTATCCTCAACGGAAATCTTGACGAGGTAATCGATGCTCTTGCAACTGCGGATACAGCCGCAAAGCTTTCTGCAAGAGATGAATAAACAAGGAGCAAAAGAAAATGTTTGATACAAAGCTTCTGTCATCGGATAAAGCCGATGTTGAATATGCCGCAGAGCTTATAAAAAAAGGCGAAGTTGTCGGTATGCCGACCGAGACCGTCTATGGACTTGGCGCAGATGCGGAAAATGTTGAAGCGGTAAAGAAAATTTTTGCCGCAAAGGGCAGACCGTCCGATAATCCGCTCATCGTTCACCTTGCATCGGTCGATTCAATGGAAAAGTATGTATGCAATGTTCCCGACCTTGCATATAGAATTGCGGATAAGTTCTGCCCCGGCCCGATAACTATGGTTCTCCCGAAGCGTGATGTTATCCCTTATACAACGAGCGGCGGACTTGATACAGTCGGAATACGAATACCTTTTCATAAAACAGCTCGGCTTCTCATAGAATTAAGCGGAAAAGCTATTGCCGCTCCGTCTGCGAACCTCTCGGGAAGTCCAAGTCCGACCACCGCACAGCACGTTATGAACGATATGAAAGGCAGGATACCTGCTATAATCGATGGCGGAGCTTGCGGAGTTGGCGTTGAAAGTACAGTTATTTCCTTTGAAAACGGCGGAATAAGACTTCTTCGTCCCGGATATGTTTCCGAGGAAGACCTCAGTATGTTCAGCGTCCCCGTTTTCACCGACAAGGGAATACTCGAACCCGTTGCTGAGGGCGAAAAAGTCCTTTCTCCGGGAATGAAATATAAGCATTATTCGCCGAAAGCAAATGTTACGATCGTCTGCGGCGAGTATGAAGCTTTCGCAAATTATGTAAAACAGCATAACGGCAGCGGCGTGTGCGCAATGATCTTCGACAGCGACAAGCCGTGCGGCGGCGTTCGGACTATGACCTACGGCGACACCTCGGAGGAGCAGGCTGCACAGCTTTTCGCAAACCTCCGTGAAGCGGACGAGCTTGGAATCACGCAGCTTTATGTCCGCTGCCCGTCGAGAACAGGCGTGGGACTTGCTGTCTATAATCGTCTTTTGAGAGCGGCAGGATTTGAGGTGGTAAACGTATGAGCGGCAACACAGATATCTGTGTGGTAGGGCTCACGGGTCAGAGCGGAGCAGGGAAAACTACCGTCTGCGATGTCTTTTCGCAGAAAGGATTTGAGATCATCAACGCCGATAAGATCGCAAGGGAAGTCATGCAGAAAGGCAAACCCTGTCTTAAAGAGATCGAGGAGTGCTTCGGGAGCGAGGTCATGACCGAAAACGGCGAACTCGACCGAAAAGCACTTGCGGCTATCGTTTTTACCGATAAAGAAAAGCTCAAACAGCTCAACGCCATTTCTTATCCATACATAATTTTTGAAATTTTACAGAAAATAAAGGAATATTCACAGGAACAGAAGCAGTATGTCCTGCTCGATGCGCCGACGCTTTTCGAGAGCAGAGCGGACGATTTCTGTGACCTTATCATAAGCGTTACCGCACCCGAAATGACAAGGATAAACCGTATCGCCAAGCGTGACGGGATACCTGCGGAGCGCATAAAGGAGCGTTTTTCATCGCAGCATTCGGAGCGCTTTTTCATCAATCATTCCGATTTTATCATCAAAAACAATAAATCGGTCGATGTTCTGCGTGAAAAGGCAAACGAAGTCGCAGACAAGGTTAAGGAGTATTGCAATAATGCGTAAAAAGCTTGCAGCGGTGTTTCTCGTGCTGCTTATTGCGGCAGGAGTTATCATAGGGATAAACGCCGATGCTTTATGCAGAAAATATATTTATCCGCTGGAATATCAGCCTTATGTTGAAAAATATTCTGCCGAATACGGTGTTGATAAATACCTCGTCTATGCCGTTATCAAGACCGAAAGCGGCTTTAGACCCGAAGCGGAATCCGATGTCGGAGCAAGAGGACTTATGCAGCTTATGGAAGATGCGTTCGACTGGGTGCAGTACCGAATGAATGACGAAAGCGGCATAACCTATGATGATATGTTCATTGCGGAGCATAATATCCGCTGCGGAACGTATCTTCTCTCGCTTCTTTACAGCGAATACAACGATGAAGAAACCGCACTCGCTGCCTATTTTTCCGGCAGGGGACAGGTCAACGCCTGGCTCGCCGACAAGGAGTACAGCTCGGACGGAAAAACGCTCGACAAGATACCCTCGGCTTCATCAAACCACTATGTTCATAAGGTTATGACTGCCTACCGCAGCTATACTAACTTATATGAATAGGGATCCTCTGATTTTTGAGAACCCTAAAAACTAAACCGAAAGGACGATGTAAAAATGTCAAAAGAAAAATCGCAGGGTCAGCTTCTTAAGGAAAAGCTCTGCATTTCAAAAAAACACGCAGGTTTAAGACTTACCTCGGACGAGATCAAGACCTGCTTTGACTTCTGTGAGGATTACAAAGCATTCCTTAACGATGCAAAGATCGAAAGAGAAGCCGTTACAAAGACTATCACCCTCGCCGAAAAGTGCGGATTCAAGGAATTCACATACGGAATGAGCCTTAAAGCAGGCGATAAGATCTATTTCAACAACAGAGGAAAGGCTGTTATCCTTGCAATTATCGGAACAGAGCCGATCGAAAAGGGCGTTCACCTCGCAGCGGCTCATATCGATTCCCCACGTCTTGACCTGAAGCAGCTCCCTCTCTATGAGGACAGCGAAACAGCTCTCTTCAAGACACATTACTACGGCGGTATCAAGAAGTACCAGTGGGCAGCTATCCCGCTTGCACTCCACGGCGTTATAATCAAGAAAGACGGCACTAAGGTTACAGTAGCTATCGGCGAAGACGAATCCGACCCCGTTTTCTGCGTAACAGACCTTCTTCCGCACCTTGCAACAGACCAGATGAAGCGCACCCCGAGCGAGCTTATCAAGGGCGAGGAACTCAATATCCTCATCGGCTCAATGCCTTTCAAGGATGATGATGTAAGCGAAAAGGTAAAGCTCAACATTATCTCTATCCTCAATGAAAAGTACGGCATCATCGAAGAGGACTTCCTCTCCGCAGAGCTTGAAGCCGTTCCTGCATTCAAGGCAAAGGACGTTGGCTTCGACAGAAGCATGGTCGGTGCTTACGGTCACGATGATAAGGTCTGCGCATATACAGCTTTAAAGGCTATCCTCGACTGCACAAGCGTAAAGAAGACCTCCGTTGTCGTTCTCACCGATAAGGAGGAAACTGGCAGCGACGGCAATACGGGACTTTGCTCCGACTACCTCGAGCATTTCTTCTATAACCTTGCTGACAGCTTCGGCGCAAACGGCAGAACTGTCATCGCAAATACCGAGTGCCTTTCCGCTGACGTAAACGCAGCATTCGACCCAACCTTCCCCGATGTTATGGATAAGAGAAACTGCGCATTTATGAACTACGGCGTATGCGTTACAAAGTTCACGGGTGCAAGAGGCAAGTCCGGTACATCTGACGCTTCCGCAGAATTCGTTGCAAGAGTTCGCACACTCCTCGATAAGAATGACGTTATCTGGCAGACCGGCGAGCTTGGCAAGGTTGACGGCGGCGGCGGCGGTACAGTTGCGGCTTACCTCGCAAATATGAATATGGACGTTATCGATGTCGGCGTTCCCGTTATCTCAATGCACGCTCCGTTTGAAGTCGTTGCAAAGACCGATGTTTATATGACCTACAAGTCATTCTACGTTTTCTTCAACGAATAAACAATTCAATCTTTTTACGGCACAATTTGCAGCTTTTGCATCTTGTGCCGTTTGTTTTTGCTTTTAATAGGGATTTTTATGTGTTATTTTGTAAATTAATGAAATATCTCTTGACTTTTTTTGCAAAAAAGAATAAAGTTAATATCGTATGCTATATTTTGGTCATAATACTATAGGTCGATTATGTATGAATTATTTGGTGTGCGATACTTTGAGATCCGGGGAGGATAATATAAATGAGCGAAAATATCATAACGCTGAAAGATATAGTTGTCGAGTTTGACGGTGAAAGAATACTCGATAAAATAAACCTTGAAATTAAGGATAAGGAATTTGTAACGTTTTTAGGACCGTCAGGCTGCGGTAAAACAACAACTCTCCGTATCATAGGCGGATTTCTTGAACCCGACAGCGGCGATGTTATGTTCGACGGTCAGCGCATTAACGGCGTTCCGCCTTATAAACGCAACATCAATACGGTTTTCCAGCGTTATGCGCTTTTTCCTCATCTGAATGTTTATGATAATATCGCATTCGGTCTGCGAATCAAAAAAATGCCCGAAAAGGCAATATCAAAAAGGGTCGCCGAGATGCTCAAGCTCGTAAACCTTGTCGGATATGAAAAGAGAAGCATTACCCGTCTTTCAGGCGGTCAGCAGCAGCGTGTCGCTATCGCAAGAGCGCTCGTAAACCACCCGAAGGTGCTTCTTCTCGATGAACCGCTCGGCGCACTCGACCTCAAACTCCGTAAGGAAATGCAGATCGAACTGAAACGTATCCAGGAGCAGCTTGAAATCACCTTTATCTATGTTACCCACGATCAGGAAGAGGCTCTCACAATGAGTGATACCGTTGTCGTTATGAACGGCGGCAAAATCCAGCAGATAGGCTCTCCCGTAGATATCTACAACGAACCTACGAATGCATTTGTTGCCGACTTTATCGGCGAAAGCAATATCCTTAAAGGACTTATGATAAGGGACAGACTCGTTGAGATCGCAGGCAACGAATTTGAATGTGTCGACAGCGGATTCGGCGAAAATACTCCCGTCGATATCGTTATCCGTCCCGAGGATATAACCCTCGTTCCACCCGAGGAATCAAAGCTCAACGGAATCGTAGAATCCGTCATTTTCAAGGGCGTTCATTACGAAATGATAATTGAAGGCTACGATTTCCAATGGATAGTTCATTCAACCAAAGCAGCCGAAAAGGGCGCATCTGTCGGAATTTCCTTTACTCCCGATGATATACACATTATGCACCGTATGAAAGACGATGATGTAAAGGAGGAAAATGCTGAAAATGAAGAATAAGCTTCCTGCAGCCCCTTACCTTGTGTGGATGATAGTTTTCATACTTGTTCCGCTGATAATGGTCGCATATTTTGCGTTCACGGATAAGGACGGTCACTTTACTCTCGACTATGTTTCAAACGTCGCACAATATACACCTATCTTCGTCCGTTCGATATGGCTCGCACTCATTTCGACCGTGATATGCCTGCTTATCGCATATCCGCTTGCGTATATCCTTATCGGAATGAATACGAATATCCAAAGTACGATGCTTATGATAGTTATGCTCCCGATGTGGATGAACTTCCTGCTGCGTACCTACGCTTGGATGGCTCTGCTCGGAAATAACGGACTTATAAACGCTCTGCTCGGACTTGTCGGACTCGGACCTTTCAAAATGCTGAATACCGAGGGCGCAGTCGTCCTCGGAATGGTCTATAACTATCTTCCGTTTATGATACTGCCTATCTATTCGGTAATGGTGAAGATAGATAAAAGCGTCCTCGAGGCTGCCGCAGACCTCGGCTGTAACCCTGCAAAAACTATGCTTAAAGTCGTGTTCCCGTTGAGCCTTCCGGGAGTATTTTCGGGAATAACAATGGTTTTCGTTCCTGCAATAAGCACATTCATCATTTCAAGAATGCTGGGCGGCGGCGGAAACCTCCTTATCGGCGACCTTATCGAAATGCAGTTCCTCGGAAATTCCTACAATATCAACCTCGGTGCAGCTATATCGCTCGTGCTTATGGTCATTGTCCTGCTCATAATGACGATACTGAACCAGTTCGGCGCAGACGATGACGGCGTAATGGTTATATAAAGGAGGAGAGCGTATGAAAAAATTTGCTAAAGTTTATCTCGCCCTCGTGATGATGTTCCTTTATGTTCCGATATTTGTGCTTATAGTTTTTTCGTTCAATACAACGAAAAGCCGCTCGGTAATGTCGGGCTTTACATTCGACTGGTATATAAAGCTTTTCAAAAATGAGATAATAATGTCGTCGCTGATGAATACTATCATCATTGCCGTCCTCGCATCGATAGTTTCAACTATCCTCGGAACAGCCGCTGCCGTCGGAATAAAGAATATGAAAAAAGTTCCGAAAGCTATCGTGCTGAATATCACGAATTTTCCGATAATCAACCCCGAGATCGTTACGGGCGTTTCGCTTATGCTGCTTTTCGTGTTCTTCGCAGCAAGAATGAACTTCGAGTTCGGCTTTGTAACGCTTCTCATAGCGCATATCACGTTCGATGTGCCGTATGTCATACTGAATGTTATGCCGAAGCTCAATCAGATGGATCCGTTCCTGTACGAAGCGGCACAGGATCTCGGCTGCAATCCGCTCAAAGCATTTTTCAAGGTAGTTCTGCCCGAAATTATGCCGGGCGTTGTATCAGGCTTCCTTATTTCGTTCACATTCTCGCTCGATGATTTTATAATCAGCTACTTCACCTGCGGTTCGAGTATGCAGACGCTTCCCGTTACGATCTATTCAATGACGAGAAGAAAGGTCAGCCCCGAGATAAACGCTTTGTCGACGATAATTTTCCTCACCGTGGTTGTTATACTCGTTATAAAGAATATCATCGAGATAAAGAGCAATGCAAAGGAAAAGGGGGAAAGACGCTGATGAAAAAATTCTTTTCAAATAAAGTTTTCCCACTTGCTCTCGCAGCCGCATTGTGCCTTTCTTTGTCTGCCTGTGCCGACCATATTGAGGAAGAAGCCGACAGCGAAGAAGAGGAGTCCGAAGTCCAGACGCTCACTGTTGAGGACGATGAGTATTATTCCCGTTTCCGTGACAAAGGCATTACAATAAATGTCTATAACTGGGGCGAGTATATCTCTGACGGCTCGGAGGAAAACACACTCAACGTAAACGCCGAGTTCACAAACCTGACGGGTATAAAGGTGAACTACACCAACTATGCCACTAACGAAGAGCTTTATGCAAAGCTCAAAGGCGGCGGAGCAAGCTACGATATCATAATTCCCTCCGACTATATGATCTCGAGAATGATACACGAAAATATGCTCCAAAAGCTTGACTTTGACAATATCCCGAATTTTAAGTATATAACAGATACCTTCGTGAACCCCGAATATGACCCGCAAAATGAGTATTCCGTGCCTTATACTTGGGGAACGGTCGGCATCATCTATGATACAACGATGATCGATATCCCACCCGAAGATATCGATTGGGATATACTCTGGAACGAGGATTATTCCGACAGAATATTGATGTTCGATAATCCCCGTGACGCTTTTGCCATTGCGGAAATAAGACTCGGTTATTCCCTCAATACCGAAAGCTCTGAAGAACTTGAAAAATGTGCCGATCTGCTCAAAGAACAGAAAACCGTTATCCAAGCGTATGTAATGGACGAAGTTTTCGATAAAATGGGCGCAGGCGAAGCACTCGTCGCTCCATATTACGCAGGTGACGCAGTTACGCTTATGGACGAGTATGAAGACCTTGGTTTTGTTACACCGAAAAGCGGAACGAACCTTTTTATTGATGCGATATGTATTCCTGCTGGCGCAAAGCAGAAAGAAGCCGCTGAAATGTATATCAATTTTATGTGCGAACCCGACATCGCTTACGCTACGACAAGCTATATCGGTTATTCCACACCGAACAGCGCCGCTTTCGATATGCTTGACGAAGAAACGCAGAACGACAAGGTTTCCTATCCCGACAGCGAATATCTTGACAACAATACGACCATCTTCCGCAACCTTTCCGATGAAGCAAATCAGGAGATGCAGGATCTCTGGACGGATATCAAGTCCACGCAGGACGAGTCGCATAATAAGTGGATAGTTCCGCTTTTTCTTGTTGCCTGCATAACACTTTCGATAGTTATCATAATCAGACGGCATATCATAAGAAAGAAGGACGTTTTCTGATGGATATAAGGATCGCAACAACGGACGATATCGGACTTTTGATAAAGTTCCGATTCGCCTATATAAATGACGATATGGGACCGCTCTCAAAGGAACAGGAGGACGAGCTCAATAAACAGCTCCCCGACTATTTCAGCCGTCATATCGGAAAAGACTTTACTGCTTATATCGCAGAGGAAAACGGCGTTCCTGCCGCAGTGATATTTTTCATAACCGTTGAAAGACCTGCAAATACGCACTTTATCAACGGCAGGACTGCGCTCCTTATGAATGTCTATACAATGGAGCAGTTCCGCAGAAAGGGCGCAGCTTCGGCTATCCTGCGCAGGATAATCTCCGATGCAAGGGAGCAGGGGATAACCTGTATCGACCTTTTCGCCACCAAAATGGGAAAACCTCTCTATCTCAAAAACGGATTCGTTGAAAGAGGAAATACCGAAATGCGACTTGAACTCAAATAAAAAACGGCTGGCAAATTACATTGTCAGACATAGTCTGTTGAAAAGGCACATTAATGAAAAAACTGCATAAAATTAAAGTTTACGTCCACGCTTTTTAAAGGGTGGTGGGTGTCCAGAGGGCAA
>URTF01000025.1 GCA_900550695.1 uncultured Ruminococcus sp.
TATACCATTCGAGTGCTTTTTGTGCAACTTTTTGTTTTCAGACACGCTCTAGTATTACACCCTCCGAAATCACTTTGTAAACACGAATTCATGTAATTCAAAAAGACATCTGTTCTTGAAATATTCGCCCGTCCAACCTGTGTAATCGGTCGTTACCCTGAAGAAAACGGAATGTCTTCCCGTTACGTTTCTGACAACCGAGGAAACAACTCCGCTGTCCTTTCCGATGCTGACAGTGCCTATCTCTTCGCCGTTCTCGCCGTCAATGAGAATATGAACTTTGCAATCACAGCCGCAGCCGTTGACTTTCATATTCAGCTCCATAGTTTTGCTACCGAAATCGTTGCCGAAGTCGAAATATTTATAGCCGATGACCGTTTCGTCCGTTATATTCGTTATAACACGTTCAAAAACGTTTTTCTCCGTGACGAATGCACCGCCCTTTAAAACGCAGGCAATATCCGCAGGAGTTATCTTATAAGGCGAAAGCGAATCTTCAAAGCCGAGCGAGGTCATTTCTACTGTCGGTATCGTTCCGTCGGGGCAAATCTCTATCTTCTCAACGCAGCCTCGGCGTGACATTATAGTTCCGTTCGTCATACGGTGATAGAAAATGTACCACTGACCTTTTATGCAAGCAATAGAGCCGTGGTCGTTTCCTCCTGGGTAATCAACACCGTTGTCAACGATATATCCTCGGTATGTGAAAGGTCCGACGGGAGAATCGGACGTTGCATAGGCAAGCCTGCTTCCCTGCTTCGGCGAATAGATCATATAGTAGGTATTTCCGACCTTTCTCATAGAAGCCGCTTCAAAAAACAGCGTTTCTTCCGAGTCAAAACCGTTCTCATTCGTGACTTTATTCGGGATAAAATGCTCTACAGCGTTTGAGACCTCGAACATATTGCCGCTGTTAAGCTCCGCAAGGAACGAACGCTCAAATCCGCAGTAAATATAAGCTTTTCCGTCATCATCGACGAAAACGGACGGGTCGATGAACCAGCCGTTGCAGCATACCTCATCGGAAACGGTGTAAACATAGTCGGAAAGATGCCTGAACGGTCCTTCGGGGCGGTCGCTCACGCCGACACAGCCGATGCGGTTTATGATGTAAGCGTAAAGATAATACTTTCCGTCCTTTTCGACAACATCGGGCGCAAACAAACGTCTGTCGGGGTTGCCGTCGGGGATATCGGACTTGTGATCCCTTGTATCCTTTACACGGAAAATGTCGCCGTGGCAAGTCCAGTTGTTCGGGTCGTCAACGGGTGCGCTCCAGCATTTTAGAACATAATCGCAGAATGTGTCCGAACCTGCTGTATCGTGTGAACCGTAGACGTAAATCCTGTCGCCGAACACCCGTGGTTCGCCGTCGGGGATATATTCCCATAAAGGAAGATATGGATTAGGCATAAATTAAAACCTCCGTTTTTTACTTTTTTATACTAAACACCATTTAAAATTTGAAAAAAATCAAGCTGACAATCTTGGATATATGTGATTTCAGTGCAGATTTTTTCCTGTATTTTATTGGTGTTTAGTATTAATTGTACAGCAAAAAGCGGAGGTTTTCAATATCCTATTGTATTATTTTAACTGACTTTTTATGCTTTTTCAAAGTAGAAAGCCTTTGCACCGTGCTTCGGAAGCTTGACTTCAAAGCTGCTCTCTGCGCTTACGCTCTCGCCGCTCCAAAGCTCCTTGCCGCTGACCTTCCCGTATATCTCAGCCGCTTCAAGGTCAACATTCATCACGCCGTCATTATCTCCTGCATTGAAAACAGCTGCGTAATATCCGCCCTCGGAGCTGAAAGCCGTCCAGAGGATATACTCGTTTCCGTCTGCATTTCTGCGGTAAACGGGACGGGAATGACGTGAATTATGGTGCATTTTGATAATGTCCTCATTCGTGAGAAGACTCATCGTGAATTTATCAAAGCCCGTCATTTCGCCGCCTATCATGAGCGGTGAGCGGAAGATGCTCCAAAGCGTCATCATCGTCACCTGCTCGTCCTCGGTGAACTTCGTGCGGATAGACTTGTCATAATCCTGAAGAATAGGTCCTATCGGGAGCATATCGGCATCGGGCCAGTGTCCGGCACCCGTATGTATGCACCATTTTTCAGCACGTTCAAACATCGCATAAAGCAGTTCCCACTTGTCCCAGAAATCATCGGTGATTCGCCACATATTCGCCGTCTGCTTATAAAGCTCCGCCTTTTCGATAAGTGCAGGTCCGGGAGAAAGGCTCAGTATCATATCTCTTCCGCAGCCGTGCAAAGCATCGGAAAGCATAACAAGCTCGGCTTCTTCGTGCGGAAGCTCACGGGCGATGTCGTCAACCTTTATAAAGTCAACGCCCCATTCCTTGTACAGCTCAAAGATGCTGTTGTAATATTCCTGCGCACCGTCCTTGGTCGGGTCAACGCCGTACATATCCGTGTTCCAGTGACAAATGCTGTCCGTTTTTGCGATCTGACGGGCGGTAATGTCCGTTCCCTTTATGCGTGTGTTGCGGTGAACAGCCTGACGTGGGATACCTCGCATAATATGTATGCCGAATTTAAGTCCGAGCGAATGAACATATTCCGCAAGCGGTGCGAAACCCTTTCCGTTCTTTGCTGACGGGAAACGCTCCTCGGCAGGGATAAGGCGTGAATATTCGTCCATGCAAAGCTCCGTGAACGGCTGATATTCGTGGTTCGGCGCTGTCGGGTTGCTCCACTGAATATCGACTACGATATATTCCCAGCCGTACTGTTTAAGATTTTTCGCCATAAATTCAGCGTTCTTGCGAACGGTATCTTCATCGACAGCCGCACCATAGCAGTCCCAGCTGTTCCAACCCATAGGCGCTGTAAGCAAATTCTTATTCATACAGAAACTCCTTTTATTTGTATTTTACATTAAGCTCGGTGAACTCTGCCGTATTGTTTCCGACAGCATAAAGTCCGAGAACAACGCCAGTAAAGCCGCCAGAAACCTCGCTTGAAAGATACTTCGACTGACCGCCGCCGAGATGTATCTTCTTTCCGTTGTCATTGACATAGAAATTATAGAAAACGCTGTCCGAAACAATTTCAAGCTTTGCCGATGCGCCCGAAAGCCTGACCGTGTTCTGAATGTGCTTTATGCCGCCGATGTTGAGCTTCAGGACTGCTTCAAAACCGCCCTCGTAGGCTCTTATCGCAATATCGTAATGTTCGTTTTCGCACATATAAACAGTTACGCCTGCTTCGCCCTTGTCGATGCTGACATTGACGCTGTAGTCCATATCAAAATCACGCTGACGCAAAGCAATAAATGTCGGTGAATCGACTTCTTCGAGGGTGATATCAGTTCCCTTGAGGATCGCCTTGTCCGAAAGGCTGTAATTCTCAAAATGAGGGTGACGGAGATAGCACCAGTCGATGTTCCAATCGGTGTTTTCAAAGGTGTAAAGCTTCTTTTCTGTCTGCCCGAAGTCACCGCTTATCTCATACCCGAAGTCGGTCGTTCCGTCATTGCCTGCGGTGAACCAGCCATCCTTATCGAAAGCAACGGGTGTGAGGAATATCTCACGTCCGAGGTGGTGATACGGCTGCCAGATATGTATCTGTCTGAAACCGAGTGTGAGGATATGCCAGTTGCCGTTCCTGTCACGGATAAGGTCGCCGTGACCGATGCCCTGAATAATGAAAGGAGCTTTGTTTCTGTTGGTGAGCACGGGGTTATGTGCGTAATTCTCAAACCTGCCCCAGACGGAATCGGAGCGTGAATATGTTACCATGTGACCATATTCCGTGCCGCCCTCGGCTGCCATAAGATAGTATTTTCCGTCTATCTTGTACATATGTGGGCTTTCAAGATAGCGTCCGCCCGAGCCTTTCCATATACATTTGCTCGGCGAAAGCTTTTTGCCCGTTGCAATGTCGATCCGGCACTGGATAACTCCGCCCTCGCCCTCATCGTCCTGACCGTTACTGAGAAAGTACACCTTTCCGTCATCATCAAAAAGAAGAGACGGATCGATGCCCGACTGGTCAACGAAGATAGGCTCGGACCATTCGCCGTAGATATCATCGGTGTAAACGTAGAAATTCTGGTGGGTCGTATCGTTGGTCGTTACCATATAAAATCTGCCGTTGTTGTATCTTATCGTGGGTGCGAAAACGCCGCCCGAGCTGTTGATCTTTTCGAGCATTACCTGACTTTTTCGGGTAAGGACGTGACCTATCTGCTTCCAGTTGATAAGGTCGTCGCTCTCGAAAAGCGGCACTCCGGGGAAATACTGGAACGAACTTGAAACGAGATAATATTTTCCGTTTGCCTCGCACACGGACGGGTCGGGATAAAAGCCCTTGATTATCGGATTTGTGTACTTCATAATACTTTCTCCTAAAAGTTTCCTATACAAAAAATAAGACATTACCGTTTTTCAGTAATGTCTTATTATACCATATCAATAAATTTATGTCAATGTTCTGAAATGCTTTATGAACTGATGTTTTTTGCTTATTGATCTCGTCCGCAGATGCTGTACCACTGGCAGTCGCCGCAGACTTCGGAGAGTTTTCTCGCCCCGATTATGTTATCGTGAACAAGCTTTGAAAATTCTTTCCAGTGCAGCTCCGTTCCGCTTTTTATTCCGCATCGTTCAAGAACGGCGCTGTCATATCCTGCGACCTTTCCGAAAGAGCCGCAAACTCCGCCGTCATTGTGCGGGCAGGCTTTGCAGACTTCATCTGCGCAGTCAACGATTTTCACTATCGGATCTTTTTCAAGCAGCATTTTCTTTTCAGCCATATTCGCCGTGAAAGAATCGCTGTAGCCTTTTCCCTCGAAAAAGCTCATACAAAGTCCGTGGTGCGCCCTTACATTAAAGCTTGACATACTTTTTGAGCTGCTTTGTAAGAACGACAGCGAGTGCGATCTTGATGCAGTCAGGAATGATGAACGGGAATACGCACCAGCCGAGAGCTGTCATAAGTCCGATAGGTGCAGTGTTCTTTGCATAAACGATCATGAACCAGGCTGTTCCGAATGCATAGCAAACGAGAAGTCCGATAACCATTGCAATGATCATTATCGGGAGCTTTTCACCGAATGCTGCTGTCATTGCCCAGTAAACAAGACCCGAAAGCAGGAATCCAACTATGTAGCCGCCCGTTGTTCCGAAAAGAACTCCGATACCGCCGCTGAAACCTGCGAAAACAGGAACTCCGACTGCGCCGAGAAGAATATAGACAAGAACCGAGATAGTTCCCTTCTTGCCGCCGAGAAGTCCGACTGCCATAAACACGCCGAATGTCTGGAGCGTGAACGGAACTGTAGTCGGAATAGATATCCACGAGCAAACAGCGATAATTACCGCCATAAGAGCCGTGAAAACGAGTTCCTTAGTTGTTATTTTGCTTTTGGTGACCTCTGCACCAACATTTTCTGTTATATCTGCCATACAGATACAAACCTCCTCAAATCCCAATTGTCAACCAATCAGTTTATTTTAGTTTACAATCGTTATTATACGATATTTCTGCCAGATTGTCAACCATTTTACACATAAGTGTAGACAATCAAGCTACTTTTAACACTAATTTAAAATTGTATATTGAAATTGACGTTTTTATATGTTATAATGTATCCAAATCCAGCAAAGGAGACAGCACTATATGAAAACGAAAACAAATAAACTTGCACTTTTCATCGCACCCGTTCTGACAGTCATTGTAGGAATAATACTTATTGCGAATTCGTTTCAGGCCACCGTTGTGATATGCCGTGTTATCGGCATGATCCTGCTTATGAGCGGACTTTTCTTCACGGGAGCTTCCCTGCTCAATATGAACTCGCCCGTACAGAAATTCAACCTTGTTCCGGGTCTTATCCAACTTCTTCTCGGACTTTTTATCACGGTACATCCCGACAGGATAGTCGGTTTCATAACTATTGTAATAGGCATAGTTATCCTCGTCCAGAGCTTTGGTATTCTCGAACACGGACTTGAAACGAAATTTCTCGGTTACAAAATATGGTGGGTAACAGCGCTTCTTGCGGTGGTTATGGCTGCACTCGGAATCATAATTATCATAAATCCGTTCGATGCAATTTCCGTTGCAATGAAGTTCACCGGCTTCGTTCTTATCGTTCAGGGCATTATGGACGCAGTTACACGCTACAGAGCGGACAAGATCATTGAAAAGCTCAAAAAGCAGGCAAACGGCGACTATATCGATGCCGATTATACTATTAAATAAGCAAACAGCCTTTGCAAGCCCAATGTAACGGTTTGCAAAGGCTTTATTTCAGAACATTTCTTTTCTTCGCTGCTTGCGAATCTCGGCACGCTTTTCGGCGAGCGTCCACTCAGCTTTTTCTTCCTCCGTTTCAAGCTTTAAACGAGGAACTTCAACGGGCTTTTCGTTCTCATCAATTGCGATGATAATAACATAAGCCGTGTTGATGAGAGTCCTGCTCGAATCAAGATGCTCAACGTATGTTTCAACGCAAACCTCCATTGAAGTCCTGCCGACGTAGGTTATTCTTCCGCAGAGGATAACGGTATCGTTGAGGTGTGCAGGCGCTCTGAATGTGAGTGTATCAACAACAGCGGTCGTGACATTTCTTCCCGAATGGCGGCGTGCAACGACGGATGCAACAATGTCTATCCATTCCATTAATCTTCCGCCGAAAAGACGGTTGTAGCCGTTCATATCCTTTTGTGTGAGGATCTGGACCTGCTCCGCATACGAATCCTTAACTGATTTTTCCATAAAACAACTTCCTTTAATTTTGGTGATATTTTGGACAGAGAAAAATATTTTTACGCTCTTTCAAAGGTTCTTGACGGCGAACACAAAAGAGCAGGCATAGGAACTTACGGCGAAAAGACCGTTCATTCCGTTTTGAAAAATTACTTCGAGCCGTTTGAGGACAGTCACGAGCAAAAGGTCGGCGGCTTCGTTGCCGATATCGTAGGCGAAAACGGCATCATCGAGATACAGACCGCAGGCTTTGACAGACTGCGGAAAAAGCTTGCCGCATTTCTTGAAGTCAGCGATGTTACCGTTGTTTATCCGATACCGCTCAACAAATGGCTGATACCGATAGATCCCGAAACGGGCAGACTCGGCAGAAAGCGCAAGTCCCCCAAAAAGGGTTCGCCCTACGATATTTTCCCCGAGCTTTACAAAATTAAACCGTTTCTGCCAAATGAACGGCTGCATTTCTGCATTGTGATGCTCGATGTCGAAGAATACCGTCAGCCGCCCGAAACCACAGGTCTGAAACGAGGTCGGCGCAGGGGCAGCACACGCTATGACAGAATCCCAATTGCGCTTTGTGATGAGCTGCATTTTGACAGGCTTTCCGACTGGCTTTACTTCGTGCCGAACGGACTGGAAAGCGAATATACCTCGCACGATTTTGCAGAAAAAGCACGGGTTCATACGTCAGCTGCACAGCTTGTACTGAATATTCTCACCGCACTCGGAGTTACCGAACGCATCGGCAAGCAGGGGCGAAGCTATCTTTACCGAACGATTATTAAAACAGACGAAGAAACCTTTCCGCCTCGCGCTTCAGACGTGCAGTAGGCAAACCGACAACATTGAAATAGTCGCCGTGTATCTGTCTTGCGGGCAGAAAGCCTTTGTCCTGAATACCGTAAGCGCCTGCCTTATCCATCGGCGAACCTGTCCGAATGTAGCTTTCTATTTCTTCATCGGAAAGCGGATAGAACTCCACCTCGGTCGTTTCGGAAAAGCTAAGGCTTCTTCCTTTATAAAAAAGACACACGCCGGTTATGACCTTATGAGTTTTGCCCGAAAGCTCAGTGAGCATACGCTTTGCATCGGCTTCATCATGCGGCTTTCCGTAGACTTTGCCGTTGAAAACAACTATTGTATCACAGCCGATAACAAACGAATCGGCGTGTTCCTTTGCGATATGCGCAGCCTTTTTCACGGCGAGAAATTCTGCGCTCTGCTCGGCAGGTATTTCCTCGGGCAGGGTTTCGTCCACATCGGACGGGATACATTCAAATTTGTCAAAAACGCTCGCAAGAAGTTCTTTTCTTCTCGGCGATGCAGATGCAAGAATAACGTTCATTTTTTTATATTCCTTTCCAAAAGAGGTATTTTGCTATGATAATAAAAGCTTATGAAAAACTTCCCGAAGAGGCGCATTTTATCCGTCAGACGGTTTTTGTCGAGGAGCAGGGCTTTGAGGAAGAATTCGATACTATTGACAATACAGCCGTTCACGCTGTCGGTTTCGCTGACGGTACTCCTATCGCAACGGGAAGAATTTTTCCTGCGGAAGAAAACGGCGCATACTATCTTGGCAGGCTTGCCGTTCTGAAGGATTTCCGCAAGGGCGGAACGGGCAGCAAAATACTTGCATTTCTCGAAAACGAAGCTGCAAAATGCGGCGCATCGAAGATAATTCTCCACGCCCAGATACAAGCACAGCCGTTCTACGAAAAGAACGGCTACATTGCAGAGGGTGAGCCTTTTCTTGAAGAATCAGCACCCCATATCACTATGGCGAAAAAGCTCAAATAAAGAATTTTAGAAATTGATAACGCCGAGATGCTCGAGGAGAATTTTTACGCCCATAAGTATAAGAATGATCCCTCCGACAAGCTCGGCTTTGCTTTTGTATTTGCTGCCGAATTTGTTTCCGATAACTACGCCGATTATCGAAAGCACGAATGTTGTTGCGCCGATTATCGAGATAGCCGACCAGATATTTACATTGAGGAATGCGAAGGTTATTCCGACAGCGAGAGCATCAATGCTCGTTGCGACTGCAAGAACAAACAGCTCTTTTATGTCAAGCCTGTCTTCCTCCTGCTTGTCGGCCTCATTCCATTCCTTTATAGCCTCAATGACCATTTTTCCGCCGATAAAACCAAGGAGAAGAAACGCTATCCAGTGGTCTATCCTTGTGATGTACTTTTCAAAACCTATGCCGAGAAAATAGCCGATCAGAGGCATAATTGCCTGAAATCCGCCGAAGAACAATGCGATGATGCCTGCGTGTTTGAAGTTGACCTTTCCCCGCATATTCAGTCCCTTGCATACCGAAACTGCGAATGCGTCCATAGAAAGCCCCACACCAATAAGAAAAAGCTCAACAAAACCCATAACAATACTCCTATTATAAACAAAAAAACTTATGTCCGCATGCGGTACATAAGCCGATAAAAAGGGTACTCATATACAGCAAACAAACGCTATACATAAGTCTTGTCAAGGAAAAAGTTCCCCGTCCGAACCGGGCATTTACGCCGGTATGTCGATCCGAACACGCAGCCTGCAACCTCCCGGATGCATTTCTCTGCGCTGACTACTCCCCTATGAAGATCAAGTCAAAGACAGTTAACTTTTCAACTGCCTTTGACTATTTTACAATATTCACCGATGCTTGTCAAGTCATTTTATGCTAAAATTTTATTTTTATGCTAAATTCCTATTTTTCTGTAAACAAAGCAGAAAAATCATTCCTCGACAGCACGTTTTTTCATTGCAGGGTGATTCATAAGCCTGATTATGAGCGGAATGACCATAAGGACCCACACGATAGGTTCGGAAAGGATTATTCCCATATATCCAATTCTCGGTGCGAGAAGAATAACGATCCCCACCTTGCCGAGAAGCTCGATAGCACTCGAAACGATAGGCGTTTTGTGTACACCGAGTCCCTGCAGGGCATTTCGGAATATCGAAATTACAGCTGTCACGCAGTAAAGTATGCAGTTCACACGCAGATAAAGCGTTGCCGTATCGATGATTTCGGGAACATCTGTCGACGTTATGAATCGGAGAAGCGGCGGTGCAAAGCTGTATATGAACACAATAAGAAGTGCGCACCATATCCACGAATAAAGCACCGAGAGGAACACTCCCCTGCGTATTCTTCCGTATTTTTCCGCACCGTAATTCTGCGCACAGTAAGCCGCCATTGTCATACCGAAAACGGCGAACGGCATCATAAAGAAGCTTGTCAGCTTTCGGGCGGCAGTATGCGCAACGATGATATTTGTGCCGAATGTATTGATGGAACTCTGGAGTGCAACTGTACCGAACGCAACAAAGCTGTTCATAAATCCCATTGAAAGTCCGCTGCCCATAAGGTCTTTCACCATATCCGCCGAGAGTGCAAAGTCCTCTGCCTTTACACGGAGCATCTTGTATTTTTTGAACATATATACGAAGCAAAGCACGGCGGAAACTATCTGCGAGATTATCGTAGCATAAGCCGCGCCCTCAACACCCATATTCACCTTTGCGATGAAAATATAGTCGAGCGCAACATTCAGCACGGACGAGATTATAAGAAAAATAAGCGGAGTTATCGTGTCACCGACAGCTCTCAGAACGCTTGCGCAGACGTTGTAAGCCATTGAAGCCGTCATACCGAGGAGAATTATCCTTGCATAAGCATAGGCATTTTCATAATGCTCTGACGGGATATTGAGTGCGGAGAATATCTGCGGAAGAAAAACAACGCTCAATACAGTAAGCACTATCGAAACAGCCACGCCGAGCATAAGTGTGTGTGCGACTGCACTGCGGAGCTTTTTTTCGTCCTTTGCGCCGAAGCTCTGAGCCGTCACTACCGCAAAGCCGTTCGTCAGTCCGAGCAGGAATCCGACTATAAGGTCGTTGAGCGTCGAGGTCGAGCCGACAGCCGCAAGCGCATTGTTTCCGAGCGTGTTGCCGACTATAAAAACATCTGCGAAGCTGTACAGAAGCTGAAATATATTTCCTATCGCAAGCGGTATCGCAAACGTGATTATGAGCTTTCCTATCTTTCCCTGAGTTAAATCTTTCATAAACGATCACCTATGTTGATTTTGTCATTGATTTTGAAAACGATATGATTTTATCATAGTCAAAATCTCATTTATTGCAGATAAATAGGCTTTTTTGTAAAAACTTTTTGGCTTATACGTTTTCGTATAAAATGCGGTTTAAACCGTTAAAACGAAACTTTACTCTTATACTATATTAAATATAATTATACCGTTTATGTATATTTCCGAAGTCGATTTTTGTCGTTTCTGAGCGGAAATGGCGCTTTCTTAAAGTGATATATATAAATTTATATGTATTATATATCAAAAAACAGTTGAAATTTATAAAAAATGTGTTATAATATATTTGTAAACAAAAAGAATCGGCAAAAATCAGTAACCAACATACGGTTTTTGACCGACGAATTTAAATAACAGGAGGAAAAAACACATGGTTAATTTTGATCAGTGGAACGGCTTCGAAGGCAGACTTTGGAAAGAGCAGATCGATGTCAGAGACTTCATTCAGAAGAACTACACACCTTATGACGGTGACGAATCTTTCCTTGCAGGTCCTACAGAAGCTACAAACAAGCTTTGGGGCAAGCTCCAGGAACTTATGATCGAACAGCGTAACAAGGGCGGCGTTCTCGACTGCGAAACAGAAGTTGTAACAGGTCTTACAGCTTACGGCCCCGGATACATCGACGAATCCATGAAGGATCTCGAAAAGGTAGTCGGTCTTCAGACAGACAAGCCTCTCAAGAGAGCATTCATGCCTTACGGCGGTATCAAGATGGCACAGCAGGCTGCTGAAAGCTACGGCTACAAGATCAACCCCAAGTACGATCAGATCTTCAACGAATATCACAAGACACATAACCAGGGCGTTTTCGATGCTTACACACCTGAGATCAGAGCTGCAAGAAACAGCCACATCATCACAGGTCTTCCCGATACATACGGCCGTGGACGTATCGTAGGCGACTACAGAAGAGTTGCTCTTTACGGTATCGACTTCCTCATCAAGGAAAAGGAAGCTGACAAGGCTAACTGCGGCGACGGCACAATGACTGATGATGTTATCCGTCTTCGTGAAGAGATCACAGACCAGATCAAGGCTCTCAAGGGCATGAAGGAAATGGCTGCTGTTTACGGCTACGACATTTCTCAGCCTGCCAAGAACGCAAGAGAAGCTGTTCAGTGGCTCTACTTCGGCTACCTCGCTGCTATCAAGACACAGAACGGTGCTGCAATGTCCGTTGGCCGTGTTTCCACATTCCTCGATATTTACATCGAAAGAGATATCAAGGCTGGTATCCTCACAGAATCCGAAGCTCAGGAACTCATCGACCACATGGTTATGAAGTTCAGAATGGTCAAGTTCGCAAGAATCCCATCTTACAACGAACTCTTCTCCGGTGACCCTGTTTGGGCTACACTTGAAGTCGGCGGTATCGGCTGCGACGGACGTTCTATGGTAACAAAGAACGACTTCCGTTTCCTCCATACTCTCGAAAACATGGGACCTTCTCCTGAGCCAAACCTCACAGTTCTTTATTCTTCCGCTCTCCCTGCAGCATTCAAGAAGTACGCTGCTAAGATCTCTATCGACACAAGCTCGATCCAGTACGAGAACGATGATGTTATGAAGCCTGTATGGGGCGATGACTACTCCATCTGCTGCTGCGTATCCGCTACACAGACAGGTAAGGAGATCCAGTTCTTCGGCGCTCGTGCAAACCTTGCCAAGGCTCTTCTCTACGCTATCAACGGCGGTGTTGATGAAAAGCTCGGCACACAGATCGGACCTGCTTACAAGGGCATCACTTCCGAATACCTCGACTACAACGAAGTTATCAAGAAGTACACAGTTATGCTCGACTGGCTCGCTGGTCTCTATGTAAATACACTTAACCTTATCCACTATATGCACGATAAGTACTACTACGAAGCTGCTGAAATGGCTCTTATCGATACAGACGTAAGACGTACATTTGCAACAGGTATCGCAGGTTTCTCACACGTTATCGACTCCCTCTCCGCTATCAAGTACGCTAAGGTAAAGGTTGTCCGCGGCGATGTTGATATCAAGAACAAGAAGGGTGAAGTTATCGGCGTAGCTAAGGACGTTGCTCTTGATTACCAGATCGAAGGCGACTTCCCAAGATACGGCAACGATGACGACAGAGCTGACGAGATCGGTGTATGGCTCCTTAAGACATTCCTTGAAATGATCAAGAAGAGACACACATACAGAGATTCCGAGCCTACAACATCTATCCTTACTATCACATCGAACGTTGTTTATGGTAAGGCTACAGGTGCTCTTCCTGACGGTCGTAAGGCAGGCGCTCCGTTTGCTCCTGGTGCTAACCCATCTTACGGTGCAGAACAGAACGGTCTTGTTGCATCTCTTAACTCCACAGCTAAGATCCCATACGTTTGGGCTCTCGACGGTATTTCCAATACTCAGTCCATGAACCCTGAGGCTCTTGGCAATAACAAGCCTGAAAGAATCGACAACCTCGTTGCTGTTATGGACGGTTACTTCGATCAGGGCGCTCACCACCTCAATGTAAACGTATTTGGCAGAGACCTCCTCGAAAAGATCAAGGCTGATCCTAAGAACCCTGAATACGCTAACTTCACGATCCGTGTATCCGGCTACGCTGTACGTTTTGTAGACCTCACACCTGAACAGCAGGATGACGTTATCTCCAGAACATTCCACGCTACCAGATAAATTATCGGCGCAAGTTTGTAAATAATATAGTGGCAGGCGAAGAAATTTGCCTGCCATTTTTTCTAAAAAGGAAGTGAAAAAGATGAACGAAATAAAAGGCAAGGTACATTCAATTGAAAGCTTCGGTTCGGCTGACGGTCCCGGAGTAAGATATATTTTCTTCTTAAAAGGCTGCCCTATGCGCTGCAAGTATTGCCATAATCCCGATACTTGGGGTTCGTCTGCACTTTTGGGTGAATTCACACCGCAGGAGGCTTATGAAAAGGCTGCCCGTTACAAGCCATACTGGAAAAGCGGCGGCGGTATCACCGTAAGCGGCGGCGAGGCACTTCTACAGATAGATTTCGTCACCGAGCTTTTCAAAATTGCAAAGGAACACGGTGTGAACACATGTCTTGACACCTCGGGACAGCCGTTCACTCGTTCCGAACCGCAGTTTTCCAAGTACAAAGAGCTTATCAAGTACACCGACCTCTTCCTGCTTGATATAAAAGAGATCGACAATGATAAGCACAAGGAACTCACGGGCTGCTCAAACGAAAGCATACTCGACTTTGCAAAGTTTCTCTCCGACGAGGGCAAGCATATGTGGATAAGATATGTTCTTGTTCCGACAGTTACCAGCGATAAGGCTGACCTTGAAAAGACAAGAGCTTTCATCGACACGCTGAAGACTGTTGACCGTGTTGAAGTTCTCCCCTATCATACTCTTGGCGTTTTCAAATGGGAAAACCTCGGCATAAAGTACGGACTTGAGGGTGTTCCAACACCTACTTCCGATGAAGTTAAGGAAGCAAAGGAAATTCTCGGCGCACTTTGATTTTATATGCACCTTATAGGCTTCACAAGGCTTATAGGGTGCTTTTTATTACAAAAATTCAATAAGCAATTTGTCAACAACGCCAAATCAATGCAGAAATGAAAAAATTTCCCGCTTTGGATTGTTTATATAGCAGAAGCATAATTCAAGGAGGGTAAATAAATGAAAATCAAAAGTATCATAGCATTATTGGCGGCTGTATCTTTACTCACTGCCTGCGGAAAGGTTTCCGAGGAAAGCAAAACAGAAATACAGACCCCCGATGCAAGTGTGTCTGTACCGAGCGACTATGACGGAGCGGAATATTGGGATGCTGACGGGAATCCTATAACATTTGACGATACGGAAGAATCGACAGCGGAAATAAGTGAGATCGATGATGAAATGCAATACGAAGCTTGTTCGGTCAGACCACAGTGTGCGCCGTCTTTCGGGATCGATTTTGAACTTCCGTATGATTGGAGCTATGAAACCGCACAGACAGACGATGAACTCACAAGCAGTATCTCCGTCTATCTTAAACCCAATACCGAAGCAGATGGACGTATAATACTTGAATACACAAAAGGCGGCATTGCCTTTTGCGGCACGGGACTTCACCAAAAAGACTTTGACTTCAACGGTCATTCGGCTGTAAAAGGGACTTATGACGGTTCGGACAGGTGGGATTTCATCTTGCTGAACGATGAATTTGAGGGCTGCGCAGTTCTGAACAATGCAAATGATTGGTATGACAAATATGCAGACGAAATCGAATATATTCTGTCAACCGTTGAGTTCATGAAATATGAAACAAGCGAATCCCATGATTCCATAATGAAATATGAAGCTTGGTCTGTCATACCTCAGTGTGCGCCGTCTTTCGGAGTTGATTTTGAACTGCCGTATGATTGGAGCTATGAATCCGTACAGACAGATGATGAACCCACAAGCAGTATCTCCGTTTATCTTAAACCCAACTCCGAAGCAGACGGAAGTATCACACTTGAATACACAAAGGACGGCATTGAAGTCAGCGATGCTGCGCTTTCCGAAATTGAAACTGAGTTTAACGGATACTCAGCAACAGAGGGAACTTATCTCTGTTCGGAGCAATGGGATCATATTTTTTTGAAAGGCGATTATGAAGGCTGTGCGGTTTTAAACAATACAACCGGTTGGTATGACAAATATGCAAACGAAATTGAATATATTCTGTCTACCGTTGAGTTCATAAAATACGATTAATTGTCGTTTTTACCATTATTTTTTATACTTTACAGTAAAATATAAACAAAATGTAAAACAGAGAAATGTATGTTGACTTTTGCGCTGTTCCGTGATATAATTTTTATTAGTTAAAACCGTTACCTTTAAGGGCAATCCGGAGAGATTGACAAGGCAAGTCGGTCATAAGCTTAATATTGAAACGGAACAAGTGTAAATACGCTATAACTGCAAGCTTTTCCGTGTAAAACAGAGTTTATCACTACCTGCCTGAATTTTCAGACAGGTATTTTTTTGTATAAAACGCGAGGTGCAGATATGGACAAGGAAAGACAGGAAAAAGCGGTCATTCTTGACGGCTCATCTATAATTCGTGCGCTTTCGCGTATTTCCTATGAAATATTGGAGCGCAACAAGGGTTCGGAGGACATCTGCATTATTGCGATAATGTCGGGTGGTCTGAACATTGCATCAAAAATTGCCGCAAAGATAAACGAGCTTGAGGGAACGACTGTAAAGGTCGGCGCACTCGACATCACTTCCTGCCGTGATGATGAACGCCATGCTCCCGACTGCGATAAGACAGTTATCGATTTCGACGTAACGGGCAAGAAGATAATCCTTGTTGATGATGTTATCTTTACGGGACGAAGCGCCCGTGCTGCGATAGATGCACTTATGAAAAGAGGCCGTCCGCAGTCGATACAGCTTGCCGTTCTCGTTGACAGAGGACACAGAGAACTGCCGATACGTCCCGATTATGTCGGCAAAAACGTTCCGACCTCCCGTGATGAATCGGTCAAGGTGATATTTGACGGCAAGGACGGAAAAGTAGTTATTTTTGGAGAAGTTTAAAGGAGGAGAGCGCTTGAACCGGAGCATACTATTTAAAAATGTAAGAATTGTTGACGCAGGAACTGATACGATCGGTGATGTTCTCGTTAAGGACGGTGTTATTGCGGAGGTCGGAAATGTTTCCGAAGCCGCTGACAGAGTTATTGAGGGAAACGGAAAGCTTGTTGTTATGCCGTCACTTTTCGATATGCATGTTCACTTCCGTGACCCCGGATTCACTCACAAGGAAGATGTTCTTACGGGTTGTGCAGCCGCACTCGCAGGCGGTGTTTCGGGCGTTGTTTGTATGCCGAACACAAAGCCTCCTATCGACAGCAAGGAAACTGTCGATTACATCGTGAGCAAGGCTGAACCTACGGGCGTTTCGGTTTATCCCGCAGGCTGCGTTACAAAGGGTATGCTCGGAAAAGAGCTTTATGACCACTCCTCTATTGGAGTAAGAATAATTTCCGATGACGGCCGACCCGTTGAAAATGCGGAGCTTCTTCGTCAGGCTATGCTTGGATCGAATAAAAACGGAATTCTCATTGCCTCGCACTGTGAAGACCTTAACATTATCAACGGCGGCATCGTGAATGACGGAGAGGTTTCCGCAGAGCTTGGCTTAAAGGGAATGAACCGTGCTTCCGAGGACAGCATCACTGCCCGTGAGATCGCTGTTGCGATGAGCGCAGATGCGAGAATCCACATTTGCCACGTTTCAACGGTCGGAAGCCTTGACTTTATCCGTGAAGCAAAGGCAAGAGGAGTTAAGGTAACTTGTGAGACCTGTCCGCACTACTTTATGTATACGGACGAGAAAATTCGCTCGCTCGATGCTGATTACAGAATGAATCCGCCGCTACGCACCGAAGCTGACCGTGCGGCTGTTGAGAAAGCTGTGCTTGACGGAACTATCGACTGCATCGTTACCGACCACGCACCTCACGCAGCTGAGGAAAAGGCTGACTTCTGCAAAGCTCCGAACGGAGTTGTCGGACTTGAAACCTCGCTTGCGGCTATGCTCACGCATTTCTATCACACAGGAAAGCTTTCACTCAGCAGAATATCCGAGATGATGTCAGCAGAGCCGAGAAAGCTGCTCGGTCTGCCCGTTACAAAGCTTGAAAAGGGCGCAAAGGCTGACCTTATCCTCGTTGATACTGAAAAAGAATGGGTAGTTGAACCCGAAAAGCTTCACTCAAAATCGCACAACACGGTTTTCAAGGGTGAAAAGTTCAAGGGTCAGAACCTTATGACGATAACAGACGGAATTATCCGCTTTGAAAGATAAAAAGGAGTGTTGAAAATGTCATTTGACAGACTTATTGCAAAGATAATCGAAACGGGCAACCCTACAGTTGTGGGACTTGACCCTAAGCTTGATTATGTTCCCGAATTCATCAAGAAAAAGGCATTCGAGGAAAAGGGTGCTGACCTCAAGGGTGCGGCAAAGGCTATCCTTGAATTCAACAAGGCTATCATCGATGAGATCTACGACATCGTTCCTGCAATCAAGCCGCAGGCAGCTTACTACGAAATGTACGGCTGGCAGGGCGTTAAAACGCTTTACAAGACAATCGAATACGCACAGAGCAAAGGTATGTTTGTCATGGTCGATGGCAAGAGAAACGATATCGGCGCAACAATGGAAGCTTACACGAACGCTTACCTCGGCAGCACGGAAGTTGACGGAGTAAAGTTTGAGGGCTTCGGTGCTGATGCGCTCACGGTAAACGGTTATCTCGGAACGGACGGCATTGCGCCCCTCACAAAGGTTTGCGCAGAGAATGACAAGGGTATCTTTGTTCTTGTCAAGACCTCCAACAAGTCCTCGGGCGAGCTTCAGGACAGAATTCTTGACGACGGCAAGACCATTTACAACACAATGGGCGAAATGTGTGAGGAATGGGGCAAGGACACAATCGGCAAGTACGGCTACTCCGCTGTCGGTGCAGTTGTCGGCGCAACATATCCCGAGCAGCTCGCAGAAATGAGAGCAAAGCTCCCGCACACATTCTTCCTCGTTCCCGGATACGGCGCTCAGGGCGGCGGTGCAGAGGGCGTTGCAAAGGCTTTCGATGAAAAGGGTCTTGGTGCTATCGTAAACTCTTCAAGAGCTGTTATGACTGCTTACAAGAAAGAGGGCTGCGACGAAAAGGACTTCGCAAAGGCAGCAAGAAGAGAATGTATCCGTATGAGAGAGGACATCACCTCATTCGTTACTGCGCTTAAAAAATAAAATAAGGTACTACTGACTTTATCAAGTCGGGAATTCCGTTAATACATTATAAATCGGGAGGAAAAATAATGTCTTTATTCAACACAGGCGATAAAGCGTACATTATGCTTGAAAACGGAAAGATCTTTGAGGGCTGCTCTTTCGGAGCAAAGGGAACTTCTTTCGGAGAGATCGTTTTTACAACAAGCATGACCGCTTATCAGGAAACTCTCACAGACCCGAGCTACTTCGGTCAGATCGTTACACAGACATTTCCGCTCATCGGAAACTACGGTGTGAACGAGGAGGACGGAGAATCCGAAAAGTCCTACGTCAACGGCTACATTGTAAGAGAATGGTGCAACTCCCCGTCCAACTTCAGAATGACGGGCGGCATTGACGAATTTCTCGTTAAGAACAACATCATCGGCATACATTCTATCGACACAAGATGCCTTACAAGAATCATCCGTGAACACGGCGTTATGAACGGCGTTATCACAACGGAAAATGTTTACGAAAAGAAAGACGAGTTCCTCAAAAAGATCGCTGAATTCAAGATCGTGAACGCTGTTAAGTCGGTGACTATCCCCAACAAGAAAGAATATCCTGCTGAGAACCCGACTTACAATGTTGTGCTTTATGATTTCGGCTACAAGAGAAATATCCGCCGTGAGCTTATCAACCGAGGCTGCAATGTTACCGTAGTTCCCGCTTCGACAACTGCGGAAGAAGTTATCGCAATGAAGCCTGACGGAATAATGCTTTCCAACGGCCCCGGAGATCCTGCCGAAAATGTTGAAGTTATCGCAGAGCTCAAAAAGCTCACAGCTGCGAACATTCCGATCTTCGGAATTTGTCTCGGACACCAGCTTATGGCTCTTGCGAACGGTGCTAAGACCGAAAAGCTCAAATACGGTCACAGAGGTGCAAATCAGCCTGTTATCGACCTTGATATGGACAAGACGTTCGTTACCTCCCAGAACCACGGCTACGCTGTAATAAGCGACAGCGTTCCGTCCGAGGTCGGCACAGTCTCACACATAAATGCAAACGACAAGACCTGCGAGGGTGTTCGCTACACCGCATTCCCCTGCTTCACGGTACAGTTTCACCCCGAAGCTTGCGGCGGTCCTCTCGACACCGCTTATCTTTTCGATAAATTCATTGATCTAATTAAGAAAAACAAGGAGGACAAGTAAAATGCCGCTTCGTAATGATATAAAAAAGGTCCTCGTTATCGGTTCGGGTCCTATCGTTATCGGTCAGGCTGCCGAATTTGACTATGCAGGCACTCAGGCTTGCCGTGCGCTTAAGCAGGAGGGTCTTGAGGTTGTACTCATCAACTCCAACCCTGCAACAATTATGACCGATAAGGCAATGGCTGACAAGGTTTATATTGAACCGCTCACACTTGATGTTGTAAAGAAGATCATTGAGATCGAAAAGCCTGACAGCGTTCTTTCCACACTCGGCGGACAGACGGGACTTACCCTTTCCATGCAGCTTGCAGAGGAAGGCTTCCTCGAATCCCACGGTGTAAAGCTCCTCGGTGCTAACCCCGAAACCATTCACAAGGCTGAGGACAGACAGGCATTCAAGGACACTATGGAAAAGATCGGCGAGCCTTGTATCCCGTCCAAGGTCGTTGAAGAGCTTGAAGATGCTGTTGATTTCACGAACAATGTTATCGGCTACCCCGTAATTATCCGTCCTGCGTTCACACTCGGCGGCACGGGCGGCGGCATAGCAAACAATGAAGAAGAGCTTCGTGATATTGCAACGAACGGACTTCGCCTTTCCCCTATCCACCAGATACTTGTTGAAAAATGTATCTCGGGCTGGAAAGAAATTGAGTTTGAAGTTATCCGTGACCGCAAGGACAATGTTATCACAGTCTGCTCGATGGAAAACTTCGACCCTGTCGGCGTTCACACGGGCGACTCTATCGTTATCGCACCCGCTGTAACGCTCACCGATAAGGAATATCAGATGCTCCGTACAGCGGCTATCAATATTATTTCCGAACTTAAGGTAGAGGGCGGTTGCAACTGCCAGTTCGCACTTCACCCGACCTCATTTGAATATGCTGTTATCGAAGTAAACCCGAGAGTTTCACGTTCTTCCGCACTCGCTTCCAAGGCAACAGGTTATCCTATCGCAAAGGTTGCAACTAAGATCGCTATCGGCTACACTCTTGACGAGATCATCAACGCCGTAACGGGCAAGACCTATGCTTGCTTCGAACCTGCGCTCGACTACGTTGTTGTAAAGTTCCCGAAGTGGCCTTTTGACAAGTTCGTTTACGCAAAGAGAACACTCGGCACACAGATGATGGCAACGGGCGAAGTTATGGCTATCGGTACTTCGTTCGAGCAGGCTATGATGAAAGCTGTACGTTCCATCGAACTCGGAATGGACAGCATGAACCTCAAAAAGCTTGCAAATATTCCTACAGAAGAGATAGAAAAGCTCCTTTACAATGTTGACGATGAGCGTTCATTCGTTGTATTTGAGGCTTTAAAGCGTGGAATTTCCGTTGATAAGATACATGAGATCACAAGGATCGACAACTGGTTCATCTCCAAGCTCAAAAACCTTGTTGAGCTTGAAAAATACCTTGCCGACGGCGCACTCACAGATGATAAATATGACCTTGCAAAGCGTTACGGCTACCTCGACAGCACTATTGAGCGCATAAGCGGTCAGAAATGCCCTAAGCACCGTGACTTTGTTTACAAAATGGTTGACACCTGCGCAGGTGAATTCAAGGCTGAAACACCTTACTTCTACTCGACCTACGACGAGGAGAACGAAGCACTCCAGTTCCTTGACAGGAAGAAGACCGACAAGAAAAAGATCATCGTTTTCGGTTCGGGTCCTATCAGAATCGGTCAGGGTATCGAATTCGACTACTGCTCCGTTCACTGCGTATGGGCGCTCAAAGAAATGGGCTATGAGGCTGTTATCTGCAACAACAACCCTGAAACAGTTTCCACCGACTTTGACACGGGCGACAGACTTTACTTCGACCCTCTTACAAAGGAAGATGTCGCTTCACTTATCGCAACCGAAAAGCCTGACGGCGTAGTTGTTCAGTTCGGCGGTCAGACTGCTATCAAGCTCACAAAATATCTTGATGAAATGGGCGTAAATATTCTCGGTACTTCCGCTGACAGCATCGACGCTGCAGAGGACAGAGAGCGTTTTGATGAACTCCTCAACAAGTGCGGAATCCCACGTCCCGCAGGTCATACTGTAATGAACGTTGATGAAGCTCTTGCTGCTGCCGAAAGCCTCGGCTACCCCGTTCTTATGCGTCCTTCCTACGTTCTCGGCGGTCAGAATATGATAATCGCACACTCCGATCAGGATATCATCGAATATATGGCTATCATCACAAGAGGCGGACTCGAAAACCCTGTTCTTATTGATAAGTATATGATGGGCAAGGAAGTTGAAGTTGACGCTATCTGCGATGGTACTGACTATCTTATCCCCGGTATTATGGAGCATATCGAACGTGCAGGTATCCACTCGGGCGACTCTATCTCCGTTTACCCTGCAATGACGCTCACAAAGAAAATCCGTGAAACTATCATCGACTACACAAGAAAGCTTGCATTTGAGCTTAAGGTTATCGGTCTTGTAAATATTCAGTATGTTGTTTACAACAATGAAGTTTACGTTATCGAGGTTAACCCCCGTTCGTCCAGAACAGTTCCATACATTTCAAAGGTAACGGGCGTTCCTATGGTCGATATCGCAACAAAGATAATGCTCGGCGAGACACTCAAACAGCAGGGCTATGAAAGCGGTCTTTACAGAGAGGCTGAATATATAGCTGTCAAAGTTCCTGTTTTCAGCTTTGCAAAGCTCCACGATGTTGATACTGCACTCGGACCTGAGATGAAGTCTACGGGTGAATGTCTTGGTATCGCTCACAACTTTGAGGACGCTCTTTACAAGGGACTTGTCGGCGCAGGCTATGACCTCACCAAGAAAACCGGCGGCGGTGTTCTCATTACCGTTCGTGATACCGACAAGCAGGAGATCCTCTACGTTGCCGAAAAATTCGAGCGACTTGGCTTCACGCTTTATGCAACGAGCGGAACTGCTTCGATACTCAACAGAAATATGATCGCAGCGAACGTTGTCCGCAAAGCCTCCGAAGAAGGTCCGAACGTTATGGATCTCCTCGACAGCGGCAAGATCGACTACGTTATCTCGACCTCCGCAAAGGGCAGACTTCCTGCTCTCGACAGCGTAAAGATTCGCCGTAAGACGGTCGAGCGTTCTATCTGCTGCCTTACAGCTATCGACACCGCAAACGCTGTTGCTGATATTCTTGCAATGGGCAAGGACATTGACGACATTGAAATGGTCGATATCACAAAGATTTAAGCGGGGAACGCCCTGCGGCGGATCTGCGCCATCGCTTCACTTCGTTCCGCTTTGTTCACAGCAAGGGTCAGTTTGTATCTGCGGAAGAAGGTTTGGCATATATCCGCTGAATTATAATCAAAAACGCAGCCTGCCCATAAACGGACAGGCTCGTTTGGGATAAGTTCAAATTACAGAAATACCGACATAGTTAAGGGGGAAAAATTATGAGCTGGGACGAAAAGCTTAACTCGTCTTTTTTGAGGGATCAGAACTTCGACATAAACGGTGAGCGTATGCGCATTGCACTGCGGGGATTCAAAATTTCGCTTATCTATGAGCTTATCAGCAGCGCAGCAATGATGTATTTATCGTTTCTTATGGTTCTGTATAAGTCTGCGTCCGTCATTTCCAACTCAATTGCGGGAAATCTTCTCGACACGATAAATGAAGTTATTGTTGATACGGGAAAAAACATTTCAAGCGTTGCTTACAACACAAGCGGCTGGCTCATAACATTTCCGCTCGCACTGCTGACGATGATCTTTTCGATCCTCGGAAACACATTCCATCTGAAATTTGCTCCGAAGGTAATGGCTGTGATCTATCCTGCGCATCTTATACTCGGTATCCTCGCAGGCTTCGGTCTTTTTGACGATATGAACGGTTTCTGGGCAGTCATGCTCATGGTTTATGCTCTTGCAGGCTTCTGGATAAACGATTTTACGGTGCGAGGACTGAAAGAGCTTGATTATCTTGTAACGCAGGAGGGTTTTCCGACTTTTAACCTTGCAGTATTCTATTTGCGGCGTTCGCATTATGCAAAAATGCGTGAAAAATGGCTTGCGGAACACCCCGAGCAAAAAACTGCTCCGAAAATAGAGACAGAAGAAAAGCGAATGGAAATGCTTGATATAACAGCGGAAAAAGAACAGCTCGGCATTATCCCGAACATTCAGGTGACGGCTGATTCTGCGGAAAAATGGCTTGAACAGAACAAGCTTGAAACCGACAAGAAGCAAAACGACAGCGTTAAGGAAAACGCAATGGACGATCTTTCGACCGCAGACCTCATTCTCCCAGACACAGATGAATATTACGCAAAAAGCATAGAACCGAAAGTAAAAAGGCATTAATACCGATCTCTAATGAATGGCAGACATAAAATCGGCGTAAGATCCATTAGTTCGGGATTTTGCTTGATTTTTGTACACATTCCGATCAGATATAAGGAGGTTATTATGAAATACACACAAGGCTGCTACCCTATCATATCCAAAACAGCTCTTGCAAAAGAAATTTACGATATGACGATACTCTGCCCCGATGCCGCTCAGGCTGCACAGCCGGGTCAGTTCATTAACATAAAGGTTGACGGATTTATGCTCCGCCGACCTATTTCGATATGCGGTATAGACAAGGAAAAAGGAACTCTCCGCATTGTTTTTGAAGTCAGAGGAAAGGGCACAAAGGAGCTTTCACAGCTTGCAGAGGGCGACCTCATTGACATTATCGCTCCGCTCGGCGGAAACGGATTCAAGCTTGACGGCTATAACAAGGCTGTCATCATCGGCGGCGGCATAGGAAATCCTCCGATGGTTCCGATTGCTGAACACTTCGGCGCAAACGCCAAGGTAATAAGCGGTTTCAGAAACTCCTCCGCTGTTATTCTTCAGAATGATTTTGCAAAAACGGGCGCACAGACTATCCTCTGCACCGACGACGGCTCGGCAGGAAGAAAAGGCTTCGTTATCGATGCTCTCAGGGAAGAGATCGCAAAGGAAAAGCCTGATGTTATCTACGCCTGCGGTCCTTCCGTAATGCTCAAAAAAATTGTTGAGATCGCAAGGGAAAACGGCATAAAGACGCAGGTTTCTCTTGAAGAAAGAATGGGCTGCGGAATAGGTGCTTGCCTTGTCTGTGTCTGCAGAACTATCCGTGACGGCGAGGAATTTTATTCCCACGTCTGCAAGGACGGCCCTGTATTTGACGGCGAGGAGGTAAATTTCGATGAATAAATTAGCTGTAAATTTCGCAGGTGTTGACTTCAAAAACCCCGTTATCCCTGCATCGGGAACATTCGGCTACGGCAAGGAATACGAAGAGTTCTTCGACCTTTCCAGGCTCGGCGGCATCAGCGTAAAAGGTACGACCGAAAAGCTCCGCACGGGCAATCTCCCACCGAGGATCGCAGAAACACCGTCGGGTATGCTCAACAGCGTCGGACTTCAGAACCCCGGCGTTGACCATTTCATCGCACACGAACTCCCCTACCTTATGGGAAAAAATACAGTCATCATCGCAAATATGGCAGGCTCGACAGCTGACGGTTACCGTGAAGTTGCTGAAAAGCTCGACCGGACCGATGTTCCCATGATCGAAGTAAACATTTCCTGCCCGAACGTCAAGGCAGGCGGCGCAGCATTCGGCGTAAGCTGTGAGGGTGCGGCTCAGATAACAAAGATAGTTCGTGCAGCAACAAAGAAGCCGATAATGATAAAGCTTTCCCCTAACGTTACAAACATTGCAGAGATCGCAAAGGCTGTCGAAGCAGAAGGTGCAGACGCAGTTTCGCTTATCAACACGCTTCTCGGAATGAGAATAGATATTCGTACAAAGCGTCCTATTCTTCATAATAATGTCGGCGGACTTTCGGGGCCTGCTGTTTTCCCAGTTGCCGTAAGAATGGTATGGCAGGTCGCAAACGCTGTTAAGATCCCCGTTTGCGGAATGGGCGGCATCTCCACTTGGGAGGACGCTGTTGAAATGATGATGGCAGGTGCTTCTACTGTTCAGATCGGCGCTGCTCTTTTCAATGATCCTCTTGCAGCTGTAAAGATAATCGACGGTCTTGAAAAATATGTGGAGGATAACCACCTCAACAGCATCAATGACATTGTCGGCGCAGTAAAGCCATGGTAACGGAGGTCACCTCTTTATAAATGGAAACTAAAAAAAGCATACTTGAAAATCCCAAAATGGTGCTGCCGTCGGCGATGCTCTGCTGCCTTTTGTGGGGCAGTGCATTTCCGCTGGTGAAAATAGGATTTTCATGGCTCAACATCTCGTCCGAGGATATCCCGACTGAGATACTTTACGCAGGACTTCGCTTCACGCTCGCAGGAGTTATCGCAATTATCATCACAAGCCTTATAAGCGGAAAATTTCTCCGCCCGACAATGAAAAGCCTGCCGAAAGTCTTCTCACTCAGTATGTTTCAGACGATATTGCAGTATCTTTTCTTCTACATCGGACTTTCCAACACTTCCGGAGTAAAGGCATCGGTAATTGAGGCGATGAATGTTTTCGTTGCGCTCATCGTTTCCTGCCTTATCTTCCGAATGGAAAAATTCACCGCAGCGAAGATCATCGGCAGTATTATCGGCTTTGCGGGAGTTGTTATAATCAATGTCAGCAAAGGCGACCTCGCAGGCGGACTTACGCTCAAAGGCGAGGGCTTCATACTTATCTCGACCGTGGCGTATGCGTTTTCTTCCGTCCTGATGAAACACTGGTCGAACGAAGAAAACCCGATGATGATGAGCGCATGGCAATTCCTGCTCGGAGGAATAGTAATGTCAATACTCGGCTTTGCACTCGGCGGCAGGATAAGCGGATTTGATCTGAAATCTGTACTGCTGCTGATATACCTTGCATCACTCTCGGCGATAGCATATTCGCTCTGGGCATCACTGCTCAAATATTATCCCGTTTCAAGAATTGCCGTTTATGGTTTTATGAACCCCGTTTTCGGATTTATTCTTTCGGCGTTTCTGCTCGGAGAATCGGAAGCGTTCGGTCTGAAAAGCATTGCCGCACTTGTGCTTGTGTGCCTTGGGATCTACATTGTCAATTATACAAAAAATACGAATAAAGTATAAAATAACCGCTGTTCAAAGTAGATTTGAACAGCGGTTATTTTAATTTTCATCAAGCTTTTCCTTGATTATGCCGTAAAGCACCGAGGTTATCGGGACTGCTAAAAGTATTCCTACACAGCCGCCAAGCTTTGCGCCGATAAGAATTGCGATAAGCACGGGCAGCGGCGGAAGTCCCATACTTTTTCCGACCACCTTCGGGTAAATAAGATTATTTTCAAGCTGCTGCAAAATGATTATGAACACCACGAACCACACTGCAGATATCGGTTTGACGAGAAAAAGCAGAAATGCACACGGTATCGTTCCTATTATCGCCCCAACGACAGGCATAAGTGCGGTTATGCCTATTATAAAGCTTATCAGAAGCGCATAATCGAACCTGAAGAGCTTCATTCCGACATAGCAAAGTCCACCGAGAATTGCCGCCTCGGTGATCTGACCGCTGACGAAACGTGAAAAGACCTCATAAACGGTGTAATAAAGCTTCGCATAACGCTTGTAACGCTGTTCGGACATTATTTTTTGCGAAATTCTTCGCACGATGCTCCGCAGCTTATCCTTTGCAATGAGAATATAGATCGAGATCACTATCCCGATGAAAAAATCGGTCAGAAATCCGACAAAGCCTGCGGTTTTTCCGTAAAAATCAGCCGCTATCTCGGGAAGCTTCTCCCCTGCCTTTTCGATCATCGAACCGACAGCAGGGATTATTCCGAGTTTGTCATTTTCCGAAAGCCTGCTGTAAAAATAGTTTATCCTGTCAAAATATATGTCGCTGTTTGAAACGAGAATTTTAACGCTGTCCAGAATTTGCGGAATTATTATCCCGACAGCCGCCGCAGCTATTGCAACAAGCAGAATATACCCGAGCGTGACCGACAGCACCCAGCGAGCCTTGTGTTTTTCGCTTCGGGAGCTTGCGGTTATCCTTGCAATACTGTTGAAAGCGGTATAGTGCCGTTTTGCCGAGCGTGACAAAATTTCGTCCGAAAGCTTACCGCAAAGTTCATATATCTTGCAGACGGGTCGGTTTATCACGAACGCTGCAGCCATTCCTATAATAATCGGACGAAACACCTGAAATGCATCGCTGATAAGCCGAAATGCAAGCTCGGGGTTTACTGCCGCAGCGAGCAGAAGTGTTCCTCCGAATATCATAATTTTATACTTTCGCTCCAACTCCGCACCGCCTTTCAGTTCTCCCCTATATTTTAGTCGGAAAAACGAAAGAGTATGCAAAAAGGGTACCGAAATTACATCGATACCCTTAATACTAATTTTTAATCAAAGTGTAGACAAAAATCGGCGCAAAATCCATTTATTCGAGATTTTGCTTGATTT
>URTF01000026.1 GCA_900550695.1 uncultured Ruminococcus sp.
GCATACACCACACAGCAGAGCAGGGAAGACCCGAGCCGTTATTTCCGTACTTTCCCACTGTCCCGCAACGCAAATCGTTTATGAAATAAACGAACAAGCCTGTTTTCAAGTGAACCCTTTGAAAACAGGCTTGTTTTATTAACGTATTTTGTGTGCCGAAAATCGCTTCACGATTCGGTTTTTTACCGCAAATTTTCGGAAAAAATAATTCCGAATTCCGCATTCCGAATTAAACAGTAAGTTCAGCCTTTTCACCCATAATGTCCTTGTTTGCGTCAAGGATAGGCTTGATAAGTCCGTTTACGAACTCCTCGGTCTGCTGTGCGCTTCTGCCAGTGAAATGTTCAGGCTGGAGAATAGCCTCAATTTCTTCTCTCGAAGTCTTGAAATCAGGGTCAGCGAGAATTCTCTCGATAAGGTCATTTTCAAGTCCGAATTCCTTGACCTGCTTGCCTGCCTCCATTGCGTAGGTGCGGATCTTTTCGTGAAGAGCCTGTCTGTCGCCGCCTCTCTTTACAGCGTCCATCATAATGTTCTCGGAAGCCATAAACGGAAGCTCCTTCATAATTCTTGCACGAATGACCTTTGGATATACAACGATTCCCGAAGTCACATTGATAAGGATATTGAGGATAGCATCGATAGCAAGGAAGCCTTCCGCAACGGAAATTCTCTTGTTAGCCGAGTCGTCAAGCGTTCTCTCGAACCACTGTGTGCCTGCGGTGAATGCAGGGTTGAGCGAGTCGATCATAACGTAACGTGCAAGAGCAGTGATACGCTCACAGCGCATAGGATTTCTCTTGTAAGGCATTGCGGACGAGCCGATCTGGTTCTTCTCAAACGGTTCTTCCATTTCCTTGAAGTTCTGGAGGATACGCATATCGTTTGCGAACTTCATTGCCGACTGTGCGATACCGCTGAGTGTCGCAACGATCTGTGAATCTATCTTTCTCGAATAGGTCTGACCCGATACGGGAACTACCTTGTCGAAGCCCATTTCTTCTGCGATAAGCTCTTCAAGCTTCTTTACCTTGTCCGTATCGCCCTCGAAAAGCTCCATAAACGAAGCCTGAGTTCCCGTTGTACCCTTTGAGCCGAGGAGCGCAAGGTTCTCAATTCTATAGTCGATCTCGTTGAGATCCATAAGAAGCTCATTCATCCAAAGTGTAGCACGCTTGCCGACAGTTGTGAGCTGTGCAGGCTGGAGATGAGTGTAAGCAAGGCAAGGCATATCCTTGTATTCCATAGCGAATTCGGAAAGCTGACCGAGAACGTTGATAAGCTTTCTCTTTACAACTTTGAGTGCATCACGCATAATGATGATGTCGGTGTTGTCGCCAACGTAGCAGGAAGTAGCACCGAGATGAATGATGCCCTTTGCCTTCGGACAAGCAAGACCATAAGTGTAAACGTGAGCCATAACATCGTGACGAACGAGCTTTTCTCTCTCAGCGGCAACAGCATAATCAATGTTGTCAACGTTTGCTTCAAGTTCGTCCACCTGTTCCTGAGTAACGGGAAGACCGAGCTTCATTTCAGCCCTTGCAAGAGCGACCCAAAGCTTTCTCCAGGTGGTGAATTTTTTATCTGCGGAGAAGATATACTGCATTTCCTTGCTCGCATATCGGGTGCAGAAAGGGGATTCATAGCTATCAAAAGACATCAAAAACAACTCCTAATTCATAATATAAACGAAAATCATATTTCAATTATACCATACTAAAGCGCATATTGCAAGCGGTTTAGCGCATTTGCCCGAGAAAAAGCTTGAATTTTCCGTGAACCTGTGATACAATACAAATAAACAATAAAAAAGGGGGAGTATGCAGTGCCGTCACGGAAAGAATTTCTCGAATATGTCCTCGAACAGCTCTCAAACCTCGAAAATATCACCTATAAACAGATGATGGGGGAGTATATCATCTATTATAAAGGAAAGATAACCGCTTATGTCTGCGATGACCGCCTGCTGATAAAACCGACCAAAAACGCAGAAAAACTTATGCCGAACGCACCGCACGAACCGCCGTATGACGGCGCAAAGGATATGATACTGTGCGAAGAAGTTGACGATAAAGCTTTCCTGCAAAAGCTTTTTGATGAAATTTATCCAGAACTTCCCGAGCCAAAGAAAAGGAGAGTAAAAAATGACAGCAATAGAAATTATCAATAAAAGACATAGCTACCGCGGAAAATTCAAGTCAACACCCGTTCCGAGAACCGACCTTATCACAATCATGAAAGCAGGACTTGCCGCACCCTCGGGCTGTAATAAGCAGACAACGAGCCTTATTGCCGTTGATGATCCCGAGGTCATGTCAAAGCTCCATGCTGTTATTGACCCGCCCGTCGGCGAAACAGCACCTGCGATGATATGTGTTCTTACAAGACGCATTTTTGCTTATCGAGATAAGTGCTATTCCGTGCAGGACTATTCCGCCGCAATAGAAAATATGCTCCTCGCCGCAGTTGAACTCGGCTACCAAAGCTGCTGGATAGAGGGTCATATTACCGATACGGACGATATCGCAGGGAAAATGGCAAAGATACTGAATGTCCCCGATGAGTATGAGCTTGTCTGCTTCCTCCCGATAGGCATATCGGAATCCGAGCCTGTCGCTCCGAAAAAAATACCATTCGAGGAGAGAATGGCATTTAATTCAATACGTAATTAATAGCATAAATAAAAAAGGTGCTGTCACAAAAAAACGTGACAGCACCTTTTTATAAATATCTATCGAAACAGCGAAGCATAATTACGAATTACGCATTAGATAATTCCGCATTCCGAATTCCTAATTCCGAATTATAATTCAATGCCCTGTTCTTCCGCAGCCTTTGCAGCTTTCATCATGATAGCACATTCAAGACGCTTCTTTTCGATCTCGCAGGAGATCTTGTGTGCCTGATGAATGTCGCCGTTGTAGATGAAGTTGTTTGCGTTACAACCGCCGCTGCAGTAGAATCTTGCCCAGCACTTTTTGCAGTCTTCCTTGGAATAGATGTGCGCACCTGCAAATTCCTTTTTCAGCTCTTCGTTGAAAGTTCCCTCGTTGATGTTGCCCATTTTCATATCTTCAACGCCGACGAACTGGTGGCAGGGGTAAATGTCGCCCTCGGGAGTGACAGCAACATATTCGTTGCCGCTGCTGCAGCCTCTTAAACGCTTGATAGCGCAAGGTCCCTGGTCAAGGTCGAGCATAAAGTGGAAGAAGTTGAAGTGCTTGCCCTGCTTGTCGTTGATAAGAAGCATCTGTGCAAGCTTTTCATACTCGGAGAAAACTCTCGGGAGATCACTCTGCGTGATGGAGTAAGGCTCTTTCGGGTCGCTTACGCACGGCTCAACGGAGATCTGGTCGAAGCCCTCGTTGAAAAGGCTGTAAACGTCGTTCGAGAAGTCAAGATTATACTTTGTGAATGTACCTCTGACATAGTAATCCCGGTGATTTCGCTTTTCAACAAGCTCTTTGTACTTCGGCATAAAGCGGTCATAGCTGCCCGTGCCGTCGATGCGCTTTCTCATACGGTCATTGACTTCCTTTCGTCCGTCAACGGAGAGAACAACATTGCTCATTTCCTTGTTGATGAAGTCGATCTTGTCCGCATCGAGTAGCATACCGTTTGTTGTTACGGTGAAGCGGAAGTTTTTGTTGTATTCCTTTTCCTTGGAGCGGCCGTATTCAACAAGCTGCTTTACAACGTTCCAGTTCATGAGCGGTTCGCCGCCGAAGAAGTCAACTTCAAGGTTCTCTCTTCCGACCGACTTTTCAAGCAGGAAGTCGAGCGCCTTTTTGCCCGTTTCAAGATCCATGTGCATTCTGCAGCCTGTGCCGTAGTCGCCCTGCGAAGCAAAGCAGTATTCGCAGCGGAGGTTGCAGTCCTGTTCAACAAGCAGACACATTGCCTTTATCGGAGCGGGGACGGAATATTTAGCGAATTTCTCGTATGTATCCTCGGAGAAAAGCACTTCGTTCCTATAAAGCTCAACGACCTCCTGATAGCAGGACTCAATATCCTCGGGGGAGTAGAAGCGTGAAAGCTTTTCCTTAACTCTCTCGGGACATTTGTCCTCGAAAGGAGGCTCAACATTGTCGAGCATATCGTAAGTGAGCTCGTCCACGAGGTGAACGCCGCCGCTGTTTACGTCGAGAACTATATTATATCCGTTAAGCTTGTATTTATGAATCATAAGATCTTACCTTTCAAACAAAAAAACAGTGGGATTTTTATAAAAAATAAAACCGGCGTAAGCCGGATTTATGCGAGGGCAGCAAAGTTAAGCCGCCCCGCAGCAATTCAGCCGATCACCGGATCACTTTTCGCACTTCTGGTTAGCAACTGTGCAAGAAGTCTTGCAAGCAGACTGACAGGAAGCCTGGCACTTGCCGCAGCCGCCCTTTTCTGCTGTTTTCTTAAGGTTAGCCGCATTGATGGTCTTGATGTGCTTCATAACAAAATCCTCCACTAAATAATTATTTATTACATTATAACACATATCTTTTCAAATTTCAATAGGCAGTTTAACGAAATTTTTTCTTGGAATTTACTCCGAGCATACCTCCTGCCGCCGAACAGGCCGCTATCGTAAGTATCTTCGATACAAAACCGCCTGCGGAAAAGCTCCCTGCAAAGATGATACCGAGCAGAAATATCACCGCAAAAGCGATGCCGCCGCAGCAAAGTCCCGAGAGCAGTCCTTTTCTCCCACGCTGCTTCGCCGCCGTAAAAGCCGCCGCAAAACAGCCTGCCGCAAGCGATATCTGCGCCATAACTGACATTATCCCGTCCGAAAGATCGACCTTTACTGCAATTTTACCAAAAACGAAAAGGCAGACCGAAAGCACACCGATGCCCGAAAGCACCGCCGTCACGACCGTTCGTATGACCTCGTACCTGTGTTTCTGCTCCGCACTTTTCCGCATAAGAATGACCTCCACCCTGCGCATTATTTGTAAAATATATGCGCCAAGCGGAGATCGTATTCATAATTATTCAGCCTTGTCGGACTTTTCAGCTTCCTTGTCCTTCTTTTCCTTCTTAGGCTTGAAGGATTCCTTGACAGTTTCCTCGGAAGCATCGTGAACAGTGTTGTTCTCGGAAATCGCCCAGAGCTTTACACGGATCTTGCTGCGGTCGCCGCCTGTTTCGATAACGCAGGTGTCCTCGGTCTTGCGGACGATGATGCCGACGATGCCGCCGATAGTCGTAACTTCGTCACCGATCTGAAGATTGTCACGGAGCTGCTTTGCTTCCTTTTCCTTTTTCTTCTGCGGTCTGATAAGGAAGAAGTAGAAAACGACGATAAGAAGACCGAACGAGAAGAGCATTGAGATAGTGCTTGCCTTTGTGTCCATACCTGCTGCCGTTGTTGCTGCGGTTTCTGTCGCAAAAGCAATGAGTGAATTTGTAAACATAGATCTTTAAACCTCCAAAATTGATAAGGGGACAGTTGCTTCGTCCCTGAATTCCGCTATAAATTCAATATTTACCATTATAGCATTTTTTAAACCCGATTGCAAGCGTTTTAAAGAAAAAGTTGATAATTGATAATTGAAAATTGACAATTATCAGTTGACCGTTACAATTATCAATTGCAGGCTATACTATTTATATAGGAATATTTTCGAAGAAAATGTCCGCCGCTCGGTGTCCGAAAGCGGATCGCACACGATCCGGGGCAAACAGTGCCTTTCCTTTGAATTGTCAACTCTTGTGTATTTTGTCATATATCATTGAAAAAGAGGGTAAAAATAGCTAAAAAGTCTTAAACGATTAAGCCAACTTTACCAAAAAATTCAACGAAAGAGATAAAAAGCGGAATTTCACTTGACAAAGTGAATTAAAATGTTTAGAATTATGATAGTTAGGTGAAATATTTTTGAACTATATTTTCCTGATTCCATATTCTATTCTGATTTTATCCCAATGCAGGCTTTTCGGAGGTTGAATTGAATTGATCCGCAATACTGAAGATCTCTCCGATAAAGAGCTTATAGATGTCATTCACAGTGACGGAGGACAGCAGAGCAGGGAAAGTAAGGACGCAGCTTCCGTGATAATTTCACGTTATATGAAGCTCGTGCTGAAAAGAGCGCATACCTATTCGGACAATTGCTCCGACCTTGAAGACCTCACACAGGAGGGTCTGCTCGCACTCTGCAATGCTATAGAAAGCTTCGACTGCGAAAACGGCGCAAAGTTTTCTTCCTTTGCCGATGTCTGTATCACGAACCGCATCAAAACGGCGGCTCAGACTATCGCAAAGCACAAGCAGAACGATATGACCGTTATCGCCGATGAGAACGACATCGCAGACGCAGATTCCTCACCCGAGAATATCTGCCTTGAAAAAGAAAGCGGCATAAGGATAGAAAAGATGATAAGATCGGTGCTTTCACCGCTCGAAGCAAGGGTTTTCGGGCTTTATCTTGACGGAAGAAGCTACCGTGAGATCGCAGAAATGCTCGGCATTTCGGAAAAATCGGCAGATAATGCCGTGTTCAGAATAAGAAAAAAGCTGAAAATGCTCCTCGGAAAATGAGAAGCTTTCATATATGGCCAAGTAGCTTAAAGTTCAGAGCGTTGTTCTTTCCACAAAAGGCAAAGGTGTCGGTGCAAGTCCGTCCTCAGGTCTAAAATCTATTAATTTTTTTAAGCGAGGGAAATCAAAATGTACGAAGACAAGACATTAGTTTGCAAGGAATGTGGAAATGAGTTCGTATTCACAGCAGGCGAGCAGGAATTCTATGCTGAAAAAGGCTTTGTAAACGAACCGCAGAGATGCAAGGCTTGCCGTGATGCAAGAAAGAACAGCACAAAAACAGAAAGAGAAATGTTTGAAGCAACATGCGCTTCCTGCGGCAAGGTTGCAAAGGTTCCTTTCAGACCGAGAGAAGACCGTCCTGTATACTGCAGCGAGTGCTTCGCAAAGATGAAGGAAGAGGGCTAAGTCCTTATCCACAATGCTTTCAACGGTGAAAAACCAGCGTGTTTTTCACCGTTTTTCTTTTTTACTTGCAATTTTGAATAGAATATGATATAATATTCCGTGAAATTTTTCATTGAAAGGTTCGATAGAAATGGATTATATCTTTTCGGATAAGGTCAGCTCACTCCAGCCGTCCGTTATCAGAGAAATTCTTAAATTCACCTCCGATCCCGAGGTTATCTCGCTCGCCGCAGGCAACCCTGCCCCAGAAGCTTTCCCAGTAAAAGAGATCGCAGGCATCACAGCAAGACTTCTTGCCGAAAATCCCATAAACGCCCTCCAGTACAGCGTTACAGAGGGTTATACACCGCTTCGCAACCGCCTTAAAGAGCGTATGAAAAAAGCCGACTGCTTCGACGAAAATTCGGACGAGCTTATCATTACCTCGGGCGCACAGCAGGCGAACGAGCTTGCCTGCAAAGTCCTGCTCAACGAGGGCGACACACTTTTCTGCGAAGCTCCGTCTTTCATCGGCAGCCTTAACGCTTTCAAATCCTATAACGTAAACCTCGTCGGCATTCCTATGGAAGAGGACGGAATGAAGCTTGACGCTCTCGAAGAAGCGCTCAAAACTGCCAATAAGCCGAAGCTTATCTACATTATCCCGAACTTCCAGAACCCAACGGGTCTTTGCACCTCGCTCGAAAAGAGAAAAACTATCTATGAGCTTGCGAAGAAGTACGGCGTTATGATACTCGAGGACAACCCTTACGGCGATATCCGCTTTGCGGGTGAAAATATCCCGTCCATCAAAACTATGGATAAAGACGGTATCGTTATCTATTCGAGAACATTCTCGAAAACGCTCGCACCAGGACTTCGTGTAGGCTATGTCAGCGCACCGAAGCCTGTCATTCAGAAAATGGTAGTCTGCAAGCAGGTCTCGGACGTACACACGAATATTATGGCGCAGATGATATGCGACGAATACCTCAAAAATTACGATATGGACGCTCATCTTGAAGAAATAAGAGCTGTCTACCGCCACAAATGCGGACTTATGCTCGACGAGATCGACAAGAACTTTTCCAGGAAGATAACCGTTACAAAGCCCGAGGGCGGTCTGTTTATATGGGCAACTCTCCCCGAGGGCAGCGATATGATGGGCTTCTGCAATACTGCTGTTCAGAAGTACAAGGTCGCAGTTGTTCCGGGAACGGCTTTCCTCATTCACGAAACCGACAAGACGAGCTCGTTCCGTCTCAATTTCTCCACACCGACCGATGAACAGCTCATAAAAGGCTGCGAAATTCTCGGAAAGCTCTCCAAAGAAATGTTCCAAGATTAAATTAAAATAAAGGAAGTGCTATTATGCCTGAAATCGAAAAGAAAAAAGTAATCCTCAGCGGTATCCAGCCCTCGGGCGCATTCACACTCGGAAACTATGTCGGTGCTATCAAGAACTGGGCGCAGCTCCAGAACGACTACGACTGCCTCTATATGATCGCCGATATGCATGCTATCACGGTACGTCAGGATCCTGCAAAGCTCCGCAAAAACACTCTTGAAGCTTATGCGGCTATCCTTGCCTGCGGCGTTGACCCTGACCGTTCGATCGCTTTTATCCAGTCGCACGTTCCCACACACGCACAGCTTAACTGGCTTCTCGCCTGCTGCACACAGTTCGGTGAGCTTTCCCGTATGACGCAGTTCAAGGACAAGTCCGCAAAGCACCCCGATGACATAAATTCGGGACTTTTCACATATCCTGTCCTTATGGCAGCCGATATCCTCGCATATAATGCTGACCTCGTTCCCGTAGGCGCAGACCAGAAGCAGCATCTTGAGCTTACACGAAATGTTGCACAGCGCTTCAACCAGCGTTACGGCGAGCTTTTCAAGCTTCCCGACGGCTATATCCCTCCGAAGGGCGCAAAGATCATGTCCCTTGCAGAACCTACCAAGAAAATGTCCAAATCGGACGAAAATCAGAACGGCTGCATCTATATCCTTGATGACAAGGACACTATCATACGCAAATTCAAGCGTGCGGTTACCGACAGTGACGCAGTTGTGCGCTATGCCGAGGGAAAAGACGGCATAAACAACCTTATGACTATCTATTCCGTTGTTACGGGCAGATCCAACGAGGAGATCGAACGTGAATTTGACGGAAAGGGCTACGGCGACTTCAAGCTTGCGGTCGGTGAAGCAGTTGCAGACCACCTCGCACCAGTAAAGACCGAATTCGACAAGCTCATCGCAGATAAAAAGTACCTCGAGGAAAGCTATACAAAGGGCGCAGATGCCGCATTCAAAATTTCGAGAAGGATCGTTTCAAAGGCATACCACAAGGCAGGCTTTGTTGACAGAGCGTGATCGTCAGGCTTAAACGTTTATTTGTTCTATTTATACAAATAATACTCCGGCTGTGAAGTATGGTTGTTTATTTTAACGGTGATGTTTCCGAAAAAGTTGACGATTATTCAAAATAAGTTCATTTTCTGCTGTCATTTATGCTTAAAAAAATGTTCTAATATTGTGCAAAACAACTATTTTTTACATCAAATTATCAAAAACCATTGACATATTGAGCGTAAGGTTGTATATTAATAATCGAACAAGGGACGAAAACGTTTAAAGACTTGTTCCGAAGATTTCAGCCGAAAGGCATATACGGGAGAGTTGTTGCCGACATGGTTTCGATAAAAGACATCGCTGCTGAATGCGGTGTGTCAATAGCAACGGTCAGCAAGGCGCTGAACGATCACAGAGATGTCAGCGAAGCGACAAAAGCTCATATAAGAGAAACCGCCAAAAAAATGGGGTATCTTCCCAATTATCAGGCAAGAGCATTAAAAACCAATCGTACATATAATCTCGGAGTTCTCTTTAACGAAAAAGCCAACAGCGGTCTTACACATAACTATTTCGCAGCCGTACTTGATGCGTTCAAGAGGGTGGCGGAAAAACAGGGCTATGATATAACCTTTATAAGCCATAACATCGGCTACAATCAGCTTACCGTCTATGAACACTGCATAAGCAGAAACGTCGACGGCGTTATGGTCGCAAATGTTGACGACTACAGCGACGAGGGTGTCACACAGCTTCTCAAAAGCTCGATACCTATCGTAACACTCGATAAAAAAACAGAAAACAAGCCTGCGGTCATCTCGGATAACTTCAAAGGCGTCGAGTGTCTTGTGAGATATGTCCATAAAATGGGACATACTAAAATCGCATATATTTACGGCGACCTGTCGGGCGTGACCTCAACGAGAGTCGAAGCGTTCCGCAGGACAATGGAAGCCTTAAATATAGATATCAGAGAAGATTATTTGCTTGGCGGATGCTACCGCGATCCCCAAAAGACGGAAGTGCTTGTGGAAAAGCTTATGAAAATGAGCGACCCACCGACGTGCATACTTTTACCCGATGATTTTTCGGCAATAGGTGCGCTGAATGCATTTGAAAAGCTCGGACTTTCCGTTCCGAACGATGTTTCCGTTGCAGGATATGACGGCATCACGCTTTCGCAGGTTCTCAGTCCGAAGCTCACAACCTTTAAGCAGGATACGGACGGACTTGGAAAAGCAGCCGCAGAGCAGCTTATCTCGCTGATAAACAAGGAGCTCCCCGAAAACAGCGAACCCGTTGTTATCGAAGGCAGTCTTCTTGAAGGCGGCTCGGTCAGGGATCTGACCAAATAACACACGCTATTATATTTTTTTAAATATAATATAACTTTAAGGAGGAAAATCAAATGAAGAATTTTAAGAGAAATCTTGCTCTCCTCTCTGCATTGGCATTAGCTGGAACTATGCTCGCAGGCTGTGGAGACAACAAAACAACAACTGACGATGCTGCAACAACAACAGCTGCTGCAGATGCTGCTGCTGATAACGGCGACGCTGCTGCTGACAACGGCGATGCTGCTGCTGATACAACAACAGCTGACGCTGCATCTGCTGATGCTTCCAAGGCAGGCACAGGCATCACACTTTCCGACACAGAAGGAAAGGTATTCAACATCTACGCTTGGAACGAAGAATTCAAGGGCTTCTTCGAGAAGTACTACACAGTTCCTGAGGGCGTAACAGTTAACTGGGTAATCAATCCTTCCGACGGCGGCGTTTACCAGCAGAAGCTCGATGAAGCTCTCAGCGGTCAGGACGCAGCTGCAGCTGATGACAAGATCGATATGTTCCTTGCAGAAGCTGATTACATTGCTAAGTACACAAACGCTGCTGTAACAATGGACGTTACATCTATCGGCGTTAAGCCTCTCGATACAGAGTATGGTTACACTGTATCTGCTGCTTCCAGCAGCGACGGCACACTCAAGGGTGTTTCCTTCCAGTGCTGCCCATCTGCTCTTATCTACAGAAGATCTATCGCAGAAGCAGTTCTCGGTACTTCCGATCCTGCTGAAGTTCAGGAACAGCTCTCTGACTGGACTAAGTTCGATGAAGTTGCTGCTAAGGCTAAGGATGCCGGCTACCTTATGACAGGTTCTTATGCTGAAACATACAGACCTTTCGCTAACAACATCACAACTGACTGGGTTGATGCAGACGGCAACTTCCAGGTTGACGATCAGGTTAAGGCTTGGATCAAGCAGGCTAAGAACTACGTTGACAACGGCTACACAACAACAGGCGGTATCTGGTCTGATGAAAACACCAACGAAATGTTCAAAGACGGTAAGGCAATGTGCTACTTTGGACCTGCTTGGTACTACAACTTCTCCATGGGCAATGCTCAGGATCCTGATAAGGGCTGTCCTGGCGACTGGGCTATCATTGAAGGACCTGCTGCTCACTTCTGGGGCGGTACATGGCTCCTCGCTGCAACAGGCACAGATAACCCTGAAATGGTTGCAGACGTTATGAACGCATTCACAGCTAACGAAGATATCTGCACAAAGCTTGTTGAAAAGGAGAACCAGTTCTCCAACAACACAGCTGTAAACCAGAAGTTTGCTGAAGATCCTAACTACGGCAATGACTTCCTCGGCGGTCAGAACGACGTTGCTATCTTCTCCGAACTTGCAAAGAACATCAAGTTCCGTTCCACACCTTATGGTCAGGTATTCAACGAAGATGTTCCTGCATGTTTCCTTGACTACTTCACAGGCAAGATCACAGAAGCTGAAGCTTGGGCTAACGTTGATAAGGTACTCGATGAAAAGTGTCCTTCCGTTACTCACGATTGCTCCGGATTCGCTGCTGAATAAGCAAATATAAAAACCTAAATTGTGAAATTGGGGCAGGGCTATTCCGCCTTGCCCCTTTTCATATCAAAAACCAGGTATGAGAAGAGGTCGAAGAATGAAACGTAAATCAATCAGCTATGCAAAATGGGGCTATATCTTTATCGCACCTTTCTTCATAGTATTCCTTGTATGTACTTTCTACCCGCTGCTTTCAACATTTTATAACAGCCTTTTTGAGAATTATTTTGATGCAGGTTCGTTCTCACAGGTAGGTCCTAATTTTGTTGGTCTTGATAATTTCAAAAAACTGTTTACAGCTGATTCAAAGGGTAATATTGATATTCTGACTTATACAGCTAACACAATGATAATGTGGATCGTGGGTGCTATTCCGCAGCTCATTTTCTCACTTCTCCTTGCTGTTATTTTTACAAGTACAAGCCTTAATATCAAGGGACAGACGTTCTTTAAAACAGTAATCTACCTTCCTAACCTTATCATGGCTGCTGCATTTGCAATGCTGTTCTTCACATTGTTCTCTAATGTAGGACCGATAAACCAGATTATTTCAGGCGGAGACGCCGATAGGGTCGTTGACTTCTTTAACAATGTCGGCACTGCGCGAGGAATAATCGCATTTATCAACTTCCTGATGTGGTTCGGTAATACAACTATCATGCTCATGGCAGGTATCATGGGTATTGATCAGAGCTTGCTCGAAGCTGCAGCTATCGATGGCGCAACCTCTGGTCAGGTATTCCGCAAGATCACACTTCCGCTTCTTTCTCCGATCCTTGTGTATGTTGTCATCACATCTCTCATCGGTGGTTTCCAGATGTACGATGTACCTCAGGTCATCACAAGCGGACTCGGTAATCCTAACAGAAGTACAATGACTCTTGTTATGTACCTCAACAGATTCCTCGGAACAACCAAGAACTATGGTATGGCAGGTGCTGTTTCCGTACTTGTATTCATTATCACAGGTATCCTCAGCTTTGCTGTTTATCGTTCTATCATAAGCGGACGTTCCGATCCTAAGCCTAAGAAGAGCAAGAGTAAGGGGGTTCTCTAATGTCGAATATTAATTTCCAGCCGGTAGGTCACGACAAGAGCAATACAACAACGACAAAGGTTTCAAGAGTTATTGCTTATATCTTCCTTATTTTTGTAACTTTTCTTTCATTGTTCTCGATATATCTCCTTATCATAAACTCCACAAGAAGCCATGCACAGCTTCAGGCAGGTTTTACGCTCGTTCCGAATAACTATTTCTTTAAGAACCTTGTCAAGGCATGGGAAGATACTGCTTTGTTCACGATTCCTCAAGGTATGTGGAACAGCTTTTTCATCGCCGCACTTTCATGCATAGTTACGACATATTTCTCAGCTATGACAGCTTACGGCGTACACGTTTATGACTTTGCACTTAAGGGATTTGCTTTCAACTTCATTCTTATCGTAATGATGATCCCGACTCAGGTTTCCGCTGTTGGTTTCGTTCAGCTCGTAAAAAGCGTTCACCTCGAAAATACATACTGGCCGCTTATCATTCCTACGATCGCTGCTCCTGCTGTATTTTTCTATATGAAGCAGAACATCGAAAGCACACTTCCTCTCGAAGTAATCGAAGCTGCACGTGTTGATGGTTCAAATGAATTCAGAACATTCAATACTATCGCACTTCCAATGCTTAAGCCTGCAATGGCTGTACAGATGATCTTCGCATTCGTTGCATCATGGAACAACTACTTCACTCCTGCTCTCATTATCGATAAGTCGAACAAGTGGACACTTCCTATCATGATGGCTGTCCTCCGTTCAAAGATCAATTCCCAGAGCGGTGACCTCGGCGAAGTTTATATGATGATCCTTCTCTCGATCATTCCTGTTGTCATTGTTTACCTCTTCCTTTCCAAGTATATTGTTAAGGGCGTTGCACTCGGTGCAGTTAAGGGCTAACAGAAAAACAACAAAACAGATCAAAAAAGGTGTGGAATTCATTCCGCACCTTTTTTTTGCATTTTAATTATGAAAATTATTAAAAAATATTGAAATAAACAAACTAATATGGTATAATATCATTGATTCGATCGCAAATGCGAAAGGAGGTCTGTACCGTGTCAGATAAAATGAAGATAATTGCTTTGTGTGCATCAAGAATTTATGACGATAACTGTGTCGAACTTATAACCGCACTTAACGATGAGATCATTAAGCGCGGCGGAAGACTTGTCGTTTTCAGCTCGGTTTCAGACCTCTATTACGGAACGGAAGTGGAAAAGGGTGAGGCTGCCGTTTACAACCTTATGAATTTTTCAATGATCGATGCCGTTATCGTGAACGGCGAATGGATAAAGGATAAAAAAGTCCTCGAGAATATCATAAGCAGAACAAAAGCAGCCGGCAAACAGGTCTTTTATATCGGAAAACAGCGCGATGACTGCATAAATTTCAGCTTTGACTATAAAAAAGGCTTTGAATCCGTTGTCCGCCATGTTATTGAAAAGCATAACGTTACTTCCATTCACATGATCGCAGGCATCAAGGACAATGAATTTTCCGATGAGAGAATTGACTGCTTCAAGCGTGTACTTGCAGAAAATAATATTGATTTTGACGAAAGTATGCTCAGCTACGGCGACTTCTGGAGAGTCCCTACCGAAGCAGCCGTCAAAAAGCTCATAAACGAAAAGCGCATCCCGAGAGCGATAATCTGCGCAAACGATTCAACTGCAATAACCGCTGCTCTCGTGCTGAAAAAAGAAGGCATTCGCGTCCCCGAGGACGTTATCGTTACAGGCTTTGACGGTCTTATCGAAGCAAGGTTCAACGACCCGAAAATAACTACCTGCATTTGCAGCTATGGCAGCTTTGCAGAGCGAATAACCGCCGCAATTTATGACAGCCTGAACGGAAAGCCTATTGAAAAGAGCTATACGACCGAGCCCGAGCTTTTTCTCGCCGAATCCTGCGGCTGCTGCGAGGGTGACTTCATCTCAGTCTGCGAGTACATAAATTCGATGAACGAGCGGTTCTATAATTTCCAAGAGAACGATAAGCAGCTTAACCGAATCTCACTGAGAATACAAAGCTGCACCGAGGTCGAGGATATCGGAAAAATCCTTGATGACCAGTCGCTTATGTATGATATGGCCTGCGTTGTTGATGATGATTTTATGAATCCTGCGCTCAACCCGATGAAAGATACAAAAAATGATATCATGTCGGAGACCGCCCACGTCATCTATAAAAGCGAGTCGAACCCCGAGCTTCGCACAAGAATAACTGAGTTTCCGCTAAGTGAGCTTTATCATGATTTTGAAAATTTTGCGCGTGAAATCAAAGCACCGATCATCTTTAATTCACTCGCATTCCGCAGCGTTCCGTTCGGCTATGTCTGCTATTTTTACCAAGGACTTTATAAATTCAACTATGCAAAAACCCTGCAGATCACACTGACCTTGTGCAGCGCCCTCAGCGGTTTCAGAGCTGCAAGATATCAGCGCTATCTCCTCGAACATATCGAGGAATCCTACCGCCGTGATGCAATGACGGGTCTGTATAACCGAAGCGGGTTTATGCAGATTTTCCCCGATTTCAAGAAAAGCTGCGGTCCGACAATGACAGCCGTTCTTGCCGACCTCGATAACCTGAAAGGGCTCAATGATAACTACGGTCATGACGAGGGCGACGTTGCTATCCGTGCAGTTGCGCAGGCTCTTGTGAATTCCTGCCCCGAAGATTCCGTCTGCGTCCGTTTCGGCGGAGATGAGATGTTCGCCGTCATAAAAGGCAGGGCGGACGATGAAATTCGTGTAAAGATAAATGACCGGCTGTCCGATTTTAACGCAAAGTCGGGCAAACCCTACACCGTTTCCGCAAGCGTAGGAATTTATACCACCGATTCGGACGATGCCACCTTTGAAGAATTGGTGCGCAAATCCGACCAGCTTATGTACAACGAAAAGATCGCAAAAAAGATCAAAAGATAATGCCGCAGATTTTCCTGCGGCATTTTTCATCTGTATTTCATCGGCACAACGATAAGTCCGAGCGCCTTTTTGTGCAGACGGTGAATGTGCTGCTCACTGTAGAGCATTTCCTCGGCAATTTCCACCCACTTCTTCCCCGAAATGTAACGTTCCCACAGCACCTGCCTGCAATTTCCGTCCGAAAGCCGTCCGACCGCCTTTTCCACCTCTGCCATTTCGCAGGCAAGCTCCTCATTTTCCGACCAAAGCCTGTCCTCAAATTCGGAGGTGTACTCAAAATAATTCCTGCTGCAGATCTCCCACGCACGGCGTTCTGCCGACAACATTCGGCTGCGGTTTTGCAGCACCTTTTTTTCGTCTGCCTTGTATAAAGTCAAAAAATCCTTCGCCGTCATCAGCAGCACCACTCAGTCCGTGCCGCCGAATGTCCCGATCCTTTGTTTTGCGTGTTTTTTTATAAGAAAATCGGCGAACTCCGTTTCATATTCCGCCGCAAAATCGCCGTATTCTTCTTCGCCTACCTCCTCCTTAAAGCAATCGAAGCAGAGCGTCCTGCCGTTCTGCACGAAAAAGATACCGTCCACGCAGCCGCACTCTGCGCAGACTATCTCCGACCGACTGCAATTTTCGCAGTCGTAAGTACACTCATCAAATTCATCGTATATGCATTTTGCCATAACAAATTCTCCTTTCAAAAAAAGGAAAAGCCGCTTGGGGCAAATGGCTGCTTCTCCACAAATTTACACTATATCGCACGAACGTATGTTTTTTGGCTGCAAGTTAATAATAGCACAAATGTTCTGATTTGTCAATACCCATTTTTGCGTAAAATAAAATTGCTGTACGAAAATCGGTACAGCTCAGGAATTATACTAAACACCATTTAAAATTTGGAAAAAATCAAGCCGATAATCTCGTAGCTGTTTTTAACAGGTTTATATTGGATTTCGGCGCAGATTTTTTCCTGTATTTTATTGGTGTTTAGTATTAAAATCTTATTAAACTTTTGAATGATTTTTTCCCCTTTACGTTTTGCGAAAAATGTGATATAATGTTTATAGTTGTGATTAAATTATTGGAGGAAATTCCCATTGATCTGTATAACAGGAGATATGCACGGCGACCTTAGCCGTTTTAACGATAAACGAATAAAAGCACTGAAAAAGAACGATGTCCTCATCGTCTGCGGAGATTTTGGCTTTGTCTGGGACGGCTCCAAGCACGAGCAGCGCATACTCAAAAAAATCGGCAAAAAACGCTTCTGCACACTGTTCGTTGACGGCTGCCACGAAAATTTCGACCTCCTCGCAAAGTACCCAGAAAGCGACTTCTGCGGCGGCATCGTCCACAGAATCTCGGGCAATCTTATGCATATAAAAAGAGGATCGGTGCTTTCGATACAAGGCTACAAATTCTTCGGATTTGGCGGCGGTCAGACAAAAGAGCTTGAGATCCGCCGTGAATCGCATACTTGGTTTGAATCCGAGCTTCCCGACAATAACGAGATCGAATATGCTATCCAAAACCTCAAAAACGCAGGCGGCGAGGTCGATTACATAATCACCCACGAACCGCCCGCCTCGATGAAAGAATTCCTCGGCTTTGAGGTAAATCAGATAAGCTTTATGCACACCTTCTTCGATAAGGTCAAAAATAACTGCAAGTTCAAAATGTGGTTCTTCGGCAAAGCGCACATAAATAAGCTCGTTCCGCCGAAATACCGCTGCCTTTTCGATGAAGTTGTCGTCCTCAAAAACGAAAAATGGGACAAGGAGCAGAAGCTTCTTCGCAAAAACAAACACAAAAACACAGAAACACCGCAGCCCGAGCAGGAAACAGCTTCGGACAGCTTTGAGTAAAGGAGTAATACTATGCCGCATATTTCAGTAAAAATGCTTAAAGGAAGAACAGACGAGCAGAAGAAGCTCGCAGCAGATAAGGTAGCCGAGGCTCTCTATGAAGCGATCGGCTGCTCCAAAGATCACATCACCGTCACCGTTGAGGATTATACCCCCGAAGAGTGGCAGCAGGTCTATGCCGATGACGTCACAGCAAAGCAGGACGTCCTTTTCCGAAAAGCAAACTATGACCCGAAAGACCTCCTGAAGAAATGAATTACATAATCAAAGGAAACGATATCCACCTCTCGCAGCCCGACTTCGATCTCGATGAAACGCTCGACTGCGGACAGGCTTTCCGCTGGGAAAGATCAGCTGACGGCAAGTATCACGGCGCAAAGCTCAATACAAAGCTCACCATTTATAAGGAAAAGGACTATTTCGTCCTCGAAAATACGTCCGAAAGCGACTTCCTTGATGTTTGGTGCAATTATTTCGACCTCGACACCGATTACGGCGAGCTGAAACGCATCTATTCCGAGGACGAAACGCTCGCCAAAGCCTGCAAATTCGCTTCTGGCATACGCCTTTTGAAGCAGGACAAGTGGGAGACGCTCGTTTCGTTCATAATTTCGCAGAATAACAATATCCCCCGAATAAAGGGCATAATCGGACGGCTCTGCGAAGAAAACGGCGGTTTTCCGTCTGTTGAACAGCTCAAAGGCAAAACAGCCGATGATCTTTCCTACCTCCGTGCAGGCTTTCGTGCAAAATATCTCGAAAGCTGCGTGAACCTCGTCACAAGCGGCGAAATTTCACTCGAAAGAATAGCCGCCGCACCCGTTGACGAAGCAAGAGCCGAGCTGATGAAAATAAAGGGCGTTGGCCCTAAGGTCGCCGACTGCACGATGCTCTACGGAATGTACAAAACGGAGTGCTTCCCCGTGGACGTCTGGATAAAGCGTGTTCTGGCGCAGTTCTACCCGAACGGTCTGCCCGAATTCATCAAGCCGACCGCAGGAATCGCGCAGCAGTATCTTTTCCACTACATACGAACAAGCGGAGTTTATGAAGGCTGAAAGGAAAGACTATGAGAGAAAGCATTTTAACTATCCCGATAAGCGATGTGCTCGAACCGAAGTGCGGCTGCCCGATCTGCCGTATGCGGGATATGCTCGAGCAGCGAACGGTCGAATATATAATGGGCGCAGCGATGATGGAACCCGATGTCCGCATCGAAACCAACCGTGCAGGCTTCTGCCATACCCACCTTTCGCAGATGATGAAGCAGAAGAACCGCCTTTCGCTCGCACTTATGCTCCAGACCCATCTTGCCGCAGTTGACGGTCAGCTTTTCGAGCGCAAAAAGCTCTTTGAACCGAAAAATGCCAAGAAGCAAAGGCTCTCGAAGATAAACGAAAGCTGTTTCGTCTGCGAAAAAATAGACTGGGGAATGGAACGCCTTATGCGTACATTCTTTGAAATGTTCCAGCATGACGATGTGCGAAAGCTGATGAACGAGCAGGAGTTTATCTGCCTGCCGCATTATGATATGCTCGTTTCGCTTGCACCTGCGTATCTGCAGAAAAACGACCTCAAAGCGTTTGAAGCCATGACGGAAAAGCTCGTCCGCAGCTACCTTGAAACGCTGCAGAACGATGTCACTCACTACTGCAATATGTACGACTACCGCAACAGCGGCAAGGACGCCGACTGGGGCAATTCCAAGGACAGCATCGAACGCGCAGTAAAATTTTTAACATCACGAGACTGATATTAATGCGTAATGCGTAATTCGTAATTATCGTGATTTGAAAATTGGTTGTGTATAACGATAATTTATCGTCACGGTAAAATAATGCGATTATTGTGTTTTGCAAATTATCACAAAATCGTAGGGGCGGATTCTATATCCGCCCACCCAAAATTGCTGTTCTACCCCCATGATATAATTGCGCAATAAAAATGCGTAACGCATAAATAATTACGCATTACGCATTACGAATTACGCATTCGACCCTATTGTTCATCTCAAAAAGAAGTAGTATATGATCCCATACAAAACCGATGCCGCCGTTCCGTAGAGAATAACGGGTCCCGAGATTATGAAAATTTTCGCACCAAGTCCGAGAACGAAACCCTCCGTCTTGAATTCGAGCGCAGGGGATACGACCGCATTCGCAAATCCCGTTATCGGTACAAGAGTTCCCGCACCGCCGTGCTTCGCAAGCTTTTCATAAAGCCCCAAACCCGTCAGGAGCGCACTTATAAAAACAAGCGTTATCGATGTCCAGGTCGCTGAGCTCTGCGTGTCGAAGCCGTTAGCCTTGAAAATGTTGCTTACCGCCTGCCCGACACAGCATATCGCACCTCCGACAGCGAACGCCTTGGGTATGTCTATCCAGCTCTTTGAATTCGGCGAAGCCTTTTTCACCATTTCATTATATTCTTTGGGCGGCAGACCCTGAATACTCATAAAAAATTTCCCCCTTTCGGAAATTCTGCATATAATACAAAGTGTTGAGCTTTGTTTAAAATATATTATCCCAAACCTTTAAAATTATTCCAAGGAGAAAAAAATGCTGAAAAATATTTTATCGGGCGAAAGCTGCGCAAAATGCCGGCTTTGCTGTATCTTTGATAAATATGATATATGGGAAACCCCGACCGTGAGCGATGAGCTTTTTGAGAAGATCAAAAGCAAGTACCCCGAGGTCGAATTCATTGAAAAAAACGAGGGCGGAAGAATACTCAAATGTATCCCCGACGGCGAGCTTTTCAACTGTCCGCTCCTCGATAAAAAGTCAGGCTGTAAGCTTGGCGATGACAAACCCTTCGACTGCAAAATATGGCCTTACCGAATCATGGAATTCGGCGGAAAAAGAGTTATTACAATTGCTTCTATCTGCCCCGAAATGTACAAAAAACCACTCTCTGCACTCGTTGCGGAACTTGAAGAAAATGACCTCGCAAAGAAAATTTTCCACGAAGCGGATATCCACCCCGAGATCGTGAAGCCCTATCAGAAAGGCTATCCGATACTGCTTGCAGAATAAGCCTATACCGCATAAAGCAACCGCTTTGTGTGGTTTTTGCTTGATAATCAATACAAAAGGAGAAATCAACTTGGCAACCGAATCCTCGAAATATGAGCTTGATATGTGCAATGGCCCGGTGCTGAAAAAAATGCTGATATTCACACTTCCGCTGATGCTTTCAAGCGTTCTGCAGCTTGTTTTCAACGCCGCAGACGTTATCATCGTCGGCAGATTTGCAGGCGACAACTCACTTGCGGCTGTCGGCTCGAACGCCGCACTCATAAATCTGCTCACGAACCTTTTTATCGGACTTTCTATCGGCGCAAACGTCATTGCCGCAAGGCACTACGGCGCAGGAGAAGTCAAAGAGCTTTCAAAAACCGTCCACACCTCAATGCTTATGGGAGCAATAAGCGGCGTTTTCCTCACGATCATAGGCGTGTGCTTCGCAAAACAGCTCCTCGAACTGATGAAAACTCCCGATGAAGTCCTCGTCCTCGCCGCAGATTACCTTAGGATATACTTCCTCGGTATGCCTGCGCTGATGCTCTATAACTTCGGCAGTGCGCTCCTGCGTTCGATAGGCGATACGAAGCGGCCGCTTTTCTACCTCTCAGCAGCAGGCGTTATAAATATTATCCTCAACCTTGTTTTTGTAATAATCTTCAAGCTTGACGTTGTGGGCGTTGCTATCGCCACAGTCGTTTCCGAATCGGTTTCGGCAATTCTCATCGTCCGCTGCCTTATGCATGAAACGGGCGGAATAAAGCTTATCCTCTCCGAGTTGAGAATTGACGGACGAAAAGCCGCCGCAATAATGCGCCTCGGTCTTCCTGCAGGACTTCAGGGCGTGATATTCTCGCTTTCAAATGTCGTAATACAATCCTCGGTAAATATTTTCGGCCCAACAGTGGTCGCAGGAAATTCAGCCGCACAGAACCTCGAGGGCTTCGTATATGTTGCAATGAACTCGTTCTATCAGTCGGCAATTTCGTTCACAAGCCAGAACTACGGTGCGAAAAGATATGACCGCCTGACGAAGATACTCGCCTGCGCACTTGGCTGCGTAGTCGTAACGGGACTTGTCCTCGGCTATTCGGGACTGCTTTTCGGAAAGCAGCTGCTCGGACTTTATACCTCGGGCGCAGATACGATAGATGCAGGACTTGTCCGAATGAAGGTCATATTCTCAATATATTTCCTCTGCGGAATAATGGACGTAATGGTCGGCGGACTGCGAGGAATAGGCTATTCGATAATGCCGATGATAGTTTCGCTAATAGGCGCCTGCGGAGTAAGGCTTGTCTGGATAGCAACAGTATTTCAGATACCCGAATACCACACGATAAAGACCGTCTACATATCCTACCCCGTTTCGTGGGTGATAACCATAGCCGCCCACGTCGTATGCTATATCATCGCAAGGAAAAAGCTTTCCAAGCGTATCGCGGAAGAGGAGAATAATTTATAATGCGTAATTCGTAATTCGTAATGCGTAATTATTTGTGTTTCGTTAATTTGTAACGAAAATCGTAGGGGCGGATTCTATATCCGCCCGTTATAATACAACAAAATTACGCTAATTCTCTGTAGTGGTGGACATACAAATATTTTTATAAACAAAACACCCCTGTTTCCTTTGGTAAAACCATTGAAAACAGGGGTGTTCATCTATTGCATAAACGTCTTGCGGCGTGGGACAGGCGACCCGTACCCTACAATATTTGTTACAAACTAACGGAACAAAATAATTACGCATTACGCATTACGAATTACGCATTAACCTTTAGCATCGTACCATGTCTTTCCGCAGTTGACATCTGCCTGCATCGGAACGGAGAAATTCACCGCACCGAGCATCTCTTCGCTGAGGATTTTCGCAGCCGCATCTTTGTCTTTTTCCGATGCCTCAATGATAAGCTCATCGTGTACCTGCAATATCAAACGTGCGTCAAGCTTTTCTTCCTTTAAACGTCTGTAAACACGCACCATTGCGATCTTTATAACGTCAGCCGCCGTGCCTTGTATAGGCGCATTCATCGCCGCACGCTTGCCGAAAGCCTGAATGTTTTTGTTGCTGTTTTTCAGCTCGGGAATGTATCTGCGCCGTCCGAACGCCGTCACAGCATAACCCGTCTTTACTGCACTCTCAACAGCTTTATCCATAAATGCTTTGATGTTCGGGTAAGTCGCAAAATAATTCTTGATGTAGCGGTCAGCCTCCGCAACGCTTACGTCAATATCCTTGGAAAGCGAGAACGCACCGATGCCGTAAACAATGCCGAAGTTTACAGCCTTTGCCGAACGGCGCATCTCGGGCGTTATCATCTCTTCGGGCAGTCCGAAAACCTTTGCCGCCGTAGCAGTGTGAACGTCCTTGCCGCTCAGAAAGTTGTTCCGCATATTTCCGTCACCGCTCATCGCCGCCAGTATGCGAAGCTCGATCTGGCTGTAGTCCGCATCGAGAAGCGTGTAACCGTCCTTGGCAACGAAGAATTTTCTCATGCTCCTGCCAAGCTCCGTGCGAACGGGAATGTTCTGCATATTCGGCTCGGTCGAGGAGATCCTGCCCGTGCGTGTTTCGGTCTGCTTGAAGCTCGAATGAACTCTGCCGTCCTCACGAACCTCCTTTAAAAGTCCGTCAACATAGGTCGAGGATAGCTTTGTAAGCTTTCTGTACTGCAAAATTTCGCTGACTATCTCGTGCTTGTCGGCAAGCTCTTCAAGTATCTCCGCATTTGTTGAGTAACCCGTCTTGGTCTTTTTCCTGCTCGGCAAACCAAGCTCCTCAAAAAGTACAGTTCCAAGCTGTTTCGGCGAGCTTATGTTGAACTCGTGACCTGCCATAAAATAAATCTTCTGCTCGCAGGCACAAATGTCGTTTTCAAGCCGCTTGCCGAACTCCTTTACACCCTCGGCATCGACCTTTACGCCGTAGTATTCCATCGAAGCCAGAACCTCCGTCAAAGGCTGTTCGATATCGGTGAAAAGCTTCTCCATTCCTGCCGCCGCAACCTCTTTTTTCAGCGCATCGCAAAGTGCGGAAAGCGAAGCTATATCCGCATTTTCGCCAAGCTCCGAATAGTAGGGAACACCGTATTCGGCGCACATTTTTTCAATAGTATATTCCGCAGACGAAGCGTTCAAAAGATATCCGAGAATGTCCGCATCTGCGTCAAGGTTTTTCAGCTCCGTGTCATTCGCAAAGCAAAGCCTGAACGCATTTTTTACCTGAAAACCATACTTTTTGCAGCCCGAAGCGAAGAATTTCAGCTGATCTTCCTTAGTATCGGTACTGCAAAGCTTTCCGCCGCACTCAATGCGAAGCAAACCGCCTTCTTCAAGGATAAAAGCCGCATTTTCCGCCTTGTCAAAATCAATTTCGCCAAATCCGCAAGACGAAAAATCACGCTTTCTGACCTCTTCCTGCTTTTCGATCTTCGGAACGTTCGCAGACGGCTTTATATTGAGCTTTTCAAGCAGTTTGTACATTTCAAGCTCTGTAAGAAGCTCCGAAACGTCATTTTCATCAGCTTTTCCCGTGAGATAACTCTTCGGGTCTTTGTCAACGGGCGCATCAAAAACGATAGTCGCAAGCCACTTGCTGTGGAAAGCGTCTTCCTTGCCGTTTGAAAGCTTCGTGAGAACGGAATTTGTCGCCTTGACTTCGTTATTTTCAAGCTTTTCGTATAAGTTTTCAACCGAACCGTACTCGCCGATAAGCGTGAGCGCGGTCTTTTCGCCAATGCCCTTAACGCCGCTGATGTTGTCCGAGCTGTCGCCCATAAGTCCTTTCAGGTCGATGAGCTGCTTCGGTTCAAGTCCGTAAACTTCGTGAAATTTTTCGGGCGTGAAAACTGTCGTTTCCTTTGTGCCGTGAAGAAGAACCGTTACCTTGTCATTGATAAGCTGGAGCGAGTCGCGGTCACCCGTGAGGATAACGCACTCGTCACCGTTCTTGGCGCAGGCATCGGAAAGCGTTCCGAGAATATCATCCGCCTCAAAGCCCTCCGTTTCAAGAACGTGAACACCCAAGCCTTTGAGCAGACGTTTTATCATCGGCATCTGCTGTGCAAGCTCATCGGGCATACCGTGACGGTTCGCCTTGTAATTGCTGTCAGCCTTGTGTCGGAAAGTCGGCGCACGCAGGTCAAAAGCGCAGGCAACACCGTCAGGCTTCTGCTCGGCGCAGATTTTGAGATAGATGTTCATAAATCCCGTCAGAGCGTTGGTGTAAACGCCGTTTTTGTTCGAGAGCATTTTTATCCCGTAAAAAGCACGGTTCATAATGCTGTTTCCGTCAATGGCAAGAAGCTTCATTTCCTTGATCCTTTCTATCACTTATAAATTAATTCGGAATTCGGAATTATTTATGCTCCGTATGTTTATATAAAATGCAGAATTTCTTGGGGCAAATATTAATAAATTCGGAATTATTACAGACTTATCTAATATGCATAGGAATTCACAATTATTATATCACGCAACGGTTTAAAATAACAGAATGTTTATATGAAATCGGGCGGATATAGAATCCGCCCCTACGGTTTTTGCAGAATTTGATTGAGATCGCTTAAACGGGACGGGAAACCCGTCCCCTACAGTAGATTTACTTTAACGAAACAATTATTTAATTTAAAATAATTACGCAATTACGATGCCCAACTTCGCTGTGCGTTACGAATTACGCATTGATTTACATATTTTCAACCGTTTCAATACCAAGAATTCCGAGATGCTTGATAATTACCTCACGGGTAAGCTTTGCAAGCGCAAGCCAGCTTGACTTCTTCGCCTCGTCCTGCTCGTTCATAATGTTGTTCTCGTGGTAGAAACGTGAGAACGAAACTGCAAGCTGATATGCGTTTTCACAAACGTAGCTCGGTGCTTTTTCGTCCATCGCAAGCGTGAAAGCATTGCCCGACATTACAATTTTCAGCATAAGCTCACGCTCCGCATCGGTGTAAATGCCGTTCAGCTCAGCCTTTGCATCGCCCGCTTTTTTGAGAATGGAATTGATTCGTGAAACTGTATAAAGCAGATAAATTCCCGTCTTGCCCTCTGCGGACATAAACTTGTCCAGATCGAAAATATAATCCTTGGAGCGGTGATTGATAAGGTCGCCGAATTTTACAGCCGCCATACCAAGCTTGCGTGCATAATCGTCACGGTTTTCTTCGGTAACAAAGCTTGACTCGGAAAGACGTTCGAGCGAAGCATTCGTAACTGTTTCGATGAGGTCGGAAAGGCGCATAACACCGCCGTCACGGGTCTTGTAAGGCTTGCCGTCACTGCCGTTCATCGTGCCGAAGCCGAGAAATTCGAGCGCAGTTGTGTCGGGAACAAGCTGAGCCTTCTTCGCACAGCGGAAAACCTGCGTGAAGTGGAGTTCCTGTCGCTTGTCAACAACGTACCAGATCTTTGTCGGGTGGAAATCACGCTCACGCTGAATGATAGTCGCAAGGTCGGTCGTGGCATAAATGCTTGAGTTGTCCGACTTGCGAACGATAACGGGAGGCATCGGCGCTTTGTCCGAATCCTCAGCAACGTCAACAACGAGCGCACCGTTGCTCTCGTAGGAAAGGTGCTTTTCTTCAAGAATTTTCATAAGTTCGGGAATGTACTTGTCAGCATCGCTCTCGCCGTACCAGTAGTCGAAATCAACGTCAAGCTTTGAGTAGTTCGATTTGAGGTCGGCAATGGAAACACGGAGAATTTCTTTCCAGAGCGCAATGTATCCGGGACGGCCGTTCTGAAGCTCAAATGTAGCCGTGTGAGCCTTGTCCTTGAAAGCTTCGTCCTCCTTGCTCTTCTTGCTGGCAAAAGGATAAACCTCGCAGAGAAGCTCGGGGTTCAGCTCGGGAACGCTGTCCTTTTCGGTGTCGAAAGCCGCATCAAAGCACTTCCAGTCGGGGTAACGCTCGGAAAGCTCCGCAATAACAAGGCCGATCTGTAAACCCCAGTCGCCAAGATGAACGTCACCGTAAACGGTGTTTCCCGTAGCTCGGGCAAGACGCTTCAAGCTCTCACCAATGATAGCGGAGCGAAGATGTCCGATGTGGAGCGGTTTTGCAACATTAGGTCCGCCGTAGTCGATAACGATAGTGTCGGGGTTCTCGTTCTGCGGAACGCCGAGATGCTCGTCAGCCGCAATATCCTTTACAATGGAAAGCATATATTCGTCCGAAAGCGTGAGATTGAGAAAACCCGGCTTTACAACCTCTGCCTTTGCGAAAGTATCATCCTCCGCAAGAACAGCCGCAACCTCGTCAGCTATCATAAACGGAGCTTTCCTGTAAAGCTTCGCACCCTGAAAAGCACCGTTGCACTGGAACTGGCAAAGATCAAGACGGTCGGAAGCCGTAACAGCACCGAGAGCCTTGTCATAACCGCACTTTTCAAAAGCAGCGGAAACCTTTTCGGTAAGGATCTTAGTTATAGTCTGCATAAAAAATTGTCCTTTCAGATAATTTTGATAACCCAAAAAATAAAAAACGACCGCACAAAACCGTGCAGTCATACTGTAACACTGTGCAATATGTAATTATACCATATTATAGGCAAAACGTCAAGATTTAATGCGGAATTCGGAATGCGGAATTCGGAATTATTGCAAAGCTAACATTTGTTTAAGAGTTTGCGAAGCCAATCAAAGTTTACGTCCACGCTTTTCAAAGGGTGGCAGGGGTCAAGGGGAC
>URTF01000027.1 GCA_900550695.1 uncultured Ruminococcus sp.
ATCTGCAAGCAGATGAGGTGCTAAGGCTTTAGCCGGTGGTTTTTAGAGGTGACCTCAAGGCTCAGCAGTCAGTGCTGTATCTGCCAGTACCCGGTCGCTCGGAACGGCAGGTATATCGGAAAGGTCAAGTATCGGTGAAGTCACGGAGCTTTCAGTATTTGAGGCGCAGGTGACGGTCTGTTCACTTTCCTCGGGTTCGGTCCTCGGCACGGTCGTAACGGCAGTTTCACGCTGTCCCTGAGTTTCCTTTGAAACGGCGGTAACACGTTCCATTGACGATGTTGTTTCAATGTCCTCTCTCGAAACGGCTGTATCCCGAACCATTCCGCCTACAGTCTGAACGGCTTCCTCACGGATAGACGACTCCATTTCCCGGAGCGATGAGATATACTCGCTGTAGGTTTCGGGGCGTGATGTTTCTATCGAAGTGACCGTTGTAAGTACAGCGGCTTTATTCGTTGCAGTCTGTCTTGGTGCATTGGAGGGATAATAGTCCTCACAGCCCGATAGTGACATCACCGCAAAAATTGTCAGAAAAAGTAAAAGTAATTTCTTCATAATGATTCTATTATATCACAGCTTGACAGTTATTTCAAGGGTTATTTCCGATAAAACCGTACTTTCCCCATTTTGCGAAAGTTCTGTAGCCAAGCTTTGCATACCAATCGGCAACGGCGGTATAGTGAATATAGCTTACGTCAAATCCCTCATCGGCGAGGATCTCCGTTACCCTTGCGACCATAGCAAGACCTATCCCCTTTCGGCGGAATTCGGGAACAGTTCCTACACAGCCGGGGCCGCCGACTTTGAGCGTTCGCCCGTTCACGTTATGCTCACCCATATCGTCAACAAGGCAGAAGCTTGCGAGCTTTCCGCAGCAGCAGCCACAGTAAACTCTTCCGCCGTCAAAAAAACGCACCCAGTCGTTGTCCACTTTTTCGACCGCCTCTCTGAGCGCATCGGCCTCGCCTTTATAAAACCCGAAGGAAATATCCTCTCCGAAGTCATTTTTATATGTAAAATTTCGCCCTCTGAGCGGAAGAAGCATCTCCTCATATACAGCATCTTCGGGCAAATTTTTTACGCTCCCGAAAAAATCCGGATACATACTGCTGAAAAGCCCAATGCCGTCAATATCCATTTTTCACAGCTCCTTTTACGCAAAAACAAAGCCGCTTCTGAAGTCGATCAGAAACGGCCGATCTCTTTTATTTTTCAGCGATCACTCAGCTTTGAGCTTTCTGCGGAAAAGCTTTCTTCTGACTGCTTCATGCAGCTTCGTCATAAGACCCGATGCGACCTCCATTGCGCCGCAGAGCTTATCCGTGAAAACAATAACGAGAGTTTCACGATATCTCGGGAGTGCGCAGAGATTGAGCGGAAACATATGCTTTTCGATAATGTCGCTCTCGAGTGCGGAAACATAGAAATATTTCCGTGCATTTTCAAGCGAAGCTTTTGCGTGTGTAAAACCGTGAAGGCGCTCTCCCTCGGCAGGCTTATGCGTATGCCAGTCATAGAGGAAGAGGTCGTGCAGAAGTCCTGCCCTTGCACCCGCTCTCTTATTAAGGTTAAAAAGCTTGCAAAGCCTGTAGTTGAAGTATGAAACGTTCAGGCAATGCTGAAAGCAAGTCGTTTTTCCGTGGTGAGTGTAATTTTCCATCTGACGGACAACGCTGCTTTCGAGAAGGTCGGCAACGAGGGTGTAGTATTCGCTGTCTTTATTTTCGAGATCTGCCTTGAAACAAATGGCTTTTAACATCGTACCTTGCCTTTCATGTAACTGCGGAAAAACCACTCTGCCCCACTTTGACAGGGATCTTCCCATATATGTATCGTAAATATATTCAATTTTATTCCTGCCGGGAGCATTTTTTGCGGCTTTCCGTATTATTTATGCGGAAAGTATAAATTTTATCGGCATTTTTCTTAATTATATATTAATATTGCCGCATATACAATTGCTTTTTTGAACATAATTTTTGAATTTTTTATTAACCCTGCTGTTTAAAATGCCAAAAATCACAGACCTGTCCATATTGCGAAAATATGACGGTGGAAAGCTTTTGCTTTTCGTCATCTTTTTTTCGTCATTATGTGACTTTGCCTTAGTAAAATTGCACTAATTATCACTTGAAATTTATCCAAAAATTTCGGAAGAAAGTTTTTTCAAAGGTTGCAAATCGGTTACAGATGGTGTATAATATCATTAAAGTGGTGAAGTATCCCACAAAGTGGGTCAAAGTGGTGAATTTCCACCGAGTTTTCCACACGGTGTGGAAAAGCAAAGTGTAAAAATATGTGGAAAAAGTGTAAAACCCGACCCAATATACCGTATAAAGCGGTATTTCGACAGATAAGAATGTGGAAAACCTTTTGAAAACGATGTGGAAAGGCGGTGAAGAACTTGGGCGGAAACAGTTTGATGGGTACTTATGAGCATACGATCGATGCAAAAGGCAGAATGGCTTTCCCCACAAAGCTCCGTGAACGCCTCGGTCTGAGCTTCATCGTCACTATCGGTCTCGACCGCTGCCTTTATGTATTTTCCGAGGAAGAATGGGAAAACTTTACCGAAAAGCTCAAAACGCTCACGGGTGAAAAGGCTCGCTCCGCAAAGCTTTTCATCGTAAGAGCCTGCCCCGTCGAACCCGACAAGCAGGGACGTATCCTCATTCCGCAGCAGCTGCGGGAATATGCAGGACTTGACCACGATGTCACCGTCCTCGGCGTTATCGACCGTGCGGAGATCTGGGACAGCGCACGTTTCAACGCAATGAGCGAATCTATCTCGGAAGAAATGCTTTCGGACGCTCTTTCGGACATTGCATTTTAAGGAGATCGGCTTATGAGTTTTTCACATATTTCAGTTATGCTTGACGAATGTATCGAGGGTCTTGACATCAAGCCCGACGGCATTTATATAGACGGAACGTGCGGCGGCGCAGGACATTCCTGCGAGATAGCAAAGCGGCTGACAGACGGCGGCAGGCTGATCGGCATCGACCGTGACCCCGACGCTGTTGCGGCGGCGACCGAAAGGCTCGCACCTTACAATGCGGTCGTCAAAAAGGGAAACTTTTCCGATATGAAAGCTATCGCAGCAGAAGAAAACGTTGACAGAGTTGACGGGATCTTGCTCGACCTCGGCGTTTCATCGCATCAGCTTGACACGCTCGAACGGGGATTTTCCTACCACGGTGATGCTCCGCTCGATATGAGAATGTCGCAGAGCGGCGTTTCCGCAAGGGATATCGTCAACGAGGCTTCCTACGAAGAACTCCGCAGGATATTCTGGGAATACGGCGAAGAAAAGTTCTCCCCGAGGATCGCAGATACTATTGTAAAAAGACGTGCGGACAAGCCTATCGAAACGACCTCCGAGCTTGCCGACATTATCTGCTCGTCCATTCCTGCAAAATTCAGACGTGAAAAAAACCCGTGCAAAAAGTCTTTTCAAGCTTTGCGAATAGCCGTAAACTGCGAGCTGGACGAGCTTGACAAGGCTCTTGACGACGGCTTTGATATGCTTGACAGCGGCGGCAGATTTGCGATAATCACTTTCCACTCGCTCGAAGACAGAATAGTCAAGCAGCGTTTCGCAAGCTTCTGCACAGGCTGCACCTGCCCTCCCGATTTTCCGCAGTGTATATGCGGAAAGAAGCCGAGGGGAAAACTCGTCAACCGAAAGCCGATAGAGGCAACACCAGAAGAGCTCGAACACAATAAAAGAAGTCACAGCGCAAAGCTTCGCATCATCGAGAAGCTTTGAAAAGAAAAAGAGAAGGATAAAAAATGAACAGAGGAAACGCAGCATACGACCTTTCAAAATATGAAAACGCAGCGCCAAGGCTTACGGACAGCGAAAAGTCAAAAATAGTTGTCCGCAGGGCAAAGCCAAGACCGACAGCGTCTGCACCGAAAATTCTTATAACCGCAGTAATGGCGGTGCTTGTTCTGAGCCTTGTGGTCTATCCGAAGGTCCAGCAGGCGACCGTAATGTCCGATATCAACAAGCTCAACGATCAGGTGATGATACTTGAGAGCGAAAATGTCCGTATGCAGACCGCTATCGAGAGCAAATCCGCCCTCAAAGCAGTTGAGGATTACGCCGTTGACGTTCTCGGAATGCAGAAGCTCGACAAATCACAGATAGAATATCTCAGCATCGAAAACGGCAACGTCATCGATATCCCCGAAGAGAACGAGAACTTTTTTGTGAAAATAAAGCACTCGTTTGAAGATTTTCTGGAATATCTCCGCGGATAATCAAATAGAATTTTACAGCAGGTCATGCGGACAAACAGCCGCAGCCTGCTGCAGCAGCAGGGTTGTACCATAAAGATCGGGTGCAGCCCGTATTTTGCTAAATAAGACATATTGTCTTATGTCGATATAAGTCCCTCCTGCCCCTTTGAAAGGAAGATCAACCTTGTCGTTACGCCCCAAAAATACAATGAAGAAAAAGCTTAACCTTGTCATATTTCCTGCAATGATAGCTTTTGCGGTGATAATCGTTTTAAATCTTTTCAGGATCTCGATAACGGACAATGCAAAGTATCAGGCTATGGCGAACAATAATCAGTTCAAAAGCACGATAGTCAATGCGAACCGAGGCTCTATCTATGACACGAACGGAAAGATACTTGCCCAGTCCGCAACTGTCTATTCTATCACACTCAACCCGAACAGACTTGCCGATTCCGACAATGAAAAGATCTCCGAGGAAACGGGCAAGACCGAGCGTCAGCGCAAGATCGATGCCTGCGTGACGATACTCACCGAAGAGCTTGACAACGTGACAGCCGGCGAGATACAGAAAAAGCTTTCCGACCTCAACTCAAAATGGGCGCTCGTTGCGAAGAGGATAGAAAAGCCTATCGCCGACAAAATTCTTATGCGCGCATCAAACGAGGGACTTGGCGATCTTATCGGCACAGAAGTTGATACAAAGCGATACTATCCTCAGGGAACGCTTGCGGCGTCCGTTATCGGCTTCACGAACTATGAGGGTGACGGCGTTTACGGCGTTGAATCCTACTACAATGACTATCTCAAGGGCGTTGACGGAAAGATAATCTCCGCCGTTGATGCGAACGGCAACGAAATGCCGTACAAAAACGACAAGGTGTACGATTCGCAGGACGGAAACTCGCTGTATCTTACCCTCGATATGACGCTCCAGTATTACGTTGAAAAATATCTTGAACAGGCTGTTGTCGAAAACAACGTTCAGGAACGTGCCTGCGCTATCATTATGGACGTGAACACGGGTGCGATAAAGGCTATGGCCACTGTTGAGGGCTTCGACCTCAACGACAGAAACTCTATCTACTCGAAGAAAGACCTCAGCTATCTTTCGGGACTTGAGGGAACTCCCGAATATGACGAAGAATATGCTTCGCTCCGTGAAAAGCAGTGGAAAAACAAAGCCGTTACCGAGCTTTACAACCCGGGTTCGGTATTCAAGGTCGTAACGGGTTCTGCTGCTCTCGAAGAGGGCGCTATCACGCTCGATTCAACCTTCACCTGCAATCAGGCTATTGATGTCGCAGGTCAGATAATCCACTGCTGGTCGAGATACTCCCACGGTGCGCAGGACTTCACAACAGCTATGACAAACTCCTGCAACCCTGCTTTCATTCAGATAGGTCAGGCACTCGGCAAGGAAAAATTCTGCAAATATTTTGAGGCTTTCGGACTCACCGAACCTACGGGCATCGACCTCCCCGGCGAAGCGGACAGCATCTATGTAAAGCCCGAAAATATGGGTCCCGTTGAGCTTGCATCAAGCTCATTCGGTCAGACGAGCAAGATCACGCCTATCCAGATGATAACCGCTTATGCGGCTGTCGTAAACGGCGGTTACCTCGTTACTCCCTACGTTGTCAGCAAGATAGTTGACACGAACGGAAATGTTATAAAAACTACCGAGACCTCGATAAAGCGTCAGGTAATCTCCGAAGAGACCTCCGCTCAGATGCGTCAGGTGCTTGAATCCGTTGTAAACAACAAGGGCGGTTCAAACGCTTATATCAAAGGCTATTCCATCGGCGGAAAATCGGGTACTTCCGAAAAGATCGACAAGATGAACCAGACAGGCGCATCCGACCTTTATGTTTCGTCCTACTGCGGCTTTGCCCCTGCGAACGATCCCGACATCATTATGCTCGTAATGGTAGACGAACCGACAGCAAGGGATCAGAACGGCTCACTTATGTACTACGGCAGCGTTGTTGCCTGCCCTGTTGTATCGAATACTTTCAAGGAGGCTCTTCCCTACCTTGGCTATTACCCCGAATACACCGACGATGAGCTTGAAGAGCTTGGTGTTACCGTTCCTAACGTTGAGGGTCAGACTCCCGAAGCCGCAGGTTCAACGCTTGAGGCTCTCGATCTCCAGTATACCGTTATCGGCGACGGTGAGTATGTCACCGCTCAGATACCGACACGGGGCAGCTCGCTTCGCCGAAACGGAAAGGTCATACTCTATACGGAGGATAACCCCGAAACCGATTATACGACCGTTCCGAACGTTATCGGAATGTCACTTTCGGACGTAAACTATACCCTTACACAGGCAGACCTCAACTTCAAGGCGGGCGACGGTGCATCGAGCCACGCAGGCGCAGTCGCACACAGCCAGAACTATGCCGAGGGCGACATCGTTCCAAAGGGTACTATCATCGAAGTTTATTTCATCATCAAAGACGAGGGATAACATACTCGAAAGGCGGTTTTTTATGAAATTAAGCGAACTTATCAACGATACTGTCGATACAATGCCGTCAAAAGCATCATTCACTATCGGCTCGGAGGACGTTCTCGGCATCACCGACAACACCAAGGAAGTCGAAGAAGGCTTTATATTCGTATGCGTAAAGGGCAAAAGCTTTGACGGACACTCCGCTGCCGAAGAAATGCTCGAAAACGGCGCTGTATGCGTTATTGCCGACCACGATCTCGGTCTGAAAAAGCAGATCGTCGTTTCCGATACAAGAAAATTTTACGGTCTGCTCTGCGCAGCCTGGTTCACACACCCCGAACGCCACCTTAAATTTATCGGCGTTACGGGAACGAACGGCAAGACCACAATGGCAACGCTCATCAAGGATATCCTCACACAGAACAAGCGCAAGGTCGGCTTTGTCGGCACGACGGGCGTTCTTATCTGCGGAAAGCCTTATCAGTCCGATTCATCAACACCGACAACTCCCCGTGTTTTCGAGCTTTTCAGCATCTTCAACGAGATGATGAACCGAGGCTGCGACACGGTTGTAATGGAGGTCTCCTCATTTGCACTCGAACAGAACCGAATAGGACCAGTTATCTTCGATATTGCGGTATTCACGAACCTCACGCAGGATCACCTCGATTATCACGAAACAATGGAAAACTACTACGCAGCCAAGAAGAAGCTTTTCACCGAACACTGCAGGGCTGCTATAATCAATATCGATGACAGCTACGGAAAAAAGCTTTATGAAGAGATCAAGGGCTGCGGCTGCGAACGCATTTCCTATGCTATCCACGAAAAAGCCGATATCACCTGCGAAAAAATACGCACAGCCGATACTCTCACAAAATTCTGGATAAACATTCAGAAAAAGAGCTTCCCCGTTACGCTCAATATGATCGGACTTTACAACGTTTCAAACGCAATGGCCGCTATCGTTGCCTGCGTAAAATCGGGTGTTGGCATAAACAACGTTCTCCTTTCGCTCGAAAGGGCAAAGGGCGTGAGCGGCAGATGCGAGATCCTTTCCGACAAGAACGGATTCCTTATCATAAGAGATTATGCGCACAGTCCGGATGCGCTCGAAAATATGCTCCCTGCAATAAAAACGCACACAAAGGGCAGACTTATCTGCTTATTCGGCTGCGGCGGCGACCGTGACAGAACGAAGCGTCCGCTTATGGCAAAGGCTGCCGAAAAATATGCGGATCTGCTCATCGTGACCTCGGATAATCCCCGTAGTGAAGATCCCGATGCTATCATCGATGAGATATGCGAGGGACTTTCGGGACTGAAGCCTTATATCCGCATCACAGACCGAAAAGCCGCTATCAGACGTGCCATAGCCATTGCCGAAAAGGGCGATGTTATCGTCCTCGCAGGAAAAGGTCACGAAGATTACCAGATACTCGCCAACGATGTTCATATCCATTTTGACGAAAAAGAGATCGTTGAAGAGATAATGAAAAACTATAAAAAGCCACGCTTCAACCCCGAGCTTCACGAATATATCACCGTAAATGATATCCTCGAATGTACGGGCGGCAAGCCGCAGGGAATCCACGATTTCAATATGAGCGTTCACGCCGACGCTATCTTCTCCGACACGAGAGCAGCCGTAAAGGGCGGCGTTTTCATCGCTGTCAAGGGCGAAAACTTCGACGGACACGACTTCGCAGCAAAGGCTGTCAAGGACGGTGCTGTTTTCGCAATAACCGAACACGCTGTACTCAACACTCCGTGCATCGTTGTAAAGGACACACGAAAGGCTCTTCTCGACATTGCAAGATCATTCCGCAGCCGATTCTGCCCTATCGTTGTCGGTCTTACGGGCAGCGTCGGAAAAACTACCACAAAGGATATGATAGCGCTCGCTCTTTCCGCCGAACACAGCGTTTTCAAAACGCCTGCCAACCGCAATAACGAGATCGGCGTCCCGTTCTCACTTTTAAAGCTCAATTCAAGCTGCACGGCGGCTGTTATTGAAATGGGAATGTCAGGCTTCGGCGAGATAGAACGCCTTTCAAAGTGCGTCCGCCCGACAATCTGCCTCATCACGAACATCGGCTTCGCACATATTGAAAAGCTCGGCTCGCAGGAGGGCATACTTCAGGCAAAGCTTGAAATTTTAAAGGGTGCGGACAGAGATGCTCCGCTCATTCTCAACGGCGATGATAAGCTTCTTTGGAAAGTGAACGAGGACTACGGCGAATACAGAAAGGTCATCACATTCGGCATCGACAACAAGGAATGTGATTACACCGCCGAGGACATAAAGACCTACAATGACCGTATTTCCTTCAACGTTTGCCGCAAAGGGGAAGTCATCACAGATGTTACGATATATTCGCTCGGCAGACACAATGTTTACAACGCTCTTGCGGCTGTAACGACCGCCGCCGTTGCAGGCTGCGACCCTGTTTTGGCTGCGGAGATGCTCAGCGGCTATCAGCCCGACCAGCTCCGTCAGAACGTTCAGAAGCTCGGTCAGCAGACTGTTCTCGTTGACTGCTACAACGCTTCACCGACATCGATGAAAGCCGCTATCGATATGCTCTGCGACATCAAGCCTGCAGAGGGAGGCAGACACGTTGCCGTTCTCGGTGATATGCTCGAACTCGGTGAAAAATCCGCTGAGTATCACGCCGAGATAGGCGAATATGTTGCAAAAAAGGGTGTTGACCTGCTCGTCTGCTACGGAAAAGAAGCCGAAAACATCGCAAAGCGTGCCGATGAGCTTGGCTATCACGCAGGCTGGTCAACGGAAAAATCAAAGATACTCAACTTCCTTAAATTCAAGCTCCGTCCGGGTGATGTTGTGCTTTTCAAGGCGAGCCGAGGCGTTCATCTTGAAGAGATAATCGACGAATTTTACAAGGATTGCTGATAATACTATAAAAAGGAGAGCGTCACAATGCCGTTCTGGATAAATCTTATCGTTGCACTCACCGCTTTTGCGGTCTCGGCAGTAATGGGCAAATTTCTCATTCCGCTGCTTAAAAAGATCCATTTTGGTCAGACTATATATGAAAAAGGTCCGTCCTGGCACAAGGATAAGCAGGGCACTCCGATAATGGGCGGATTTATGTTCGTATTCGGCTCGGCAATAGCGATCGCTGTCGGCTATGCTTTGTACCGCTACAGAACGGCTGATGTCACACTGCCCGACAACACGGGACTTTACCGCCTGCTCGCAGGATATATCTTCGCTCTTCTGAATATGGTTATCGGCTTCACGGACGATTATATCAAGGCTGTAAAAAAGCAGAACCTCGGACTTAAGCCGAAGCAGAAAATGGTGATGCAGTTCATCTTCTCGGCGGCTTTCCTCTATGTTCTGTATGTCCTCGGCGACACGAAAACAACGCTCAATTTCTACTGGGCAGAGCTTGATATAGGCTGGTTCTACTATCCGTTTATGCTCCTTGTTATCGTGTTCCTCACGAATGCCGTAAACCTCACGGACGGTATTGACGGACTCTGCGGCTCGGTGACCGTTATCTCGATGCTCTCGTTTATGATGCTCTGCTCGGCAATGGGCAACCACGAATATTCGATATATTCAATGGCTGTCGCAGGCGGCTGTCTTGGCTTCCTCGTATGGAATCTTCACCCTGCAAAGGTATTTATGGGCGACACGGGTTCGATGTTCCTCGGCGGTGCTGTCGTTGCGATAGGACTTGTGACAAGGCAGCATCTTCTCCTTGCGATCATTGCTATAGTTTACATCTGCGAGGCGCTCTCGGTCGTTATTCAGGTGACCTACTTCAAGCTCACTCACGGAAAGCGCCTTTTCAAAATGTCGCCTATCCATCATCACTTTGAGCTTTGCGGCATGAACGAATATCAGATAGTTATAAGCTTCTCCGCAGTCGGACTTATCGCAGGGATCATCGCAAATCTTATATACAGCCTCTGCTGAGAACCTTTCTTCATAAGAAATGTGTGCGGATTTTCGAGCATAATTTTGTTGCAGACAAGGCAAAAATCCGCAGGCGGGCTGTCGCCCGGCAAGAATTTTTAACGCAGTCTGCGGCAAAATTTGCCGAAAAGACGTGCGCATATGCTTGTGAAGACAGGTTCTGACATATCAGAAAGGAATGGTCGTTTTAATGGCAGCTTCATCGGGAGCTATCCCACAGAAAAATAACAAAAGAGCCGACCGCCGCAAGGAGATGACCTCCGAGGGCGTTTCGCGCGGATATTCCGAAAAGCCCATTGCGGGAAATATGGACTATCCCTTCCTCATTATCCTTATGACGCTGCTTGCGATCGGTATAACCATGATGTTTTCCGCAAGCTATGCATGGGCGATACAGGAGGGTCTTGAAGGAACTTACTATGCAAAAAAACAGATCGCAATGGCGGCTGTCGGCATCATCTTCATGCTCATCACTGCGCATTTCGACTATCATATCCTGCGCAAGCCGATAATAGTTTTCGGGCTTTTCGGCGTTGCGACGGTGCTTATGCTTTTGTGCCGAATAGGTCCCTTCACCGATCCGCATAACTATTCCTACCGCTGGGTAAAGATAGGACCTCTCCCCTCTTTCCAGCCGTCCGAAATTATGAAATTAGCTGTAATAGTACTTTTCTCCTACCTTATCTCGATCAATTATTCCAAGCTCAAATATGCGAAATACGGTGTTCTGCCGTTTATGCTCTGCCTTGGCTTTGTTATCGGACTTATGGCGATACAGCCGCATATTTCGGGTACGATCATCATCTGCGCCATCGGCATTGTAATGATGTTCGTCGGAGGAACAAATATCAAGCACATTATGATACTCGGAATAATCGGCGTAACCGGACTTGTGCTGCTGGTATTGCTGCTGTCGGCGAAATTCGGATTCACCTACTTTGAGGACAGAATGATCTCCTGGCGTGACCCATTCAACGAAAATGCCCCTGCGGAAACGTGGCAGACGAAGAACTCGCTCATAGCGATAGGCTCGGGCGGATTGTTCGGACTTGGGTTCGGAAATTCCCGTCAGAAGTTCCTCTATCTCCCCGAAGCAAAGAACGACTTCGTTTTCGCCGTTGTATGTGAAGAGCTTGGCTTTATCGGAGCTATCGTTGTAATAGTTCTTTTCCTGCTTTTCATCGGAAGAGGATTTTTCATCGCATCGAGAGCTTTCGATAAATTCGGAATGATGCTCGCAACGGGACTTACCGTTCAGATCGGTATCCAGGCGCTCCTCAACATCGCCGTTGTCACGAACACTATCCCGAACACGGGCGTTTCGCTCCCGTTTTTCAGCTACGGAGGAACGGCACTCATTATGCAGCTTATCCAGATGGGCGTTATCCTGAGCGTTTCACGCTACACTTCTTCAGATGAATAATTATCCGAAAGGAATGGTCATAAAATGAAAGTTATCCTTGCAGGCGGCGGAACGGCAGGACACATCAACCCTGCTCTCGCTATCGCCTCGATAATATCCGAGCATTATCCCGACACGGAATTCCTCTATGTCGGAACGCCGAACGGAATGGAATCCCGACTTGTCCCGAAAGCAGGCTACAACTACGCTTCGATGAAGGTAAGCGGCTTTCAACGCAAGCTCACTATAAAGAATATCGCAAGGAATGTGAGGACTGTCGCATACCTCACTATGGCAGGCCACCGTGCAAAGCAGATACTGAACGAATTCAAGCCTGACCTTGTTATCGGAACGGGCGGATATGTCAGCGGCCCTATCGTTCTCAAAGCAGCCGAAACAGGCATCAAGACCGCTATCCACGAGCAGAACGCCTTCCCCGGAATGACAACAAAAATGCTTTCCAAGAAAGTTGACCTTGTGATGCTCACCGTCCCCGAAGCTATGGAATATCTCGAAAAGGATATCCCATATACCGTTACGGGACTTCCCGTAAGAAAAGGCTTTTCGGGCATGACGAGAGAAGCCGCAAGGCGTGAGCTTGGTGTAAACGAGGGCGATATCGTCGTTCTTTCGACGGGCGGAAGCCTTGGCGCAGGCAGGATCAACGAAACTGTTGCCGAGCTTATGGAATGGGAAACGAAGAACAATGTTCCGATAACCCACATTCACAGCTACGGCGGAATGGGCAAGACGACTTTCCTCCCCGACCTTAAAGCGAGGGGCGTTGACTATGAAAACAACTCCCGTATCCGTCCGAAAGAATACATCGACAATATGCCCGTTTGCATGGCTGCCGCAGACCTTGTGATAAGCCGCTCGGGTGCGAACGCTCTCTCCGAGCTTGAAGCAATGGGAAGAGCATCAATACTTATCCCCTCGCCGAACGTTGCGGGCAACCACCAGTACCATAATGCAATGGTTCTCGGCAAGGCAGGTGCGGCTATCGTTATTGAAGAAAAAAATCTCACAGGACAGGTTCTTATCGATAATGTGAACGATCTTTACCGTGACAAGGAGCGCCTTAACCGCTTTGCGCAGAGGGCAGCTTCGCTCTATGTTCCCGATACTCCCGAAAGAGTTTTCAAGGCTCTCGATGAACTTATAAAAAAGTGAGTTTTTAACAGTTTTTCTTTTTCTGCATAATATAAATCAAAAAGCAGAAAGGGAGAAATGTTATGCAGAAGCTTATCATAAACGGAGGAAACAGACTGAACGGTGAGATCGCCGTTCAAGGCGCAAAAAACGCAGTCCTGCCGATTCTCGCCGCCGCAGTCCTCTGCAAAGGCGAAGTCGTTCTGCATAACTGCCCTCGGCTCTCGGACGTTTACTCCGCTATGAGGATATTAACATCGCTCGGGTGCTTCGCAGGGTTTGACGGTGCTTCGCCGAACACGGTCTGCGTGAACACGGACGGATTATCGTCAGCCGATATCCCCGACAGACTTATGCGTGAGATGCGCTCGTCGATTTTTTTCCTCGGCGCACTTGTCGGCAGAACGGGCGGCTGTAAGATAACCCTCCCGGGCGGCTGCGATCTTGGTCAGCGTCCGATAGACATACATATAAACGCCCTGCGGAAAATGGGCGTGACCGTAACCGAACAGCACGGCGAGATAGTCTGCCGATGCGGGAAAAAGCTCAGAGGGGCGAAGCTTTCGCTGCCTTTTCCCTCTGTAGGCGCAACGGAGAACATCATTCTTGCGGCTGTGCTTGCCGAGGGCAGAACGGAGATCACCAACGCTGCCCGTGAACCCGAAATTGCCTGCCTTGCCGACTTCCTCAACCTCTGCGGAGCGGACATAATCGGCGCAGGCAGCAGCACTATCGTTATCTGCGGAAAAAAGGAGCTTCACGGCTGCGAATTCACCGTTATGCCCGACCGAATCGCCGCAGCGACCTATCTTTCCTGTGCCGCTTGTGCAAAGGGTGAGATAATACTGAAAAAATGCTGTCCTAAACACCTCGATGCGGTGCTTTCCGTGCTTGAACAGCTCGGCTGCAGTATAAGCTGCACCGAAGATGAGATATTTTTCAGCGGAAAAGAGCCTCTCCATTCGATAGATATAATACGAACAATGGTTTATCCCGGTTTTCCGACCGACTGTCAGGCTTTCATAATGTCAGCCGCCTGCATTGCGCAGGGTACGACGGTCTTTGTCGAGAATATTTTCGAGAATCGCTACCGTCACGCCGAGGAGCTTCGGCGAATGGGTGCGAATATCCGTACCGAGGGCAAGGTCGCCGTTGTCGAGGGCGTGAAAAAGCTATACGGCGCAAAGGTCTGCGCTCCCGACCTGAGAGGCGGTGCAGGACTTGTTGCGGCTGCGCTTTGTGCTGACGGGAAAACCGAAATTTCGGGCGTTAACCACATCGACCGAGGATATGAGGACATCGAAAACGTGCTGGCAGACGCAGGTGCGGATATAAAAAGAATCGATACATACGGACTTTAAAAGAAAGAAGGGATCATACTGTGGCAAACGGAGGATCAAAAAGCGGATATTTAGGCATTGCTGCGCTTGCCGCTGTTGTGATTTTTCTTATACTTTCAACGACAGTTTTCTTTAAGATCGACACGATAACGGTCAAGGGCAGCTCGATCTATACTGCGGAGGAGATCTGTAACGCTTCGGGAATAAAAAGCGGAAACAATCTCATTCGCACGAATATGAGCAAGGCTGCCGCAAGCATCGAAAACACGCTCACCTACATAGAAACCGCCGAGCTGAAACGCTCGTTCCCGTCGGGCGTTGTGATCACCGTAAGACCCTGCCGTGAAGCGATAAGCGCCGAGTATGAGGACGGCTTCTGTCTTTTAAGCGAAAAGGGAAAAGTGCTGAAAACCTCGGAAACGCCTTTTCCCGACACTATCGTTATCTACGGTGCAAGAACCAAGCCCGTCACCGAGGAAATGGCTGAAACCGAAGCTTCGTCAGGCACCGGCAATGTCACCTCCGCAACGGAAAAGGACGAAGCCATAACGGAGGACAGCGGCGAAACAACGCCTATCCCGACTGTCGGCTCTCGTTTTGAATGTACAAAGGCTAACCGCACGGAAATTTTCTACCGCCTTGCGAACGTTGCGAAAAGTTCATTTTCGGGTCTTGCGAACGATTTCGATATGACCGATCATCACAACATCAGCTGCGTTTATGACGGCAGGATAACCGTTGAATTCGGAGCTGTCACCGAGCTTGACTACAAAATAAAGCTCGCTTCGGAAATTTTGAAGGATAAGATAGGCAAAAAGACCGAGGGAACTCTGCGTATGCTTTCGGGCGGCGCATCGTTCATCGACGAGGCAGGCATCGAGCAGAACGAGCTGACCTACGAGAGCAATCTCGCCGCTCAGAATGCCCCCGAAACAGAGGTTACAACGGACGGAAATACGTCCGAACAGACCTCTTCGGACGTTGTTCATTTTGAATAACTCATATTTAAAATAATTTAATCAAATTATTAAGTATTTTTCAAAAAAAGACTTGCAATAATGTGCAAAATATGATAAAATGTATATTGTATTAATGTGCAGTTTCATATACTGTTTGCAGTTATATTCATATATAGGAGGAAGTTAAAGCATGGGCGGTTTTGTTCTGGATAATGAAAATGATATGTTTGAGCCCGATGTCAACATAAAAGTCGTAGGTGTCGGCGGAGGCGGCGGCAACGCTCTTAACTGCATGGTCGTTGCAGGCATCAAGGACGTTGACTATATCGCTGTAAATACCGATGCAAAGGCACTCCACTCCTCAAAGGCTTCTCACAAGGTTCAGATCGGTGAAAAGCTCACCCGAGGAAGAGGTGCAGGAAACAAGCCTGATGTTGGTGAACGCTCCGCTCAGGAAAACAAGGACGAGATCGCAGCTGCTCTCAAGGGCGCACAGATGGTATTCATCGCAGCAGGTATGGGCGGCGGCACAGGCACAGGTGCAGCTCCCGTTGTTGCAGAGATCGCTCAGGAGCTTGATATCCTCACAGTTGCCGTTGTTACAAAGCCTTTCAACTTCGAGCAGAAAGCTAAGATGATACAGGCAGAAAAAGGTATCGAAGAACTCAAAAAGCACGTTGACTCCCTCATCGTTATCCCTAATGAAAGACTTCTCGTCGGCTCTGAAAAGCCGCTCACAATGAAAGAATCCTTCGCAATGGCTGATGATATCCTCAAGACGGGCGTTAAGTCCATCGCTGAACTTATCACAGTTGAAGGTATGATAAACCTTGACTTTGCCGATGTTGAAACAACAATGAAGAACGCAGGCTATGCTCACATGGCTATCGGTCACGGCTCGGGCAAGGACAAGGCTCAGGAAGCTGCAAACGCAGTTATCACTTCTCCGCTTCTCGAAACTTCTATCAGCGGTGCTACAAGATTGCTTGTTAATATCGTTATGTCCGAAGATGTTCTCGCATCTGATGTTGATATGGCTACAAAGCTCATCTCCGAGGCTGCCGATCCTAACGTCAGCATGATCTTCGGTACTTCGTTCGATGAAACTCTCCAGGACGAGATAAACATCACCGTTATCGCTGCAGGCTTTGTCGGAATGGACAATCCCGATGCTGTTTCCGAGGAAGCTGCTCCTGCAGAACAGCCTGCTGCAGCTCCCGAACAGAAGGCAAGCAGTGCTATTGACGATTACTCCGCACTTTTCCAGATCTTCAACGACCGCTAAGGCGGGGAAGCCCCGCGGCAAGTTCGCGTCACGCTTCACTTCGTTTCGCTTGTTTACGTCAGAAATCAGTTTGTGTTCGCGAAGAGAGTTTATTTGAAATTTTGACAAAATCAAATTGTGTGGGGAAGCCCTGCGGCAGGTTCGCGCTGTGCTTCACTTCGTTTCGCTTGTTTGCGTTGAAAATCGGTTAACGTTTGCGAAGAGATTTATTTGCATTGAAATCAATTTAAAGCCGCAAAGAAACAATTTAACATTTAAGGGGCGCACAGGACAAGTGCGCCTTTTTATTTGACATTTTGCCGCCGCAAATGCAGATAAATTCCCGTTGAATGGTGTTCACAACTCCAAAAGGAAAACACCGCATCAACTTTACCAAATAAGAATTATCAATCGAAAACTGTTAACTATTAACTGTTAACTGTTAATTGTCTAAAAACCATTTGACTAAAAAGCAGAAATATGCTATAATAAATAGAGTTTTGTCCGAAACTGTTTCGGACAAAAACACAATTTCATATAAAAACGTGGTGATGCCAAAGAATGAAATTCGATGAATTTATCCATGATAATCTTAAGATAATACTGATCGCTATCGCTGCCCTCTTCGCCGTTATCGTCGGTGCAGTCGTTTTAAGCGTCGCTTTCGGCGGAGAAACTACCCGAAACCTTACGATAAACGAGATATACGGTGACGTTGTGATAATACGGGGCGAAAAACAGTTCTATGCCAACAGACGCACCGTTCTGCAAAGCGGCGACGTCATCAACACTGCAGATAACGGCACAGTGCGTGTTAAGATAGACAGCGACAAGTACATTTCGGTCGAACCGAACAGCGCTGTTTATGTTTTCTACACGAACGTTTCCGACAAAGGCGAGGTTTCCGTCAACATTGCAGGCGGTGCAGTCACCTGCCAGCTGAACAAGCCTTTGAAAAAGAGCGAAAAATTCCGTGTTCTTACGCCGAATGCTGCTGTAAACGTCCGAGGAACGGTCTTCCGAACGGAATTCAGCTATGAAAGCAAATACAAAGGCTATGAAAATGTAATGCTCACCCATGTTCAGGATTTCGAGGGGCAGGTCCTGCTCCAGCTTTACGGAACAGACGGTGAAAAGGTCGAAGAGCCTATGCTCCTCACCGAGCGAACGGGTGCTGAAATGATCTCGGCAGACAGCTTCGCACAATATGGTTATCTTAATTATGATATCAACATTTATGATCTTAAAGAGCTGACTATAAAAGAGCTTATAAGGATAAGCGGAGAAAAAACGCTTGCATACAGCCTTGACGAGCTCAACTCTGCGTTCCGTGCAGTGAGCCAGAGCAATGCTCTGACCGAAACTGCGACCGTTTCGCAGGAAACAACGACAACTGTTTCCGAAACAACTGCTCCGCCGCCCGAATCAACGGCAACAACACGTGAAACTGCGGTAACGTCCGTCGGCACGGCAGAAACTGTACCGTCCGTATCGGAAACACGTATCACCGCCGGAACAACGCTTGAAACTCACATCTACACAACGTTCCCCGGACCGAAATGGTGGCAGATGCCCAACCCGAACCCGGACCCTTGGGACGATTATGACGTTGATGATTATTTTGACGACTATGACCTTAACAGAGCAAGTGAAGAAACAACAGAATTTGAACATTGACCGAAAGGAAGAATAAAATGAAGAAACTCAATATACCGCTTATACCTGTTATCACAGGTTCGCTCGCACTCATCGCGGTCATAGCTGTGATGATAGTTCTCTTCGGCGGCAAGTCAAACGCAGGACTTTACATAACCGAGGCATCGGGAACTGTCAGCATAACTTCCGCTGATGAATCCACTGAACCGGACTCGAGCGCCGCTCTCAAGGAGGGTGACGTTATAACAGTCGGCGAGGGCGCAAGCTGCAAGATCGTATACAGAACCAAGAAAAACGCAGACGACATCTATATGATCCTCTCCGAGAACACACAGGCGGTACTTACGGCTGAACCGAAGAGCAAGGACGGCGGCGAGCTGCTCCTCAACCGCGGCTCTGTACTCTGCAATTTTTCAAAGCTTGAAAAGTCGCAGATCAATATCCGCACCAACGACGCCAAGATCTATCCCTCGGGAACGGTTTCAAAAGTCGCTTGGCTCACTGAAGAATTCAACTCCTACACCGACGTTTATGCCTTTATGGGCAATGCAAAAATACAGCTTTATGATGTTCAGGGCAACGCTGTGAACACCCCCGAATTTCTCGCCGAAAAGCTTGCGGGACGTGTGACTACGAACGACCTCGGTCCTGTATTCTCCTACCTCAACATACAGTTCCCGCTCACTGACCTTACTGCAAAAGACCTCAAAAATCTTATCACGATAAGCCAGCTCAACGATAACTTCACCTACACTACCGATGAGCTCAAAGCCGCTTATTCCAACGTTTCCGGCGGCGAAGAACCCGAGGACGAAACTACCGTCACAAGCTCCGAGATGATACAGACAGCAGAGCCGATAGAAACCTCCGAAACAACTCTTGCTACCGGCGAACCGAACCACGATATAAATCTTCCGGGCAGCGGAAATTCCTCCGCAGCCACAACCACAGCAACACAGCAGCAAACAACAACGACCACAGCAAAAGCTTCAGAAACGACCGGTGACGATATCGAAGAAACACCCGAGCCGACCGACCCGAGCACATCACACACCGTTACTATCATCATCGGCGACGAAGAGATCATTCAGGACGTTGAACACGGAGGCACAGCTGATATGCCTGCCGACCCCGAGCTTCCCGGAAAAACCTTTGTCGGCTGGGACAAGGACTACAGCAATATCACCGAAGATACAGTTATAACCGCTGTTTTCAAGGACAACGGCAGCTCCGATGAGATCTACCATAATGTCACTATCGTTATCGGCGACCGCCAGACGACCATAACCGTAAAGGACGGCGAGGCAGCACCGCTCCCGAGTACCGTTAATCTTGAGGGCTATACCTTCAAGGGCTGGGACAAGGATTACTCTGCGATCTACTCCGATATAACCATAACTGCGATCCTTGAACCGAAATCATCTGCGCAGTACACTGTTACATTTATGGTCGATGGCGTCCCCTACCCCACTATCGTTGAGGCAGGCGGAAACGCTATCGCTCCCGTAACTCCGACATTCGATTCACACGGCAATGAATTTGTCGGCTGGGACAAGTCGCTCCTCAATATCAATTCCGATATGACAATAACGGCAATGTTCGCCGCTACAGAATTCACCGTAACATTCGTCGTTGAGGGCGTTGAATACCCCGTAAAGGTCAAGAGAGGCGAAACAGCTGTAGTTCCCGTAAATCCGACAACGGACAGCATGGGAAGAACATTCATCGGCTGGGATATTTCCTTCACAAACGTACAGAGCGACCTCGTTGTTACCGCAATATTTATGTAAGATAAAGGAGAATTTCAATGTTTAATATCAAATCCTTGAAAAGATCGGCTGCAGTCCTTGCCGTTGTAATGAGCGCAGCAGTCATGTTCAGCGGCTGCAAAGGCACAAGCACAGTAGACGACGACAACGCACTTGTTGACGCTATCAAAGCACAGGACGCAGCAAATGCAGCAAAGGCAAACGATGCTGTTATCCACAACTTTGAAATGCCCGAAATAGGTGAAAAGATCGCTGTTATCACTGTCAAGGACTACGGCGACATCAAGATAAAGCTCTTCCCCGAAGTCGCATCAAAGGGCGTTGAGAACTTTACGGGGCTTGCCGATATGGGCTACTATGACGAGCTTATTTTCCACCGCATCATCAGCAATTTTATGATACAGGGCGGCGACCCAAAGGGCAACGGCACGGGCGGCAAGAGCATCTGGGGCGACCAGTTTGACGGCGGAGTTCCCGAGGGACTTTACCATTTCAGCGGAGCAGTAGCATACGCAAACAGCGGCTCGACCTCCACAGACGGCAGCCAGTTCTACATCGTAAACACTCCCGAGGGTTATCTCCAGAACACCTGCGAGGAGCTTATGCAGTATGACCCGAGCAAGTACTCATGGGCGCAGAACGTTGTTGAAATGTACAATGAAAAGGGCGGCACACCATTCCTCGATGGCAGCTACACAGTTTTCGGACAGGTTTTCGAGGGACTTGACATCGTTCGTGAGCTTGGAAACGTTGAAACGGACGAAAATGACAAGCCTTTGAAGCAGGTACAGATGGAATCCGTAAAGATCGTTGACTACGAGGGCTGATAAAGCTTAACAATATGAAATGCCTTTGCTCGGAAATATTCGAGCAAAGGCATTTTTCGTGTTTTTCAAACTTTTTTGCAAAAACCCCTTGACAAAATTACCGTAATGAGCTATAATAATATAGTCGTCGGGGTGTGGCGCAGATTGGTAGCGCGCTACCTTGGGGTGGTAGAGGCCGTGGGTTCAAGTCCCGTCACTCCGACCATTAGACCTTGCAGATCGTCTGCAAGGTCTTTTTTGTTATTTAATCCCTTGACATTTTCTCCATTGTATGCTAATATTAGCTCAGACGATCAATTTTATCAAAAGAGGTTTATTTTATGCTTTGGAAAATGACAAATGTAGTGCTTCAAAAAGGATCTGTTTTTCCCTTTTACGGGGATAGTGCGCCCTTTTTTAAGTCAGTTTGTCACAGAAAATGCTTTGATATGAATTTCCGATGAGTTTTTTCCTGCAAATTGAATAATTTTGTGTGCATTATCTTCTTAAACGATTTTCGAAAATTCGATTTAAGGAGATTTTTTTATGTTAGGAAAAAGCTGATTAAAGCGAAGCGTTCGTTTTGCCATTTTGAGAAATGTACGAGTTTACGCCTTTGAGGACATTTTGAAAAATGGAAAAAACGTATTAATCAGCGTTTCCTTAGATATGACAGTACCACTGCTATTCCGTATAATTGGGGGAACACTCCATGTTTCTGCATTTACAGAAATTGAAAATCAAACACGGTCACGCTATAATATATTTTGTTGATGTTATCTTCAAATATTTTTTGTAACAAAACGTTACTTGCCTACTCTTATTGCTGAAAGGAGGCGTGCATAATTGAATACCCCTAATTTTAGTGACATATATACCTTATATTTTGAAGATGTATATAAATATCTGTTAGCTCTTTGCCACGATGAAGAACTTGCAGAAGAATTAGCGCAAGATACTTTTTTTAAGGCTATGAAAAGCTATGAGAACTTTCGATGTGACTGTAAAATAACGACTTGGCTGTGCCAAATTGCGAAGCATTCATTTTTCTTGTATGAGAAGCACAGGAAAAGAAATATTGACCTTAACTCTGTTGAGAATGAAATAGTTGATACTAATTCCATAGAGATTTTGTTAGGACAAAGAGAGCAGGCGTTTGGAATACATAAACTGCTACACAATTTACCAGAGCCATATAAGGAAGTCTTTTCTTTACGGGTGTTAGGAGAATTAAGTTATCAGGATATAGCAAAACTTTTTTGTAAAACAGAAAGTTGGGCAAGAGTAACCTTTCATAGAGCTAAATTAAAAATCATTGAACAAGTAAAGGAGGAAAGTTATGAGTAAAATTTCATGCGACATCATTCAAGATATGTTGCCGCTGTATTATGATGAAGTTTGTTCAGCAGACAGCAGAAAAATGATTGAGGAGCATTTGCAGGAATGTGAAAAGTGTTCCAATATTTTTCAGAAGCTAAAAACAGAATGTGTGGTTGATACAAAAGAAAATGCTGAAAGCATACAAAGCAGTGTCATAGGAAAGATGGCACATTCATGGAAACGTTCACTATTAAGGTCATTTATCATAGGAATTGTAATAACGACTATCGTCCTTACAGCGATATTTGGAACATATTATGCCTTGTTTATAAGACAAAATAGCATGGTAAACCCAGAGCAAATTTCAATCTCGGCATATTCACTGACCGATGAACAGATTACTTTTAGATTAGAACTACTTGACGGATACTGTGGAGGAACAATTAAGACTTACACTGACGAAAATAGAAACTTGTATATTTCGGTATTAAGAACGGTTATCAAAGAAGGATTATCCGATGGAGAAACCGAAATAATGAATTATGGGTTTAACCATGAAAAAAAGGACTACATTGCTGTATATTACGGAACACCTGATAATTGTGAGCTTATTTGGAAGAAAGGTGATTTATTACCTACTGCACCAAAAGATATTTTTGAGTAAAGCTGCATAAGATTTGAGGGTAGCTATCTTTGTGTGAGGTAGCTACTCTTTATACTTTAGAGCTTAAAAAACTGCAAATCATGTGTAACATTCTGTGATAGTGCTGCTCTTATGGGTGAAAGGAGGAAAACACTATACTATACTTATCAACTTGCAAAAAGAAAGGATTTAATATTATGATGAAACAGAAAAAAATAATTGTTCCTATTCTCACTCTTGCCGTAATGCTTTTGATGGTTGGTGGCGTATATGCTGTTTTTTCTTCAACTCAACCTGAAAAAAGCAAAGCTGAAAATGTTCGGGATACCACTGACCAAGACTATGAAAAAGGGCTTACGGAAGAACAAAAGGCATTTAATGAACTAATCAACAAACATATTTACGAAGAAACTGCTAATAACTTAGAACAGTATGAGCAATACGGTTTAACCTATAATTCTGACGAAAACCAGCTGTTTTTTAATGGTAAGTTAGTCTGCTATTTTGCTGATAACCGGGCTACCGATGGAACTTTTGAAGGAACTGAGGTACACTCTGCAAACGGTGATATTGGCATTATTACAGAAAGAGATAGAAATGGAAATATAACTGGTCTAAAACAGATGGAAATCCCAGAATTAACAGATTTTCTTGAAAAGTCGTGGAAAGAAAAATAATTTCTTTAGGTAAGTGATTAAAACACAAATAGCAAAACCCAGCCGGAGCAGTCAACGGGGTGGATTGTCCTGTAACACCCCAAATGGTGCTCAAGCCAGTGCGATGATATATTATCTGGCTGTGACTGCCTGTGCTAATGGGCTCAATGTGGAGGATTATTTTTACAGAATGCTGATTTCCGATGATCCTGTTTTGCTCTGGAATGAGTAATTGTATATGAATTTACCCCTGCCGTTTGTTCGGCAGGGCTTGCTTGTTTTATGAGACGTTGGAGGGTTTGACGGTTACGCAAAAAGCAGTACCGAACGCAAGTCCGATACTGCTTTTGTTATTTCGTTTTCGCAAGATTTTCATAGCCGTCAATGATACCGTTGACGAGAGCGTTTATGTCGCCGTTCGTAGTTTCACGGCAGATCGATACTCGGATAGCGCTGTCGGCAAGTCTGTCGGGAACTCCCATTGCTGTCAGCACGGAGCTGTGTGCGCCCTTTGAGCAGGCAGAACCGCTCGAAACGTACACTCCCCTGCTTTCAAGGTGGTGAAGCATTATCTCCGAGCGTATGCCCTCGACCGAGAAGTTCAGCACATACGGCGAATGGTCATCAAGGCTGGAGTTGAGCTTCACATAGGGCAGCTTTGCAAGGCTTTTTACCATATAATCGCACACGATCTCGGCATTGCTGTAGGCTGTTGACATTGTTGGGAGCATCGATTTTACCGCTGCGCCGAAGCCTGCAATGAGCGGTACCGACTCCGTTCCCGAGCGGAAGCCTTTTTCCTGACCGCCGCCGCATATAAGCGGTGCAATTCTTATTCCGTTTCTCACATAAAGTGCGCCTACGCCTTTGAGTGCGTTGACTTTATGTCCCGAAACGACCACGCAGTCAGCCATAAGCGCCGCTGTCTTTATCGGCAGCTTCATAAATGCCTGAACGCAGTCGCAGTGGGTTATGCACTCGGGATATGTACGCTTTATCGCTGTAAAAATTTTCTTAACGGGATTTATCGCACCCGTTTCGTTGTTGACAAACATACACGAAGCGAGGAATGTGTTCTCATCTACTGCCGCAACGAATTCATCTGCATCGATAACACCGTTTCGGTTCGGGGCAATGCGCACGACTTCATACTCGCCGCTTTCTTCGAGCCTTTTTATCGGCTCTGCAACGGAGGGGTGTTCGATCGCAGAAACAACGATCTTCCTGCGGCTGCGCTTGCCGTAATTTTTCGCCGCACCGAAAATGACAGTGTTGTTCGCCTCGGTCGCACCCGATGTAAAGGTCACGCACTTCGGGTCACAGACAAGAGCCGCCGCAATAGCCTTTCTCGCCTCGGTAACCTCCTGCTCCGCCTCAAGTCCAAGCTTGTGGAGTGAGGACGGATTGCCGAATTTATAGAGCATATTGTCAAGCACAGCCGACATTGCCGCTTCGCAGGGCTTTGTCGTTGCCGCATTATCAAGATAAACCATTGATCTCATTTCCCTTCAAAGATATACTCCTTTTATTATACAACATTTCGCCGAAAATTCCAACATTCTTTGCAAAAAATTTTCTTTCAGCTTTTTCAACAATGAGAAATTTATATAAAAGCTTTCAATTGTATCAAATAACGAATTGAACTTTTCAGATACCAAAAGCGCTCCGATAAGATATACAAATTGCACATAAGCCCAAGCCTGCGCAGCTTTTTATATGCCAAAAACATAAAATTTTGTATAAAGAGTTAATCTTGGTTGACTATTTGCGAAAAAGTTGCTTCGGATTTATAATTAGATAATACCAATTAATTCAGTATGTATTGAATGAAAAGAGGAAGAAAAATGGCAGAAAACACAGTTAGCATGAAAACTGCTCCGTCAGTGAGCAGAAAAACTTTGTACCGAATAATAATCGTCGGTCTTATGGCTGCACTCGTCTATGCAGGCAACTATCTCCAGATCAAGATCCCGAACGGCGTTCTTGTAACAAGAATACACCTCGGCAACTCAATGTGCCTGCTCGCAGGTCTGCTGTTCGGCGCTCTCAACGGCGGTCTTGCTTCGGGTATCGGCGCAGGACTTTACGACCTTTTTGACCCCGTGTACATCGTTTCCGCACCGTATACATTCATCTCCAAGTTTGCAATGGGTATGACAGCGGGTCTTATCCGCACGAACAACGAGAAAAAGCGTGTTATCACTGCGGCTGTCGTAGGTCAGCTCGTATATATCGTGCTGTACCTGCTCAAGACTTACGTTACGATGATAATTCTCGGCAACACTTCGCAGGCAGCATGGGCAGCAGTCGGCACGAACGCTATCACCTCGACCGTGAACGCAGTTCTCGCAGTCGTTATCGCAGTTCCGCTCTACTTCCTGCTCCGCACAGCGCTCAAAAGAACCGGTATCTTTGAGTTCATCAAGGCGAACGACAGAACAGAAAAGCGTGAAAACAAATACTTCAACCCCGTTACTGTCTGCCTTGTTATCTTCTCGGTCGCAGCGACACTTCTCTACACTATCAACCTCGCAGCAACGAACAAGGTAAAGGCAGCGGAAGAAAAGAAAGAAGCAGCATATCAGGAACAGATAGATCAGCTCAACAGCGATATAGATGACCTCTACGCACAGCTCGGACTTGAAAGACCTCAGCCGGCGGAAGAAGCTGAAGAATAATTCGGAATTCGGAATGCGGAATTCGGAATTAATGCAATGCTATCATTGCCAGGCTGTTGAAAAAGTATATTATTGAAAAAAATTGCACAAAATTAAAGTTTACGTCCACGCTTTTCAAAGGGTGGTGGGTGTCCAGAGGGCAAAGCCCT
>URTF01000028.1 GCA_900550695.1 uncultured Ruminococcus sp.
AGGGGACAGCGTCCCTTGTCGCAGGGCAATTTGACCTTTAGCAGAAAGCGAAACACCCCAAACTAACAGCGAAAAGTTTTGTAGCAAAAGCGTAATATCTATAAATTAAAAAGGCGCAATTCACATCAAAAAGGTAAAACAGAACGTGAGAAATACGTTTCGTAAACCTAAAAATGTGAATTGCGCTATTCTGTTTTCCTCAAAGAAACTATCCTCGGCATAAAATGCGCAGAGCGAAGCGATAAGCATTTTTTGCCGACAACGTTTGAACAGCGGTGAAATATGAATCCGCCCCCTCAAAAGCCGTAGGGGCGGATTCCATGTTCGTCACTTTTAGCATAACCGTTCATACTGCGTTGAAGCATAAATCTACTCACTCCGTTTGTAAATTTTCGCTTCAAGGATAGATTTTTGAGAAAAACAGAATGGCGCAATTCACTTTAATGGCTTTACGAAACTTGATTCCTCATATTTCGTTCTTCTTTTTTGGTGTGAATTGCGCCTTTTGATTTGTTAGTAATTTCGCTATTGTAACAAGCTTTGACTGTTAGTTTAGGGCGTTTCGCTTCTGCGGAAGCGACAATGGGGCTTCTCGCCCCCTTGACCCCTCGCAAGCTGTGCTCAGCTTGACCAGCCGGTTTTTTGTTGCTTCTTACTTTATCGCATATTTCGGCAAAGTAACTATAAACTCCGAGCCTTTATTCGGTTCACTTACGACTTTGATGCTGCCCGAATGATGTTCGATTATCTGACGTGTTATCGCAAGTCCAAGACCGTTTCCGTTTGAGGCGTGTGAAGCGTCCGCTTGATAAAATTTCTCGAAAATTCGCTTCTGATCGTCCTCGGAAATGCCTATGCCGTTATCCTTGACCGAAACTGTGATGCTGTCGGGCGTTTCTCGCAGGATTATCCGCACAACGCCGCCGTTATCGGTGAATTTTAGCGCATTTCCGACGAGGTTCTGCCATGCTTGGAAAAGCATATCCTCGCTGCCGTAAAATGAAACGTGTTTGCCCTCATCGTCGATGTCGATATCGATATTTTTCTCCGTCCAGACTTCCTCATACATTATAACGACCTGACGGAGCTGTTCGTCAAGCGAAAATTCCTTTTTCTGTATTGCGACAGAGTTATTTTCGAGCCTTGAAAGCGCAAGTATATTTCCCGTAAGTGCCGAGAGCCGCTTTGTGTTCCGGATAATTTTTTCGGCGTATTCGGCACGCTTTTCGTATGTGATGTTCGGGTCTTGGAGGAGCGTTGCATAGCCCTCGATAGTCGAGAGCGGCGTTTTCATCTCGTGCGAAACGTTCCGTGTAAAGTCGGTGTGGATAATTTTGTTGCTTCCAAGCTGTTTTGTCATAATATTGAAATTATGTATCATCTCACGCACTTCACGGAACATTCCCGTTTCGTTCATCTGCACGGAGAAATCACCTGCGGCAACGTGTTTCATTGATTCATTGAGTTTTATCATCGGGACAAATATCTTGTCGCTGATGATCTTAGTTGCAATGCCTGCGAAACAAATACAGATGATTATTATGTAGACCGTGATAAAGGACGGGACGTTTCCGTCCTCAAAAAGGTGCATTCCGTTTATGATGAGCATTATTATCCCTGCGAGAAGAATACTTGCGATCATTATAAGTCCGACAACAACGGTGAAAAGTATCGTCAGCCGAAGCGGGACTTTTTCTTTTTCCTTTTTTTTCATTTCGTTTTTACCTTGTATCCGAGATTGCGGACGGTGACTATTTCAATATCGGGATTGTTTTTGAGATGTTCACGCAAACGTCCGATGTGAACTTCGAGCGTGTGAGGGTTTGACTCGGAATCAAGTCCCCATATCTCGTCCATTATCTGTACTCGTGTGAAGGTTCTGTTCGGTGCGGAGGCAAGCTTATACAAAAGGTTGAATTCCTTTGGCGGAAGAACAGTGCTTTCGCCGCTGCAGCTTATCGTGTAGGAATCACATTCGAGCGTTGTCGAGCCAATAGTGAGCTTTCGCTCGTGTATGCTCTTTGAACGGCGTAGAAGTGCCTGAACACGCCATATAAGTTCGTTCACATCAACGGGTTTTACCATATAATCGTCCGTGCCGGAGCTGAAACCCTCACGCTTGTAGAAAATTCCGTCCTTTGCCGTTACCATAAGTATAGGCGTGTCAATACCTGCTTCTCGGAGCTGTTTTGTAAGCTCATAGCCGTCCATTTTCGGCATCATAATGTCGGAAATAATGAGGTCGATGTACTCCTTGTCGATGATATCGAGAGCCTCTTCGCCGTTTGAAGCTTCAAATGTGTCGTAAGAATTATTTTTCAGTACCGTGCAGAAAAGCTTCCGAAGCTCTGTATCATCTTCCGCAACAAGAATTTTAAACATAGCGTTTATCTCCTTTGAAAAATAGGGCAGTAAAGTGATCAACCTTACTGCCCTTTATTATACTATAAAATTATAACGCTGTCAACGCCGCACAAAGGTCAGATAGTTGTCTTGATGAAGCGGTGATCGTCGTCCGAGAGCGAAATTCTCCAGCGTTCGTTGAGCGCATGACTTTTGTGCATACGGCAGAAGCTTACCATAAAATCGACAGTCATTACCGCAGTGAGAACGAGAGCGGCTATCTTTGCGGGAAGAGGGTCGAGCCGTCCGATGAGGTTCATTATCGGGTCAAAAGCGTAACGCATAAAGAGCGTGATTATTGCGGCGAAGCCAAGGCTCGTGAAAACGCTTGTGTATTTTGTAACGTGGAGGGGGAGCCTTGTGTAGTTCCAGTATTCAAATCCGCAAAGCTTTTCAACAGCATAGCCGAGTGCTATCTCACCGATGCTTACTGCGAAAAATACCGCAACGAAGTAAATAAGAACGCTGTGTTCCTTAACGGGGAGCTTTCCTGCGAGTATCATTGCCTGCGGAGTTCCGAAAATTGCATAGATAGATATGACCGCCATTCCGTAGCCATAAAGAAACGGCATTGTCATATTTCGGTTGTCGATATAGCCTTTGGTGAATGCGAGCCATACATTTTCGAGTATAAAACCGAGGAATGAGATGACCGCCGCCATAATGCCGATAGAAGTCAAGCTGTAAGTGATCATGAAAATTACCATTCCTTTCCGAAAAAGTCCGAATTCTTAACAAATCCTCACTATTTTTCTTATTGTACCCATTTTAACACCGGAATATCTCTTTTTGTTCAATTCTGCAGGCTGTTATATCAAAAATTTGTTGAGGTTTTGTTGAGGTTTGAAATTCAGCAAAAAAACAAAGCTTAGTTAAACCTTGTTTGAGGCTTGAACTAAGCTTTTGTATTGGCAATTTTACTTATTCTCTTCATCTGCAAGTTCCGTAGCTGCGGCTTCGATCTGCGGACGCATTTTCAGAAATACATCGGTCAGTATCGGGTCAAAGTGTGTTCCCGATGAGCCGGCGATTATCCCGAATGCTTTATCAAATGAGAATGCCTCTTTATAGCATCGCTTTGAAACGAGTGCATCAAAGACATCGGCGATCGCCATTATTCTTGCGCAGAGCGGTATCTCCTCGCCGCAAAGTCCTTTCGGATAGCCGCTTCCGTCCCATTTTTCGTGGTGACATTCTGCGACCTGCACCGCCATATCGACGTAATTCTTATTTTCAATATCGCTCATAACGCTGCGGATAATGCGTCCGCCCTCGGAGGCGTGGTCTTTCATTATATCGAATTCCTCGGGAGTCAGCTTGCCCTGCTTTCGCAGGATAAGGTCGGAGATGCTTATTTTTCCGATATCATGCATAGGTGCGGCACGGACGAGAAGCTCAATATATTCATCGGTGAGAATATCGGTGTAATAACCCATTTCACGTGTCTTTTTGGCAAGCATTTCGACATAGCGGCTCGTTCTTATGATGTGTCCGCCCGTTTCCCCGTCACGGCTTTCGATAAGGTTCGCAAGTCCGCTGATAGTGCTTGACTGAATTTTGATTATGCGCTCGTTATGCTCAATAAGCTCACGGTTCTTTGCGTCAAGCTCTTCTTCAAGCTTATCCTTGTATTTTTCAAGCTGAGAAGCAAGCGAAACACATATAAAAATGCATATTATGACTGCCGTTGTGATAGTGATTATGCATACGGATTTTATAATATTCGATACATAAACAAGGCGGTGCATCTCTTCATAAGCATCGGTCATTTCGCTCTCGGCGAGCGCTTTTATATCCTTAATGCTCTGCTCGATCGATATGACGTTGCTTTTCAGGTCATTGTTTATATAGTATATCGCTGTGTTAGACTGACCGTTATCGTATATCCGCTGCGTGACCTCGGCGGTGCTGAAATAACTCTGAATGTCGGAATAAAGCCTGTGGTAAAGCTGCTCACGGGTACCGCTGTTCATTTTGTCCGAAAGCCCGGACATTATATCCTGCACCTCGGATCTGCGGCTTTCAAGCTCCTGCGATCTTTCAAGGTATGAAGTATCATCGTTTCCCGACATTACCATTTCGATGAGAATATTATGGTAGGAGAGCATTTTGCTGATAACAGTGTCAATTTTCAGACAGTTGTCAACATAGTCGTTCAGCATTTCTTCGTAGCTCTCATTCATTTTGGAGATACGATGCTGCATTATACCGATCCCGCCAACGCCGATGATGCCTGTAATAAGTACAAGAATGAATATTTTGAACGCTGTTCCTCTGCTGTGAAATGTCAAATGCTCACCCCCTTATCTGTGTGTGTCGGAAAATTATTCCTTTACGGTTATTCCCTCGACCATTGTGTCAAGAAGCTCCTGCAGGTCACAGCTGTCGGGGTTTTGGCTCGCAATAGTCGCTCCGAAAATATAGGACGGATCCCAAAATTTGCTGCCAACATGCTGTGTATAGGAGTATTTCGACTGATCGCTCAAAGCTTTTACTGCAGGGGAAGACCTGACGATATCGGTATCGGCTGCCTTGACATTGGCAGGACATTCGCCATTGAGCCTGAAAAATTCAAGCTGTTTTTCCTCGCTTGTCAGTTCCTCCGCAAGCTTCATTGCCCACTCGGCGTTTTCGGAGTAAGCATTTATGCCGATAAGCTTGTAGCCGGCAAAGCTTGCCATTTGCAGCTTTTTGCCTGCGGCGGTGTATGTCGGCAGCTTTGCGGCTGCGTAGCCGTCGCCGTAAGCAGCGGAGAGCTTTTCTGCGTTCCATGCACCGCTCACGCCTGCGATAACTTCTCCGTTGGCCGCGCCCTCAGTAAGCTTGTCACTGTCAAGACTCGCAAAACCCGAGCTGCCTGCGATCTTAAGCATCGCCTGCGCAACATCTGAGCCTGTTATCGGCGTTTCGGTCGAGTTCCAGTTGCAGTGGTTGGTAACTCCGTCCGGGTCAAGTCCAACGTCCAGACCTGCGCCCTTGAAAAATGAGTAGATATACCAGCCGCTGCCAAAATCCATTGCGAAAAGCTTATTGTTCTTTTCACATATATCAAGTATCGTGTCAAGGTCGCCTATATCCTCTTCGCTGAAATAATCACTGTTGTAGTAAAGAAAATAGCAGTTGCCCGCAACGAACGGATAAGCATAGTATTTTCCGTCACGTTCGGACGAGAGTGCGGCGCCCGAACCGGCACCGCCGCAGTATTCATCTATATATCCGGCTTCGGACGAAATATCCCGGAGTGCTCCGCAGCCGATAAGCTCGTCAAGCTGATCGTCGGCAAAAACGAAAAGGTCAGCCGCATTTTCGGGCGATGCCATGACAGTTTCCTTGCAGGTCTCTTCTTTTTCTTCGCTTACGGTAATGACTAAGTTGGCCTGATCCGAGTATTTCTGTGCAAGTTCTTGAGCTGCGTTTTCAAAAAAATCGCAGTATTCGCTCGTTGCCCAGACAGAAAGCTTTACATCGGGCAGCTTTTTTGCACAGCCGCCGAATGATGTCATTGCGATAAGTGCCGCACAGACGGCGGAGGTACACTTTAATATCTTTTTCATATCTGTCACCGACCTTTCGTAAAAATGCTCTGTCTGCTTATTTTTCTTCGGCAAAAGCACTGTTTCTTATGTTCTGCATACGGACATCAAGACGGGCGATATCTTCTGCACATTCCCGAAGCTCCTTTGAGATCTCTTCCGCATTCGCGCCGAGATGTTTTTTATATTTCACCTTGTGTTCAAGGCTTGCCCAGAAGTCCATTGCGATCGTGCGGAACTGGACCTCGACAAGCATATGCTTTGTTTCGTTGAAAAGAAATATGGGTATATCGAGTATGAGATGCAGACTGCGGTAGCCGCTTGACTTGGGGTTGGTTATGTAGTCCTTGCGTTCAATAACGATAACATCGTCCTGACTGCCGAGCTTGTCCGCAAGCATATAGATATCATCGGGGAACGAGCAGATAACACGTATCCCCGCAACATCATGGACATATTTTTCGATGTTTTCTATTGAAACGGCGTGACCCATGCGCCTGAGCTTTTCAACGATGCTGTCGGGACGCTTTATGCGGCACTGTATCGACTCGAACGGATTCCGCTCACCGTCTATCGAAAGGTCGATATTGAGGACTTCAAGCTTGGTTTTTATCTCGAGCATCGCACAGCGGTACTGATTCATAAGCTTGAAATAAGGTTCAGCCATTTCCATAAGTATCGGTGCGTTATCCGAGTTGATAAGGTCGCCGAGCTTATTTACATCATTCTTTATTTCCATAAAAGGTTATCTCCCAAACAATATATTGTCAAGGAAAAAGCAAGTTTTTCCGATAGTTTCTTCTAATTTATTATTGTATCATAATTTCAGTCTTATGTCAACAAAAGCACAAATTTCTTTGCAATAATATTACGAAAATCTGTACAAAAGAACAAAAATAACAGCTTAAACGATATAGTTTCAGAAAGTTTTTCGGGAGGAAAAATAACGTTAAAATATTGGAAATAATGAAAGTGCTTTTTATCCCAAAGCTTAATTTTCGCATCGCAAAAAGGCTTAGTTTTATGCAATATATCAATTGAAAATCGATTTCATTTCGATTATAATTAAGACTGCATTTTTTGAGAAAATATTGATGAAAAGGAGAACGTTTTCCACTGCGGAAAACTGTGTTTTACTATGGATAATATCACAAGAAGACAAAACGAAATGGCATATATCGCTGATGAGGCCTGTCAGGCGCAGGGAATGGAAAATAAAAAGCGTCTTTACGAATTTAATCACGCAAAACCGTGGGAAACGGAGAATATGGCACGGCTCATCGATTCGATTCTGGGTTCACACGGAAAGAATACGGCTATTCTTCCGCCTTTTCAGTGCGACTACGGAAAAAATATCGAGGTAGGGGACAATTTCTTCGCAAATTACAACCTCGTTATCCTCGATGTTGCAAAGGTAACTATCGGGGATAATGTTTTCATTGCTCCGAATGTTGCGATATACACAGCAGGTCACCCGGTTCACTATGAAGCACGGAACACGATGTATGAATACGGCATCTCCGTTACTATCGGCGATAACTGCTGGATAGGCGGAAATACTGTTATCTGCCCCGGCGTAAAGGTCGGAAACGGCGTTGTTATCGGCGCAGGCAGCGTTGTCACAAAGGATATCCCCGACAACGTTATCGCCGCAGGAAATCCCTGCCGTGTTATCCGCCCGATAACCGACGATGACAAGCAGTATTATTTCAAGAACAGAAAATTCGATGATGAAGCAATGAAGGCAGTGAATGAATATGGCAAGAACAAAAAGTGAGTTTACCAATAAGCTTATAAGGCTCGTTATTCCGATAACCCTCCAGCAGATAATGCTTGCGCTCGTGAGCATCACGGACGCTGTAATGCTCGGCGTTCTCAATCAGGATTCGCTCTCTGCGGTTTCACTTGCAGGTCAGGTAACATTCGTTTTCAACCTCTTCGTCTATGCTATCGGCGCAGGCGTTTCTATCTTTGCGGCGCAGTATTGGGGCATCGACGACAAAGTTTCGGTAGAAAAGATCCTCGGTATCGGAATGAAGCTTTCGGTGATAGTTTCGCTGCCGTTCACATTTATATCGCTGTTTTTTCCGAGAGTGTTCATGCACTGCTTCGCCTCGGACGAAACGCTCATTGCCTACGGTGCGGAGTACCTGCGGTATGTTGCGCTCTCGTTCCTGCTGACGAGCATTTCACAGATATATCTGAGCGTTATGAAGAACTGCGGATTTGCCGCAAAAAGCTCAATAATCAGCTCCGCATCGGTCATTGCGAATATCATCTTTAATGCGCTTCTCATCTTCGGACTTTGCGGATTTCCGAAAATGGGCATCGCAGGTGCGGCTGTCGCAACGGTCATTTCAAAGGTAGTTGAGCTTGTGTGGACATTGATAGTAATGTTCCGAAGCTGTGCGATAAAAATTCGCTTCAAGTATATTTTCCACAGTGATGAAACACTTCGTCACGACTATTATAAATACACCCTCCCGATACTCGGAAACCAGCTTGCGTGGGGACTCGGCTTCACAATGTATACCGTTATCCTCGGTCACATGGGCAGCGATGCGGCGGCTGCAAATTCCATTGCAAATATCGTCAAGAACCTCGTTATCTGCGCCTGCACGGGCGTTGCGTCGGCGAGCGGTGTTATCGTCGGTGCGGAGCTTGGTCAGGGCAATCTCGACAGGGCTAAGGAGTACGGCTCAAAGCTTTGCAGAATTTCGCTTATCAGCGGCATAGCTTCGGGTGCGGTTATCCTCTGCGTTATACCGTTTGTCCACCTCTTCGGCAGCCTTACCGATACGGCGAGAGAATATCTGAGGGTAATGCTCGTCGTCTGCTCGTATTATGTCATAGGAAAAGCGATGAATATGACCGTGATCTCGGGTATATTCGCAGCTGGCGGAGATTCAAAATTCGGCTTTAAGTGTGACTCGATAACAATGTGGTGCGTGACCGTCCCGATAGGACTTATTGCAGCATTCGTGCTGAAGCTGCCCGTTCTCGCAGTTTATATCGTAATAAACATAGACGAGATAATCAAACTCCCTGCGGTTTATAAGCACTACAAGAAGTACGTTTGGCTGAAAAAGCTGACAAGAGAGGGAATTTAATGCGTAATGCGTAATTCGTAATGCGTAATTATTTTGCTCCGCAAATTTATGGCGAGAATCGATTTTTTCGTAGGGGCGGATTCCATATCCGCCCGTTTTACCCCGATATTTCTGTAGGGGACGGGTCGCCCGTCCCGCGCCGTAAGGCGTTTCACAATAAAAGAACGCCCCTGTTTTCATCGGATAGACCCGTTGAAAACAGGGGCGCTTTTATTAAGAAATTGTATGCTGAAAATTGCTGTTGCAATTCGGGACGGAGAAACCCGTTTTCCACGAAAAATTCGTGTTATTTCGTGAATTAATAACGGGCGGATATAGAATCCGCCCCTACGAAATTTGGTGCTTTGCTGTAAATTTACGAAATAAAAATAATTACGCATTACGCATTACGCATTAAGCATTGATCAAAGGTTTTCGCTGAAAAACGCTGCCATTGCTTCTGCGGCTTTGTCCTCGTCTGCGCCGTTTATCGTAACGGTCACGGTGTCACCGTGCCTGATGCCAAGTCCCATTAGCATCATCAGTTTTGTTGCGCTGACGGATTTGCCGTCTTTTTCTATCGTTATACTGCTTGAAAATTCCTTTGCTTTCTTTGCGAGAAGTCCTGCAGGACGTGCGTGAAGTCCTATTTCGTCTTTTATCGTATAGCTGAATGATCTCATTGTTATCCTCCCGATATGCTTTTTCGGTAGGATAACCGTTTTCTTCAATAATATACGAAAAACGGCTGCTGCGGAAAAACACCGCAGCAGCCGTTTTATATGTTTATGCAAAAATTACTTTATCATTGCGAGAGTATCTCTTGCGATGAGGAGTTCCTCGTTTGTAGGAACGATCCAGACCTCGACCTTGGAATCGGGTGTGGAGATCTTGATGAGTTCGCCTCTTGTGGACTTGTTCTTTTCGGTATCGATCTTAATGCCGAAGAATTCCATATCCTTGCAAACGCCCTCACGGACTTCCCAAGCGTTTTCGCCGATGCCGCCTGTGAAGAGTACAGCGTCAAGTCCGTTCATAGCTGCTGCGTAAGAGCCGATGTACTTCTTGATCTGGTACTGGAGCATCTCGGAGGCGAGGATAGCTCTCTTGTCGCCCTTTTCTGCGGCTGCTGTGATGTCACGGTTATCGCTGGAGATTCCCGAAATGCCGAGGAATCCGGACTTCTTGTTCATATATTCGCTCATTTCGGCAGCGGAGAAGCCGTGCTTTTCCTGAATGTATGTAACAGCGGAGGGGTCAACTGCGCCCGTTCTTGTTCCCATAAGAACGCCGTCGAGAGGAGTGAAGCCCATAGATGTATCAACGGACTTGCCGCCGTTGACAGCTGTGACGGAAGAACCATTTCCGAGGTGGCAGGAAACGATCTTGAGATCCTTTATATCCTTGCCCATAGCGTCTGCGAGAGCGTGGGAAACGAAGCGGTGAGATGTGCCGTGGAAGCCGTATTTTCTGACGTGGTAGTTCTCATAATCCTCGTAAGGAAGACCGAACATAAATGCCTTTTCGGGCATTGTCTGGTGGAAAGCCGTATCGAAAACTGCGACCATAGGAACGCCCTCGGGGAGAACCTTCTTGCAGGCATGGAGTGCAAGTGCATGAGCATGGTTATGTACGGGAGCAAGCTCCTTCATTTCATCTATCTTGTCGATAACTTCGTCGGTAACGAGAGTTGTCTTGTCGAAAACCTCTGCGCCCTGAACGATCCTGTGACCTACAGCGGAAATTTCGCTCATTGACTTGATAACGGAAGCTTCACCCGTTGTAAGAACCTCGACAAGCTTTGCGAAAGCCTCGGTGTGGGTCGGGAAAGAACATTCGGTTTCGATTTTTCTGCCGTCGAATGTCTTGTGGGAGATATGACCGTCGATGCCGATACGGTCGCAGTTGCCCTTTGCGATAACGCTCTCATCGTCCATATTGAGCAGCTGATATTTCAGTGATGAGCTGCCTGCGTTTACAACCAGAATTAACATAAAAAACATTCCTTTCATATAGTCAAGCGGAGGGAAGACTGTACTTTTCTTCCAAATATTAAAAAAACACTTGACAAAACTACATTAATCTTATATTATTACTTTATACGGCAAAAATCAAGGGAAATAAAATATCTTTAGATTTTTGTAATTATTTATCCATAATTGCACTTTTACAAATATGGATGCATTTGGAGGACATGATCAATGAAAACATACGGTATTATCTGCGAATACAATCCATTCCACAACGGACATATCTATCAGATAGAGGAAACAAGAAAACATGGCGCCGACCATATTGTCTGCATCATGAGCGGTAACTACGTTCAGCGCGGCGACGTTGCTATGGTGGACAAGTTCAAGAGAGCGCAGGTCGCTGTAAACCACGGTGCAGACCTCGTTATCGAGATGCCTGTTGCATACTCTCTTGCAAGTGCAGAATACTTTGCCCGTGCAGGTGTGATGATGCTCGCTGCTCTCGGCTGTGTTGACGGAATTTCTTTCGGCAGCGAATGCGGAGATATCGAACTCCTCAAGAACGCTGCAATGGCAACATTCACTGCAGGAACACCCGAAAAATTGAAGCCTTATCTCGAAAAGGGAATGAACTATCCCGAGGCTCTCCAGCAGAGCATATCGAACGACCACGGCCCTATCATCGGCGGTGTATTCGAGTCACCGAACAACACTCTTGCCGTTGAATATCTCCGTGCAATGAAGGTACTCGGCGTTGATTTTGACGCATTTACGGTAAAGCGCACAGGTGCAGGTCACGACAGCGATGAAACTGCCGACGGATTTGCAAGCGGTTCAAAGCTCCGTGAAATGATCGAAAACGGCGAGGATATCAGCGCATATGTTCCGGAGGATATGGCAAAGGCTGTTGCAGAGTATGATGAGGCGGATCACCTTGCTTATTTTGACAACCTTGAAAGAGAACTCCTTTACGTTTTAAGAACGATCACACCTAACTTTGTCAAGGAAGTTCCTGATATTGCGCAGGGCGTTGAGAACCGTATCGCACAGATGGGCAAGGCTGCAAATTCCGTTGACGACTTCCTCAAAATGGTCGATACAAAGCGCTATACACAGGCTAAATTCCGCCGTGCTCTTCTTAATATGTTCCTCGGCATAAAGAAGAACGACCTCCTCGTTCCTCCGACCTACGGACGTATCCTTGCGTTCAACGAAAAGGGCGCAGAGATCATCAAGGCTGCTTCCGAAAATGCAGAGGCTGCAAACGAGCGCATCAAGGCAGCACAGGAGAACCCCGAGCTTGCCAATCCTATGGATAAATTCCTCATTCCTTTCTCAAGCTCCCTTAAGGATATCCTTGACAAGTTCAAGGTTCCTCAGCTCGTTCGTCAGGCAGAGATCACCTGCCGCAGCACAGACCTTTATATGCTCGCGTCGAGAAACGTTCGTCCGTGCGCAGCTGACTTCACGACCAAGATCGAGATACAGAAATAAAGCTGTAACCTTTGACGCTTTTTCCGACAATTTGGCAACAAACTTTGAACAAAATATGCCAAAGTGTAATTAAATTGTAATATTTTTTGTCAAAAAAGCTATTGCAATTAAGGAACTAATATGCTATAATGAACTTGTGAACAGTTATAGACAATATGTGCTGTAACTTTGATTAAGGTAAATTTTATTTTGAAAAGGAGATATTAATATGAGCAAAACTTATTTTAGCAGATGCGCTGCAGTAGGTATTGCAGGTCTTACAGCAATGTCCTCTATTGCTATCGTTGCAGCAGCAGCTACTCAGCAGGGTTCCGTTTATGAGCTTAAGTATAATAAGCTTGGCAAGATCGGTATGATCAATACTGCAGGCTACGCTACAGGCACAAATGATTACTGCTACGGCGACCAGACAGAAATGGATAAGGGCTTTGTTGTAAAGCTCGATAGATTACTCGCTGTTGAAACAACATATAATGGCAAAAAGGTTGAAGACGGCAAGGTAGTAGCTGATAAGGATAAGGCAATTTCAGCTGATTCACTTTGGGGAGCAATTGATTTTGAAAACCTTATCAAATATGCAGAAGGCGGCGCATGGACATACAAGGAGTTCACCACAGACTACGCTGCTGAACCTGCAAAGCTTGCTGAACTCTATAATGAGAGAACAGAAGCAGCAACAACCGATCCTATCAGCTTTATCTTCAAGAGCGAGGCTGAAAAGAATTCCGCAAAATCCGCAATGTCCAACAAGATCAAGACAAGCTACAACACTCTTGCAGCAAAGGCTGTTAAGCAGTTCAATGAAGATATCGACACTGCAAAGAAAGCTGCTCTTGATGCTATCGAAGTTAAGTACAACAGCTTGGTCGATGACGCTAACGCTCAATCTGACGCAAAGGAAAAGGCAGCTGCAAAGGAAGATGCTTCCGCATGGCGCACAGCTGCTAAGAAGGCTATCAACGATTCCGCTACAAAGATCAAGAACGAATTCAAAACCACATTCACATCATCCAACTTCAGAGTTGATACTGACGCTTTCGATGAAACAACATATGCTGTTGAATTCGGTACTTCTTTCGCAGGCGTTACAGTAAGCGCAACATTTGACGGCGGCAAGGAACTTAACGGTGCAAAGTACTACGCTGTTTCTTCAAAGTATGTCAGCGATAGCTCCTATGCTTTCACAGGTGAGATCCAGCTCAAGGCTGATTATATTGCAGGCAACGTAAACGGTCTTCTCATCAACGGCAATGACTGGCTCAACTATGAGATCATCAACTACAACTCCAACAGCGGCGGTAACACAAACCCAAGCGGCGGCACAACCAATAAGGACAAGGATAAGGATAAGGATACAACAACAACCAACACAACTTGGTATCCTGATTCCGAATCTTACAGAAAGCCAAGCGAAGTTTCCTACCAGGGCAAGAACGGCAGCTGGTACACCTCTTCCTCTGCTGCAACTATCTACGGCGGCGGCTACACAGGCACTTCCAAGAGCTCTAACTACACTGAAATAAACAACAAGGCTAACGGAGCTGCTATCTACTTCGATTCCAAGACAGGTACATACTCCACATCGTCTTCTTCTTACTCCTACATTGTTAAGGAAGCATCCAGCACAGCTAATGATCCTTACTATGATTACTTCTTCAACTATAACGGTTATAACAAGAACAACAATACTACTTCCGTTCCTGCAGGTTCACCTGCTATCAGCGGTGCTTCCAAGTATGCAGGCTGGACAAATATCTCTTCCTACCTCACAGCAAGAGGCAAGTCCGGTGCTACATACACTATCAACATGAACGATGCTACAACAGTTCCTGCTGCTGTTCTCGCAACTGCAAAGTCCAAGAACATTACTCTTGTATTTGCTAACGACAATGGCTCCAAGGTAACAGTTAAGCCGGGCAAGATCGATACTTCTTCCGACCTCAATGTTGCTGTAACATACAACGTTAAGGACATTAAGTCTTCTCTTGTTAAGAAGGCTAAGAAGGTAAATAGCGGTACAGTAAGCACTGCACAGATCAGAGTTGGCGATGACGGCTCTATCGGCGGCACAGAAACTGTTACAGTTAAGTTCTCCAAGAAGAGATCCGGCTGCACAGTTAAGGCTTACCGTCTTACAGGTTCCGGTTCTCTTAAGAAAGAGGCTACAGGTACAGTTGCATCAACAGGCCGTGTTAACCTCAACCTTACAAAGGGCGGTTCTTACCTCCTCGTTGTAATTGATGACTGATTGAAGTTTGATAACTAAAAATTATGCTCCGCAGGGAAACCTGCGGAGCATTTTTGTATATTGAAAAAATCAGCTGCCCGAAAAAGATATGGGCAGCTGTGTTTGTATTATGGAATGATCATAATCTCGACTTGAAATCTTCGTAGGAAAATGTCTTTATGATCTGATTTTCACCGCTTTCCCGACGGTAAATTATCGTTGGGAGGGGAATTCCATTGAATGTATTGTTTTTGACCATTGAGTAGATAGCCATATCCTCGAAAACAAGTCTGTCGCCGACTTTGAGCGGAGCGTCAAAGCTGTAATCCCCGATAATATCTCCTGCAAGGCAGGTCGGACCGCCAAGACGATAGGTGTAAGCTTTTTCACCTGCTTTTCCCGAACCCTGAATGTTCGGACGATAGGGCATTTCAAGCACATCGGGCATATGACATTCCGCAGAGGTATCAAGAATTGCAATATTCATACCGTTTTGGAAAACATCGAGGACCTCCGTGACAAGAAAACCTGCGTTGAGTGCGATGGCTTCACCAGGTTCAAGGTAAATTTCAAGCGGATAACGTGATTTTATATCCGAAATAAGGCCGCAAAGCACATCACGATCATAGTTATCACGGGTGATATGATGTCCGCCGCCAAAGTTGAGCCAAGTCAGCTGCGGAAAATACTTGCCGAACTTCTCCTCGAAAACCTTGTATGTACGGACAAGAACATCGGAGTTCTGCTCGCACATAGTATGGAAATGAAGTCCGTCAATACCCTCGGGCAGCTTTTCGGGCAGAGCGGAAACAACTGAACCGAGGCGTGAATTCGGTGCGCAGGGGTCATAAATTTCGGTTTCCTGCTCGGAATACTCAGGATTCACACGAATAGCGCAATGAATTTTTCTGCCGCTTTCCTTGACGATAGGGTAGAACTTTTCAAACTGTGCAATGTTGTTGAAAACGATGTGATCGCAAATCTTTACTATCTCACGGAAATCATTTTCACGGTAGGCAGGGTTGAAAACGTGTACTTCGCCGCCCATTTCCTCATAGCCGAGCCTTGCTTCGTAAAGTCCGCTCGCAGTTGTTCCGCAGAGATACCGTCGGATAAGCGGATAGGTGCAGTACATCGAAAACGCTTTCTGTGCAAGGATTATTTTGCAGCCGCAGCGGTCGGAAACGTTTTTGAGAATTTCAAGATTCCTGCGCAGCAGTGCTTCGTCAGTGATATAGCAGGGGGTAGGAACGCCGTTCGTCATTCTTTCTTTTCTCCTTTGTTTTCTTGGCTTTCTTTTTTATTTTCCTCTTCGATGATCTTTTCTGCCTCCTCAACATTGTCAACTATTTCAATATTTTTCAGCTGCGATTCAAGGTTCGCCTTGAAATCTGCTCGGAATTCGTTTCGCAGAGCTGTCTGTTCGGCTTTTTCGGCATCGGTCAGTCCTTCGGAAGTTCTTGATTTGCGTGCGAGTTCGTTTATTCGGTCGATTTTATCCTGTGTCATAAAACAACCCTTCTTTCAAATTATTATGCTGATATTATAGCACAAAAAAAACGTGATTTCAACTTTTTTGCAAAACTTGGCGCAGCAAATTTCATCTGTAAGCTTTTTTGCTGAAAAATACTGGACAAAAGGTATAGTATATGGTATAATATAAACAGATTATGAAATGAGGTGTACATAATGTCACATTGGATAGAAAAAAGCAATGTTTACCATATTTATCCGCTTGGATTCTGCGGCTGCGAAAAAACACGTGCCGAATCCGCCGAAACTCCTGTACCGAGAATTCGCAAGGTCATCGACTGGATACCTCATCTTAAAGAGATGAACTTCAATGTCGTTTACTTCGGTCCTGTTTTTGAATCGGTAAAGCACGGTTATGACACGATCGATTATAAAGTCATCGACCGCAGGCTCGGAACAAACCGGGATTTCAAAGATGTTTGCGACGCTCTGCATAAAAACGGCATAAAAGTTGTACTTGACGGCGTTTTCAACCACGTCGGAAGAGATAACGTTCAGTTTATGGACGTTCGCCGGAACAAGGGCGGCTCACGCTACAAGGATTGGTTCTGCGGACTGAACTTCGGAGGAAATTCCGCTTACAATGACGGATTCTGGTACGAGGGCTGGAACAACTGCTATGACCTTGTAAAGCTCAATCTTCACAACGGCGAAGTGGTCGACTATCTTCTTTCCGCTATCAAATTCTGGATAGAAGAATGGGACATTGACGGTATCCGCTTTGACGCTGCTGACTGCCTCACCGATGATTTTATCAAGCGTGTACACAACTTCACAAGAAGTATGAAACCCGATTTCTGGCTTATGGGCGAAATTATCCACGGAAATTACGCTCACTGGGCGAACCCCGAAATGTTTGACTGCGTGACGAATTATCAGTGCTACAAGGGCATCTATTCATCGCATAATGACAGAAACTACTTTGAAATTGCCCATTCTATCGAGTATCAGCTCGGTCAGTATGGTCAGATATATATGTATAACTTCCTTGACAACCACGATGTTCCCCGTATTGCATCGGTTCTCCGCAACCCCGATCATATCGAGTGCTGCTATACGATGATGTATATGATGTACGGCGTTCCGTCCGTTTATTACGGCAGCGAATTCGGCATCAAGGGCGTAAAGGGACAGGGTGAGGACGCCGATCTGCCGCTTCGCCCGTGCATAGAGCTTGATATGCCCGAGCAGAACGAAAAGCTTCTGAAGCATATTTCCGCACTCGGCGCTATCCGTATGAGCATTCCGACAATTCAGACGGGTTCATACGCAAAAATGGAACTCAAAAATCAGACATTCCTTTTCAAGCGTGAAAAAGACGGAGATATAGTTTACATCGCACTTAATATCAGCGACGGCGACTATACTTTCCGATTCAATACCAAATATTCAAAGCTTGCAGACAGACTTTCGGGCAGACAGTTCACTGTTAACAACGGCAATGCCGAAGTTACCGTTCCGAAGAACTGCTCGATGATTCTCGTTGACAGCGAGCTTACTCCCGTAAAGGAAGAAGCGCCTGCCGAAGCTCCCAAGGAAGAGCCGAAGCCGACAGAAGCAGCTCCCGAGAAGCCTGCCGAGCCTGCTCCGACAGCTGAGGAAGTCAAGACTTCCTGCGTAACTCCTGCTGCCGACAAGGGCAACGGTGTGAAGTCGCTCGGTGTTCCCGACGGAAGAACACCCGTTATCGGCGGACACTACAAGCATTTCAAGGGCGGCAACTACGTTCTTCTCAATATTGCAAAGGATCACGAGGTATGCACTCCAATAGCAGTTTATATGTCGCTTGACGGCAAGCCCGATGTATGGGCAAGACCGCTCGATATGTTCCTTGAAGATGTTGACGATCACGGTGTTCGCAAGCCAAGATTTGAATTTATTGCTGACTGATATGTAATACGGGGAATTTTCCCCGTATCAGCTGTTTCTGATATATCAGTTACAGCACTTCTTGACGAAGGATTCGCAGTCCACGCACTCGGGAACCTTGGGGTCGGGTTCGTGTGTTCCGACTTTGATGGATTCGAGTGTGCAGTAATTTTCGTTGCACATATTGAATTTGCAGGAAGATACGTCGCAGTGGATACTTGGATTCTTAGGCATGATAAAAGATCTCCTTTTGTTTGATTTGCCTTTTCGGCACGGCATTATTATTTGTTGCAATTGCTTAAAAAATTCGTTGGAAAAAACTTGGAGAAATAAATGGATATCTATATTCCTGAAAATGTAAAAAAAATACTGGATAAGCTTGAAAAAAGCGGATATGAAGCATATATCGTCGGCGGCTGCGTTAGGGATTCCATTCTCGGAAAAGATCCCCGTGATTATGATGTTACGACCTCCGCTTTTCCGGAGGAAGTCAAGACCTGTCTTGAGGGGTTCAATATCATCGAAACGGGATTGAAACACGGAACGGTGACTGTCGTTTCGGGCGATGATTATGTTGAAGTAACGACTTTCCGTGTTGACGGAGAGTACCTTGACCACCGCAGACCCGAGTCGGTCAGATATGCGAATAATCTTGCGGACGATCTTTCAAGACGTGATTTTACGATAAATGCAATGGCTTACAATGCGAAGATAGGCATTGTCGATAATTACGGCGGTCAGAAAGACCTGTTCAGACAGATAATACGAAGCGTCGGAAATCCCTGCATACGGTTTGATGAGGACGCACTGCGTATTATCCGTGCGATGCGTTTTGCATCTGAGCTTGGATTTGAGATAGATCAGCCGACTGCGAATGCGATACACGAAATGAAGAGCCTTCTGCTGAATGTTTCTTCCGAGAGGCTGGCTAAAGAGTTTGAACTGCTCATTATGGGAAGTGCTCCTGCGAATATTCTTGTTTCGTTCGCTGATGTATTCGGAACGCTTTTCCCCGAGATATTGCCATGCGTAGGCTTCGACCAGCACAGCAGATACCATATTTATGACGTTTGGAAGCATACGGCGGTTGCGGTTGAGAATTCAATTCCCGACCGTGAAGTAAGGCTTGCGCTGTTCTTCCACGATATCGCAAAGCCGAAGTGCTGCGTTTTCGATGAAGAGGGCAGCGGACATTTCCCGGGACATGAAGTTGAGAGCGCTGAAATGGCTGAAAAGATAATGCGCAGAATGAACTTCTCGTCCGATACGATAAAATGCGTAACGCAGCTGATAAGATTCCATTATGTTACGCCGATAGACGATGAAAAGGTCGTAAAAAAGCTTCTTGCAACGATAGGTTCGCAGTATTTCTTCAAGCTGACCGAGCTGATGAAGTCGGACAGCCGTGCAAAGCAGAGTATATGCTTTGAGCGTGTCCAGATACTTGAAGCAATGGAAGCCAAAGCGGAGCGTATCCTTGAAAACAAGGAGTGCATAAGCGTTTCACAGCTTGACATAAAGGGAACGGACATTGCCGCTCTCGGCGCACAGGGAAGCAGGATAGGCGAAGTCCTTGATGAGCTTCTTTCGATGCATATTGACGGAAAAGTCCGCAATGAGAAAAACGAGCTTATTGCGGCGGCTGAAAAACTGATATGAATTCAAACGAAACTGCTGCGGTTGATCTGCGGCAGTTTCGTTTTATCTTATACTTATACTAAACACCTTAAAATTTGGAAAAATCAAACCGATGATCTCGGCGCAGATCTTTCCTGTATTTATTGGTGTTTTTTATTATGTATAGATTTGCAATTATCGGCTATAATATTCAAAAAAAGAAAGGAATTTCCACTATGAATATTATAACAAAGCCTATTATTGAACAGGTCGTCGGAAGTGAGATCATCGATTCGAGAGGCAACCCGACCGTTCAGGTGCAGGTGGTGCTGTCGGATGGAACTGTCGGCGTTGGTGCAGCTCCGAGCGGTGCAAGCACGGGTGCGTTTGAAGCTCATGAGCTTCGTGACGGCGATAAAAAACGTTTCGGCGGAAAGGGAACTCTGAACGCAGTTTCAAACGTAAACAATATGATAGATACTGCGCTCAAAGGTCTTGATGCATCGAATATTTTTCACGTTGACAGCATGATGATAAAGGCTGACGGTACGGAAAATAAGAGCAAACTCGGTGCAAATGCTATACTTGCGACGTCGCTTGCCTGTGCAGATGCTGCTGCTAATTTCTATCATATCCCGCTTTACCGTTTTCTCGGCGGTGTGAACGGGCGAAAGCTCCCTATGCCGATGATGAATATTCTCAACGGCGGCGCTCACGCTGCGAACAATCTTGACATTCAGGAATTTATGATAATCCCGAGGGGAGCACAGAGCTTTCATGAGGGTCTGCGGCAGTGCTGTGAGGTCTATCATTCACTTGCGGCTATTCTCAATCAGAAGGGCTTGTCAACGGGAGTCGGGGACGAGGGCGGATTTGCTCCCGATCTTATGGGCGAGCGTGAGGCTGTCGAACTGATACTTGAGGCTGTAGAAAGGGCAGGTTATCGTCCCCGTGAGGATTTTGTGCTTGCGCTTGATGCGGCGGCGAGCGAATGGAAAGCTCCGAACGGTGGCAGGGGATATTTTATGCCGAAGAAAAAACGTTCATGCACTGCCGATGAACTTATTGCGGAATGGAAAACGCTGTGCGATCTTTATCCGATAGCTTCGATCGAAGATCCGCTTGACGAGGACGACTGGGACGGCTGGAAAAAGCTTACCGAGGAGCTTGGAGGCAAGGTTCAGCTTGTCGGTGACGATCTCTTCGTTACGAACCCCAAGCGGCTTCGCAAGGGAATAGAACTTGGTGCGGCAAATGCTGTTCTTGTAAAGCTCAATCAGATAGGTACGCTTTCCGAAACGCTTACGGCTGTAGAGCTTGCGCAGAAACATTCCTATAAAGCGGTAATTTCACATCGAAGCGGCGAAACGGAGGATACTTTTATCGCCGATCTTGCTGTGGCGGTCAATGCAGGTCAGATAAAGACGGGTGCGCCCTGCAGAAGTGAGCGCACAGCGAAGTACAATCGCCTGCTTATGATCGAGGACGAGCTTAAAGGGGGCAAAGCATTGTGATAATGGAATATGTTTGGGCGTTCGTCATCGGCGGACTTTTCTGTGCGGTCGGCGAGGTGCTTATCGACTATACAAAGCTTACGCCTGCGAGAATTTTAACGGCTTATGTCGTCGCAGGGGTTATTCTCGGCGCACTCGGCTGGTATCAGCCGCTCGTTGATTTCGCAGGCGCAGGGGCGAGCGTTCCGCTGACAGGCTTCGGCAACGTTCTTGTTCAGGGTGTGCAAAAGGCTGTCGATGAAAAAGGCTTTCTCGGTGTTTTCACGGGTGGACTTACCGGAGCGGCAGGCGGCATAACTGCGGCTATGGTCTTTGCGCTTATCATGGCTTGTATTTTCAAGTCAAAAGAGAAGTAATACTCTTCACTCTGTCGGATTTTTATCGTCGGCAGAGCGGTTACATACCACTTTTTTTACAGAACAGTTTGAAAAATGTTGAAAATATATAAAAAGTGCCGAATATTGAAAATATGCTTGCAATTTCAATAAAAAAAGGGTATAATAAAATAAACTATGTTTATTTGTAAGAAAGGATCGTTTGATTATGCCGATTAAGTACATATTCGTTACGGGCGGCGTTGTTTCGGGACTCGGAAAGGGTATCACCGCTGCATCACTTGGCCGTCTGCTTAAAGAAAGAGGCTACCGTGTTACAATTCAGAAGTTTGACCCTTATATAAATCTCGACCCGGGTACAATGTCCCCATATCAGCATGGCGAAGTTTTCGTTACCGATGACGGTGCTGAGACCGACCTTGACCTTGGACACTATGAGCGTTTCATCGATGAAAATCTCTCGGTGAACTCCAACGTTACAACAGGTAAGATATACTGGACTGTTCTCAACAAGGAGCGCAGGGGCGACTATCTCGGCGGAACTGTTCAGGTCATCCCGCACATCACAAATGAGATCAAGGAAAGAGTTTACCGTGTCGGCAAGGAAAAGGATACCGACATCGTTATCACCGAGATCGGCGGTACTGTCGGCGACATCGAATCCACACCGTTCCTCGAAGCTATCCGTCAGGTAGTTACCGAAGTCGGCAGAGAAAACGCAGTTTATATCCATGTTACACTCGTTCCGTATATCGCAGGCTCGGAGGAACTCAAATCCAAGCCTACACAGCATTCCACAAAGGAACTGCTTTCAATCGGAATCCAGCCGAACATCATCGTCTGCCGTTCCGAAAAGGAAATTCCCGAGGATATGCGCAAGAAGATAGCGCTTTTCTGTAACGTTCGTCCCGAGGACGTTATCCAGAACCTCACAGCTCCGTCACTCTATGAAGTTCCGCTCTGGCTCGAAAAAGAGGGACTCGCAGACAGTGTTTGCCACCACCTCGGACTTCCCGTTCAGAAGCCCGACCTTACCGAGTGGACAGAAATGGTTGACCGTGCAAAGAATGCAGATAAGACAGTAACTATCGGACTTGTCGGCAAGTATGTCGTTCTCCACGATGCTTATCTCTCCGTTGCCGAGGCTCTCCGTCACGGCGGTATCGTAAACGATGCAAACATCAATATCGAATGGATAAATTCCGAAGAAGTTACAAGAGAAAATGCAGCTGAAATGCTCTCAAAATGCGACGGTATCATCGTCCCCGGCGGCTTCGGCGACCGTGGTATCGAGGGTATGATCGAATCTATCCGCTATGCCCGTGAAAATAAAGTTCCGCTGTTCGGTATCTGCCTCGGCATGCAGATGGCAGTTATCGAGTATGCAAGAAATGTCCTCGGACTTTCGGGCGCAAACTCCACAGAGTTCGGCGAAACACCTTACCCCGTTATCGATATAATGGAAGACCAGAAGGACGTTACCAACAAGGGCGGTACAATGCGTCTTGGACTTTATCCATGTAAGCTCACAGAGGGAACGACCTCCGCAAGAGTTTACGGCGAACCGCTTATCTATGAGCGTCACCGTCACAGATGGGAATTCAACAACGCATTCCGTTCCAAGCTCACAGATGCAGGACTTGTTATCGCAGGTCAGTCACCCGATGAACGCCTTGTCGAGATCGTGGAAGTTAAGGATCACCCATGGTTTGTCGGCGTACAGTTCCACCCTGAGTTCAAGTCCCGTCCGAATAAGCCGCAGAAGCTTTTCGCAGACTTTATCCGTGCTTCAAAAGAGTATATGGAAAAGAAACAGTAATTTAATGCGTAATTATTCCGCCCCTGCCAACGAAATTTGGTAGGGGCGGATTTTATTATTGGCTCTTTTATGATAAAAAAATGCGCAATTCACATTCTATGGCGATGTGAATTGTGCATTTTGATTTTCATCATTTACCTTTTATTAAGAAATGCCGCAAAGAGCAGAAGTCCTATTCCGATGAAAATTCCGCTGTATGCGATCGTATAGACCCATACGGGATACGTCAGCAGCTCTGCTTTTGTTGTTACTGATGCACCGATTATTGCTATAACAGCACTCGGAAAAAACGAGATGATATATCTCTTTCGCTTTTTGCAAAGTATCAGTGCGATCGATGACAACGCAATCGGCAGGAAAAATACGGTTCTCGTAAATCGCAGCGTTCCAAGCCGAAATATCGCATATCTGTCAAACGTTGGCGGAAATATATACAGCCATATCACCGCTGCAAGCAAGATGAGCGCACCGACGGCGGCACAGACAAGCTGCTTTGTCGGCGGCGTTTTTTTACCTAAAGCGGGTCGGGACATTATTTCAAACGTTTCCTTGTGGTCTCGCTTCATCTCTTTTATTTCGGCTTCGAGCTGCTTTAGCTTCTGCTTTTTTTCCTTTTCCCGTTCTTTAAGTCCGTTCATTTTGTTCCACCATTTACAAAAAAGGCGCAGCCGCAAACTTCGCAGGCTGCGCCGAATTTATTTATTCTTAGAGAAGAATTGACTTGCCTGTCATTTCTTCTGGCTGAGGAAGTCCCATTATCTTGAGCATTGTAGGTGCGAGGTCTGCAAGAACGCCGCCTTCACGGAGTTCGCCCTTCTGACCTGCAATGATAAGAGGAACAACGTTTGTTGTATGAGCTGTGAACGGCGAACCGTCGGGTTCATACATCTTATCAGCGTTGCCGTGGTCGGCTGTGATAAGTGCTGTGCCGCCGTGTGCAAGGATAGCGTCAACTGTTCTGCCAACGCAGGTATCAACAGCCTCAACAGCCTTTACAGCTGCATCGAATACGCCTGTGTGACCAACCATATCGCAGTTAGCGTAGTTGAGGATTATCATATCATACTTTTCGGAGTTGATAGCTTCAACTACCTTGTCTGTAACCTCATAAGCGCTCATCTCGGGCTGGAGGTCGTAAGTCGCAACCTTAGGAGAGTTGACGAGAATTCTGTCCTCGCCCTCATACTGCTTTTCTACGCCGCCGTTGAAGAAGAAAGTAACGTGAGCGTACTTTTCTGTTTCAGCAATTCTGAGCTGCTTAAGACCCTTTTCGGAGATATACTGACCGAGTGTGTTGTTAAGGGACTGCGGCTTGAATGCGACCTTAACGTTAGGCATTGTTGCATCATACTGTGTAAAGCAAACATAAGTTACGGGGAAGAAGCCGTTCTTTCTCTCAAAGCCCTTGAAGTCGGGGTCAACGAATGTTCTTGTGATCTCACGAGCTCTGTCGGGGCGGAAGTTGAAGAAGATGATGCTGTCGTTAGCCTTGATGCGCTCTGTTCCGCTGATAACAGTCGGGATAACGAACTCATCGGTAACGTTGTCAGCGTAGGACTTTTCAACTGCTGCAACAGCGTCGTCAGCCTGATTGCCCTCGCCGTAAACGAATGCAGCGTAAGCCTTTTCAACTCTGTCCCAGTTGTTATCTCTGTCCATTGCATAGTAACGACCGGAAAGGCTTGCAATCTTGCCGATGCCGATCTCGTTCATCTTTTCCTGAAGCTCTGCAACGAAGTCCTTGCCGCTTGTAGGAGGAACATCACGTCCGTCGAGGATAGCGTGAACGAATACCTTTTCAAGTCCTGCCTGCTTTGCAAGCTTTAAAAGGCCGTAGAGGTGAGTGTTGTGTGAGTGAACGCCGCCGTTGGAGAGAAGTCCGAAGAGATGAAGAGCTGTGCCGTTCTTTTTGCAGTTGTCAACAGCTTCGTTAAGAGCCTCGTTCTTGAAGAAATCGCCGTCATCGATAGACTTTGTGATCCTTGTAAGCTCCTGATAAACAATTCTGCCTGCACCCATATTGGTGTGTCCAACTTCGGAGTTGCCCATCTGACCGTCAGGAAGACCAACGCACATTCCGCTTGCGCCGATAGTTGTGTGGGGCCATTCTGCGAGGTATCTGTCAAGGTTAGGCTTCTTTGCGGCTGCAACGGCATTGCCGTAGGTGTCCTTATTGATGCCGCAGCCGTCCATAATGATAAGAGCGGTTGGTTTTTTTGCCATAAATATCAATCCTTTCATTTCATAGACAGAAGAATTTCGGGATAAGCCAGAAGCCGACATAGTAATCGGTCGTTCGGTCGAAAGGATCGTAATCCTCCCAGACCTTGTAGCCTAAACCGTAGTGATCCTTGCTGCCATTTCCATAATCGATAACGGTAAAACAGAAAACAGGAGGGAGCTTGTACCGCTTTGCACGGACAAGGTCGGTCGCAAAAAAGCCTGCGGAAAGGACGGCTAATGTGCATAAAAGCACGATGAACGCCCGTTTTGCGCTGAATTTTTTCGCCGCCCTCATTTATCGCTCTCTCCTGTTGATAGTCGTTAGAATCAGCCGTTTACAGCAGCCTGTACGATAGTGTTGAAGTCGTTAGCCTTAAGGGAAGCACCGCCGATAAGACCGCCGTCAACGTCAGGCTTGGAAAGGAGTTCTGCAGCGTTGCCTGCGTTCATAG
>URTF01000029.1 GCA_900550695.1 uncultured Ruminococcus sp.
TTAAAAAGCGTGGACGTAAACTTTAATTTTGTGCAACTTTTTTCAATAATATACTATTTCGACAGGCTGTCGCCGCAGCTTTTCACTGCGGCGTTTTTGTTTATAGTATCTTATGCTTTAACAGCCTTGTGGAATATCTTCTTGCCCTTTTTGATAACAACGGAATCATCGATAGTGATAACTGCATTCGGGTCAGTTACCTTTACATCATCAACAGCAATACCGTTCTGCTGAACAAGTCGTCTGCCCTCGCTCTTGGACGGGCAAAGACCTGTCTTTACAAGGAGGTCAAGGATATTGATACCGCCCTCAAGTTCAGCGGCAGGGATATCGGTCGAAGGCATATCAGCGGATGCGCCGCCGTTTGCAAAGATAGCCTTTGCAGCCGCAAGAGCCTTTTCAGCCTCTTCTTCACCGTGAACAAGCTTTGTAAGCTCATAGCCAAGAAGCTCCTTAGCCTTGTTGAGTTCTGCGCCCTGCATAGTTTTTTCCATCTCTTCGATCTGCTCGATAGGAACGAATGTGAGCATTTTAAGGCACTTGATAACGTCAGCGTCGTCAACGTTTCTCCAATACTGGAAGAAATCATACGGGGAAGTCTTTTCGGGGTCGAGCCATACAGCGCCGCTTACGGTCTTACCCATTTTCTTGCCCTCGCTGTTGAGGAGAAGCGTGATAGTCATTGCATGAGCGTCCTTGCCAAGCTTTTTACGGATAAGCTCCGTGCCGCCGAGCATATTTGCCCACTGGTCGTCACCGCCGAACTGCATATTACAGCCGTATTTTTGGAAAAGCATATAGAAATCGTAGGACTGCATTATCATATAGTTGAATTCAAGGAACGTAAGTCCTCTTTCCATTCTCTGCTTGTAGCACTCGAAGGTGAGCATCTTGTTTACGCTGAAGCAAGCACCGACTTCACGCAGAACATCAATGTAGTTAAGGTCAAGAAGCCAGTCGCCGTTGTTTACAACGATAGCCTTGTCCTCGGAAAAGTCGATGAATCTGCTCATCTGTTTCTTGAAACATTCAACGTTGTGGTCGATAGTTTCCTTTGTCATCATCTTTCTCATATCGGTCTTGCCCGATGGGTCGCCGATCATAGCTGTGCCGCCGCCGATGAGAACGATAGGCTTGTTGCCTGCCATCTGCAAACGCTTCATAAGGCAGAGTGCCATAAAGTGTCCAACGTGGAGGCTGTCCGCTGTCGGGTCGAAACCGATATAGAAAGTAGCCTTTCCGTTGTTTATCATTTCGCTGATCTCCTTTTCATCGGTGACCTGAGCGATAAGTCCTCTTCTTACAAGTTCTTCGTATAAAGTCATTATTACTTCTCCTTATTTTAGTTATATTTTATGCCTTTTATCAGCATTAAAATTTATTGATTTAAGCAAAACTGCCGCCGATGCGATCATCAGTACAGCAACAGCTATCGGCATTGCGGATTCGCCGGTTTTTGGATTCTCATAATTATTTTCAGCGGATTCATCGATGCTGACCGAATCATTTATCAGAGTTAATGTACCAATCATCGAAATAATATCATCACGAACAGCATCCATTTCACTTTCGGGAAAAGACATTGTGATATTAACCCAAGTCTCTTCATCGATTGGAAATTCGCCTAAAAAAGCAGAAAAGCCGTACATATTCATTTCGGCAACGCAATACGGCTGACCGTCAGCGCTTACGCCGTTATAAACAGTTGTGTTATCAATTTCGCTCCACGACTCGGCTTCAGCAGCAAATCCTCCGCTGCTTTGGTGAAAAACGCAGGAAATATATCCTTTTTCGGTTTCTCCATAAAAAAGATCGCACTCTGAAGAACCGTCATCTTTATTTATGATCTCGCTTTCCGAAAGTTCTGCCGCATCAGCACGTTCAGATGGTATATCAATGCTGAAAGCTGCTTTGTCACCGATATATTCTATTCTTTTAGCTTCAATACCATAGCTTTCCGAAGCAGCAGTCTTGGTCAGAACATTTTCAGCGTAAACTCTTGGGGCTGCAGATAAAACAATTGCCGCTGAAATAAAAGATACTATTATTTTTTTCAAGCTATTGTTTTCCTTAACAGACCTTGCATAAGTGATGAAATCAAAAACTGATCTCACGGATATCACGACCTTTCAGCACAATAAAAAATCCCCCTTGAAAGCATAAGCTTCAAGAGGGCGAATCATCGCTGTACCACCTCAGTTTATCCGCTAAAAGCAGACCTTTAGGGCGCTGTAACGGGCGCAGACCGCATATCCCTACTGTTGTTTCGGGACACAAGCTCCGAGATGTAATTCACGAACGAACGGCATCCTTTTTCACCGACCAAGGACTCTCTTTGACCGCTGTATCATTCGCTTAATTGGTTCTCTTCACAGCCTTTAATTATTTATGATGATAACATATCCCACACCGGCTTGTCAAGACCTTTTTGCAAAAAAATAATTTTGTAAAAGATTATTGACAAAGATATACTATTTATTGTATAATATATGCATATCAACTATTGAGAGGCAAAATTTCATGAGATTTGAAGGATTTTCTACCGAAAATAAGCGAATTTCAAAGTGTATCCCAACGACCGCCGATACGGTCATAACGGATATTTTAAAGCCGCAGTCCGAACGTGCATCTATGCTTGGACTCGGACTTAACACCGATGGGATAATCCCTGTTTTTTTCTGCGGACTTATCGGTTCGCCTGCCGAAGAGAATCTGGCAAGCTATAAAAATGCACTTTTCACACTTCGAGAAGACCTTATACGTTCACCGAAGTTTCTGATATTTATTCCCGGTGCAATGAGCGCACCAACTGCTCAGGAAAAAGTATATTTTGACGCAGTCTCACGTGGAAACACCGATGAAGCTGTTTCCGATTTTGCGGAGCTTATAAAAATAGGAAATGACAGCGCAAGAACAGACGAGGCTCGCCGTTCATTCAGAGAAAACGCTCAAAAATATGCTCCGTCGGGCTTTGAAAGTGTTTTTGAATACGGCGTAAGGACGATAACCTGGCTCAACCGCTGCGCTTCATCAAAGCAGTTTGCCGGCAGTCTTGAAAATGATATCCCAACAGTGATATTCTACGGAAGTGCCAATGAAAATGAAGTTGAATTTCTGCATTTCCTTTCAAGAGCAGGTTTTGACGTACTTGTAATATCGGCTTCAAAAAATTCGCTTGAAACCTTGAAGTCGGACAACATTGAGAGCCGTATGCAGATATTTGAATTTGCCGCAGACGGTGAGGAATTTCCTTTCCCCGACAAGCTTATCAAATCTGCCAAAGCGACCATTGCATACAGCGCCGAGCAGGAGCTTAACAGCTTTATGTACAGCAATACCTCGATATTCAGAGATTTTCAGTTCTCCGATATGCAGGCACTCACTCTTAAAACAACTTACGAGGAAATCGATATTCTCTGGCATCAGGCGGCAAGATACCGCACGGGGTTCGATGTTATAAAAAACAAGACAGCCGTTATCCCGAATATATTTGCAAAGATAAGCGGCGTTCGTGACGGTGATATGGACGATTACTGGGAAAGCGTCAAGATGAAGCTCTCTCCCCTTTCAAGGGCCATTTACAAAGCTCCGTCCTACGATAAATTTCCGCCGTCCGTTTTCACTGCATTCAAACCGTTTTATGACGGAACAACGATAAACATTGAAAAGCTGAAGGATTCCCCTGCAAACGCTTACCGATTCCTTTCGGACGATCTTCAGCTGCTTATTTTCCACAAGATGCAGGAAGCTATCGACAGCGGCCTGCTTATGCTCGACGAATCGGAGCTTGTTCCGCTTGTAATATATGTCGGTCTTGCGCTTGAACGTGAAGTTCTGAAAATCCTGCAGAAGTTTGACTTTACCAAGGATATCCCGAAAATAATCGTCATAGACACTATTGAAGATACATTCAGCAAGATCGAATGTATCCAGCTTCTTTTATTCAATCTTCTCGGCTTCGATATAATTGTTTACACACCGACAGGCTATAAAAACCTCGAAACTTATATCTCGCCCGAAGCTTTCACCACGTTCGGAATGAACGAATTTAAGTATAATGTCCGTATTCCAAGGTTCAAAATTCCCGACTCTATCCCCGAGCCGAAGGAAAGCGGTGGATTATTCAATAAACTTTTTAAGAAAGGACGCAAATAATTATGGGTTTACAGTTCACACCGTCATCAGAGCAGGAGGCCGCTGTACAGACAGCAGGCGTTGAAACGGCAACAGCTAAGACTGCACCAACTATCTCAGCAGCTCCCGAAAATTTTTCAATGGTGGAGGTTCAGCAGAATATCAAGAATGATCTTGTTAAAACAGAAGCTGTTCAGAAGCTCGTTGACTCCATCAACATCAACGATGTCAACTCCATTGTAAAATTCGGCAACGATGCCGCAACAGAGATCTCAAAGGCTTCCGATCAGGTCCTCAATGCAATGAATATGAAGCAGATCGATGATTCGGGCGAAATGCTCACCGCTCTCGCTGCTGTTATGGAACAATTCGATGCAAAAGAACTTACCGAAGAGCCTAAAAAGGGCTTTTTCGCCAATCTCCGAAAGCAGATCGACAAGCTTCTCGAAAAATATCACACAATGGGCGAAAACGTTGACCGCATCTATGTTCAGCTCAAAGGCTACGAGAAAGAGATCGAACAGTCCAATGTCAAGCTTGAACAGATGTACAATGCCAATGTCAACTACTATAAAGACCTCACCCTCTACATTATGGCAGGTGAACAGGCTTGCGTAGAGCTTGACCAGTACATTGATGAATACAAGAAAAAGCTTGCTGAAAACCCCGATTCGGGTGCTGTTGCAATGGATCTCCAGAACCTTGAAAATGTCCGTGAGATCTTCCAGCAGAGAGTAATGGATCTTAAAATTGCAGAAAATGTCGCAATGCAGACCGTTCCGATGCTCAAAACCATGCAGTATTCAAACCTCAACCTTATCAGAAAGATAAATTCCGCATTCATCATTACGATGCCTGTTTTCAAGCAGTCACTTGCGCAGGCTGTAATGCTCAAGCGTCAGAAGGTTCAGGCTGATTCAATGGCAGCGCTTGATGCAAAGACAAATGAGCTTCTTGTCAAGAATGCTCACAACACTGTTGAGCAGTCCAAGATGATAGCAAAAATGGCTTCAGGCAGCTCGATAAAGATCGAAACGCTCGAAGAAACATGGCAGACTATCGTAAGCGGTATCGAAGAAACAAGAAAGATACAGGAAGATGCAAAGGTAAAACGTGCGGAGGATTCCAAGCGTCTTGAAGCTCTCAAACAGGATTACAAGAACAAGCTTGAAGCAACAAGACAGACATATTGATCTCGTTCAAAGAGGGAACGGCAGATTTTCATTGCCGTTTCCTTTTCTTTTTGTTAAATCTTCATATTGCATTATCTTCGCTAATAAAGTATAATATATGTATATTTCTATTTTTGGAGGAACATTATGTGCGGTTTTGTTGGCTTTACAAATACAAAAGATAATTCCAATCGTATCATTGAAGATATGATGGATAAGATACGCCACCGCGGTCCTGACTCGGGCGGCAAATATACTGACGAAGATATCGCTCTCGGTTTCCGCCGTCTGAGCATTATTGATATTACGGAATCGGGCGACCAGCCTATTTACAACGAGGACAGAAGCAAGGTTCTCCTTTTTAACGGCGAGATCTACAACTTCAAGTCTATTCGTGAAGAACTTGTTGCAAAGGGACATATTTTCACGACCAAAACCGACTCGGAGGTTCTTCTCCACGGCTATGAAGAATACGGCGAAAAGCTCCTCGGCAAGCTCCGTGGAATGTTCGCTTTCGTTATCTGGGATACAAAAACAAAGGAACTTTTCGGAGCAAGGGATTTCTTTGGTATAAAGCCGCTTTACTATGCTGTAATGGGTGACACTTTTATGTTTGGCTCGGAGATAAAGGCTTTCCTTGCCCACCCCGATTTCAAGAAAGAGCTTAATGAAACAGCTCTTGAAAATTATCTCACTTTCCAGTACTCCCCTACCAACGAAACATTTTTCAAGAATGTTTACAAGCTTCCTGCCGCTCACTTTTTCAAGTATAAGAACAGCAAGCTTGATGTAAAGCGTTACTGGGATATCAGCTTCAACGCAGATGAAAAACCTGATATGGAAGAATGGGTGAACCGTATTTCCGATACATTCAAGAACTCCGTTGAGGCTCATAAGATCGCCGATGTTGAAGTCGGAAGCTTCCTTTCGAGCGGCGTAGATTCAAGCTATGTTGCTTCCGTTGCAAATGTTGACAAGACTTTCACAGTCGGCTTCGGCGAAGATGAAAAATACAACGAGATCGGCTGGGCAAAGGAATTTTCACAGTATATCGGCAAGGAAAATATCAGCAAGGTCATCTCCCCCGAGGAATACTGGGGCAACATCAAGAGAATACAGTATCACATGGACGAACCGCTCGCCGATCCGTCCTGCATTGCACTTTATTTCGTCTGCAACAAGGCTTCGGAATATGTAAAGGTCGTTCTTTCGGGCGAAGGTGCAGATGAAATTTTCGGCGGCTACAATGTTTACAAAGAACCGCTCGGTTCACACGCTTACAAGTCGCTGCCGAAGTTTATCCGCCGAGGAATAGGCAGTGTCGCTTCACATCTTCCTCAGAAGAGAGGCGTAAACTTCCTCGTCCGCAATGGAAAAGATCTTGAAGAACGCTTTATCGGCAACGCTTATATGTTCACGCCGAAAGACCGAAAAAAGCTGCTTAAAATAAAGACAAATGCTCCCGACCCGACCGTTATCACAGCACCGTTCTATGATAAGGTCAAGGACAAGGATCAGATAACGAAGATGCAGTATCTTGACCTGCACCTCTGGATGACGGGTGATATCCTGCTCAAAGCCGACAAAATGTCAATGGCGAACTCACTTGAACTCCGTGTTCCATTCCTCGATAAGAAGATAATGGAGCTTGCGGAACAGATACCGTGGAGATACAGAGTAAGCACCGAGAACACCAAGCTCGCAATGCGTCAGGCTGCGCTCCGTGCAGCACCTCCGAAGACCGCAAACAAGAAGAAACTCGGTTTCCCCGTTCCTATCAGAGTTTGGCTCAAAGAGGATAAATATTACGGCATTGTAAAGGACTCATTCACCTCCCCTGCTGCTGAAAAATTCTTCAACACCGACCTGCTTGTAAAGCTTCTTGACGAACACCGTGAGGGTAAATACGACAACAGCAGAAAGATATGGACAGTTTTCATCTTCCTGCAGTGGTATGCTGTTTATTTTGAGGGTGCTTCAATATAATAATATAAGGTACAAATGGCGATGATACCGATTCAAAAAGGTATAAGCCGTTTGTACCTTTTTCTGTACATTTCCCCACAAATTCAAATTCGCACTTGAAATTATCTGAAAAAAGGTGTAAAATAATATAATATGGCTAATACCAAACGCCAATAAAATACAGGAAAAAATCTGCGCCGAAATCCTATATAAACCTGTTTTCAACAGCTACAAGATTGTCGGCTTGATTTTTTCCAAATTTTAAATGATGTTTAGTATAAAACAGTAAATCAATACCATAGTAATAATAAAAAAGAATGACCGCCTATAGCTTTTAACTTGGCGGTCAATTTTTGACAATACCCGAGAGCAAATGTCTGTTTGCCTCGCTCATTATACTATATATAATTGTTTCGCATAAAGCTTTTTCAGCACAGAAACACTAAATAAGTGTATTTTATCGCAAATATTGACATAATATCATATAGATGATAAAATATATCTATGGGCATACCAGAAACGGTAGGCGGTCAATTCCTGCTCCCTGAAAGGGGGCGTTGCTTCATGAGTATAATTGAAGTTTTAACTTTAGGCATACTTATCTGCGATATCATTAAGATACTGCTTGACAGCAAAAAGAAATAACCGCCCCAGCTTCTAAATGCGGCGATTATTTCTTAAACGCATATTGGGAGCGACCGTCTATCGGTATGCCCTCTTTATATTTATATTATAAGACTTTTGTGCAAAAATGTCAAGAGCTATTTCAAATTTTATTGTGCGCTTACCGCTCCTTTCACAGCACCGATACCATAATATAAGTCCGTTCCGTCCGTATAGTCGCTCAATTTTTCTGCGGACTCGAATACCCTTTCGGCAACATCGGAATATTCGGGTGGGATCGGGTACGAATTGCCGTTAATATCGATACTGTACAGTTTTTCATCGGTAACATATCTGAACTGCATGACTTCAAAAAGCCTGCGCAGGTCTTCCGAGTAATGTATAACATATCTGCTGTTGTCACCGCTGTTTACTCCTGACCAATATTCCTTGGTCGAAATGCCCTGCTTTTCACTGTATAAAACGTCCGAATAACCGGTTTCGTCACCGTCCCAGTTTTTGGAGATCTTAATTGTGCGTTTGTTATCTGTATTGCTCTCGTCAAGTATCCTGTCGGTTTCATCGTTAAGACTTTCAAAACAGTTATGAGCGGCAAGAACTTTCATTGTTTCGGTCCAGCTTCCGTCGATCGCAAGTCCCCATATAACCGAGTCCACACAAAGGGAATATTTCCTGTCGGAGCAAGGTCTGTAATACTGGTCAGCCGTAAGGTCAGCTCTGTCGGCGGCAACCGCATCACGAAGTTCATTATAAAAGCTTTCATCCATTTTTACTTTATTGTAACCCGTTCCTTCCACACCCAGACCGTTGACGGGAGTGAACAACCACAGATCTATCGAAACATTTTCGGCGCCGCCGAGCGTTCCCCACAGCTCTTCATCCCTGACCTTTGACTCATAAAGCTCGTTATACGGCACAAATCTGTTTTTCAGGTTCTGTGCCGCCTGCACTTTGTATTCGTCCGAAACATCAATGGTCATAAGATGTTTTGCTGCCTCCGCATTCACAACGGAATAGGCTCTTGTGACCCTCCTGCCGCTTCTGAGTACGCAGCATACCGAGAAATCCCTGGTATCAAACGGTTCTCCGCTTTCCATGAGCCAATCGAACCAGCCGTTCCTGCCGCCGTTTTCCACAGCCGTCTTTTTGATCGAGGCAGATATGCGCTGTGCTGCGATGATATTTTCGATATTATCCCTGTCCTCGATAACAAAAACGCTTTCGTCCGAACCGTCACCGCCGTAATATGTAAATGTTGTGTAGACATTTTCGTTGTAAGCTCCGCCGTAGCCGAGATATATCTTTTCCACGTCATCGGCAGACGGGACATAATATTCTGCTCCGAACAGTCTTGTCGAGATAAGAAGTGCAATGCAGGCTGTATAAGCCGCAAATGTTATCACATATCGGACTGCTCCTTTCCACAGATTTTTTAATCCTCTGTTGGAAATTATCTCGCACAGCATATAAACGAGGAATGTTACAAAAACGATCGTAAAGAAATATTTGTTGAATTTAAGTCCGTCAATAAATTCGTTTCGGAACGATAAAATAACAGCAAAGCAAAGTCCGAGTATCATCATTAAGCTGTATATCCAGCGGAACACGATAGGCTTTGTGATATGCTCGGCTCTGCGCTTTCTGTAGAAGTGATATGCAAGCGCAAAGGTCACGGCAATATTTATGATAACACCCAACGCCCATTCCCACAGCGGAATGAAGGAATTTGTCATATTATGCTGTATACTGCCCACAACAAGCGTTACAACAGCTCCCGCAGGTGAAGTCCACGCAAGCAGCGGATAAAAGAATCCATTCAGATCTATCATGAAAAAAACATTGTTAAATGTTTCAAATGTAAGCATCGGCATACAGAACGCAAATACGTTTATAAGGAAAACATGTCCGATACTGTCAAAAAGCGTTCCGCAGCAGGTCAGTATAAGTACCGTCAGCGTGAAAAGCATTATCATTGCAATTATTCCGCCGACAGCAAATCGTCCGTAGTAAGGGAACGCCTTGCCGAAAAAGTCGCAGATATAATGATATTCTGCGTTCTTGTCCTTCGCTCCCTCAATGAAACACATGAACTCTTTTCCGTCAAAGCCGAAGTGTCCGACCGCAAAGAGAATGAGCGTCGGTATCTGCGCTGCGATGAACGGGATTATGTACGAAGCAAGTCCCGATAGGTAATCGGAGAAAAATCTCTGCTTCATCGAAAGCGGTGCGGAGAGATACATATCGGCTTTGTTCTTATTATAAAGACAGCCGAAGTTCATAAATGCGATGAGGATTCCGAGTGCGCCTGCGAAGAATGTTGCTCCTGCGGCGATAAAGTAGGTGCTTTCGCTCGGAGTTGAGTCGATATGGTTCGTGATATTGTATATTGCCGATATCAGTATCGAGGGAGCGGCGATAAGATGCAGAATGAAGATTATCACGGAGAATTTCATACAGCTCCGCACATTCCACAAGCCGTTATGGACGGACGGCTCGTATTCAGCCGATGTTTGTAATGTCGATGCCTTTGCAGTCATAGCCATTTTCCTCCATTTCATAAATAAAAATCTCTTCAAGCGTGAGCGGTATCATATCAAAGACAAGCGGTGACTTTTTGCGCACGGCTTCTTCGACCGTTTCGGTGCTGCCCTTTGCTATCATATATGTAAGGCTGCCGTTCTGCTCAAAATGCAGCACTTCAAGCTCGGGGAAGTCCTCTTTCGTGTATGTTTTTCCGAAAGCCGCCTGAATTTTGTGAACTTCGCCCTTTAGGCTGTCAAGGTCACGGCAGAAAAGCACCTTTCCTCTGTGCATAAGCGCCGCACTGTCGCAAATTTCGTTTATTTCCTTTAAATTATGCGAAGAGATCACCGTTGTAAGTCCTCGGTCGAGCATTTCATCAACGAGCATACGCTTGACGATGTTCCGCATAGTCGGGTCAAGTCCGTCAAAGGCTTCATCGAGGAAAAGATAGTCCGTTCGGCAGGCAAGTCCCGTGATAACGATAGCCTGACGCTTCATTCCCTTTGAAAATTTGTCCATCGGCTTTTTCTCGGGGAGCTTTATGGTATCGTTCAGCTTATCGAAAAGCTCGTTCGAGAAATTCGGATAAAATCCGCTGAAATAACGCCGCAGATCGGCGAGCGACATTCCGTTATACTGCACCGTTTCATCATTGATGAAGAAAATTCTGCGCTTGACATCGGCGTTGTCGAAGACGCTTTCTCCGTCTATCTCGACCGTTCCGCCGTCCGCTTCGTATATGCCCGAGAGGAGTCGGAGAACGGTGGATTTTCCTGCGCCGTTCGAGCCTAACAGACCGAATGCCGCACCGCTGCCTATTTCAAGGTCAACGCCGTCAAGTGCATCAAAGCCGTCAAATTTCTTAACTGCACCCTTTAATTTAATCATATATCTGTTCCTTTCGTGTTATTTTCAAGGTATTCTTCAAGGCAAATGCCCTGTTCATAAATTTCCGCTGCCGCCTTTTTGCCGACATATCGGTAATGCCAAGGCTCATAATCGATGCCCGTTATCTCGGTCTTATTCGGTGGATAGCGGAGGATAAAGCCGTATTTATACGCATTTTCCGCAAGCCAGTTATAGATCGTTTCGTTATCCGACTTAGCTTTATCGGCGATGATGTCAACGGCAATGCCAAGCTCGTGTTCGCTCGAACCAACGGGAGCAACTATCTTCTCCGCAAGCTTTTCCGCTTTTTTGCGGCTGTAACCCTCGTCAAGATAAGCGTTTATCTGATCTGTCATCATCTGCTCCTGATCTTTCCTTGTGCGGAAACCCTCGTTCACTATCGGATAAATGCCCTCGCTGCGCATCTCGTCAAACATTGCCTGTAGGTCGGGATAAATTCGCGAATCGACGCTTTTTCCGCAGTCGAGTTCAACAAGTTCGCCGCTGTATTCGTCTGAGATAATATGTGTTCTGTTCACCAATACAAGTATCGGGTCAGATGCATCGGCGGTTTCATTTGTGATGACGTTCGCATCGATTTGCTGTCTGCGGTAAACGGCATTTCCCGAAAGCACCGCTGCGGCAAGGAACACCGTACATACAACGGCAGGAAAAGCGGTGTGTTTATTTTTCCTGTTTTTGCGTTTCATTTTTGTCAAGTCCTTTTTCGTCATAATTTTTTATGCGTAAAATAAGCTCGTCAGCTGTCAGCCCAACTTTCAGAGCTTCGGCAACGGCCGCATCGAACGCCGTCAGCGCCCTCTCCTTGATGCTGTCGGTCCGGACGGCGGCGATGAAGCTTCCCCTGCCCTGCAAGGAGTAGATCACCTTGTCACGTTCGAGCATCTGGAACGCTTTTGCGACCGTATTCGGGTTCACTCCAAGCTCTTTCGCAAGCTCACGGACGCTTGGGAGCTTATCGTCCTGTTTAAGCTCGCCTTTTATGACAAGCTCGGTTATCCTTTTGTAAAGCTGCTCATAAATAGGAGTTCGCTCCCTTAGGTCAATCGCAAACATTATATCACCTCTATCTGTACCAACTGTACTACTTGCTGTAATACAGTTATAACACACTTTGACCCCTTTGTCAAGAGGAATATGAAATTTTTTAAAAAATCGTATTGCAGAAAAAAAGCAAACCTCATCATAGAGGTGACCTTAATGCTGCACAAATTATTTCAAAACGGTAACAAAAGCTACTTTTTCGGCGAAATGTTTAAAATTAGATTACAGTTTATGTTTAATGTAGAAAAACAAGAATAAGTATGTTATAATGTTAAAACAGAATAATGACGTTAGAGTTTTCGTCAGGGAGATGAAAAATAAAATGAAGAAAATAGGCGCAAAGCCTGATATAAAAAAAGAGCGGAATGAAAAAAAAGTCCGTGAAAAGCCGCCCAAGGTTTCTTTAAAGTCAAAGGCGTTCCCGATAGCCTGCATCGGACCGAGCTTTATCGGCGTTATGATATTTTTTATAGTGCCGTTTATGGTGATCCTTTATTACTCGGTCGTTGACAATCCGATAAACAAGGATTTTGTGTTTCTCGACAACTACATAAGCCTGCTGAAAAACAGCGCATTCAAGAGAGCGGCTATAAACACGCTGAAATTCTCGCTCACGTCCGTGCCGCTTGCGGTCATACTCGGACTGGCACTTGCGATGCTTCTCGATGCGAAGATACCGCTCGTCAGCCAGTTCAGGGCAAGCTTCCTCTGTCCGATGATGGTTCCCGTTGCTTCGGTCGTACTTATATGGCAGGTAATTTTCCACTACAACGGAACGCTCAACGAAATTCTTTCAAAGTTCGGCGTTGACAGGATAGACTGGCTCAAATCCGACAAGGCAATGATAGTGGTAACTGTGCTTTTCCTATGGAAAAACCTCGGCTACAATATGATACTGTTCCTGTCGGCACTCGGAGGGATATCCAAGGATCAGCTCGAAGTTGCAACGCTGGAGGGTGCGGGTGCTTGGTACAAGTTCTTCCACATAAAGCTCCGTCACCTTTCGCCGACGATACTTTTCGTTGCGATACTTTCGCTGATAAACTCGTTCAAGGTTTTCCGTGAGGTCTATCTTCTCACGGGCGACTACCCATACGACTCGATATATATGCTCCAGCACTTTATGAACAACACGTTCCGAAAGCTTGATTATCAGAAGCTTTCGGCGGCGGCGATAATAATGTCGATAGTTATCATCGTGATACTTGCGCTGCTGTTCGTTGCTGAAAATAAGTTCGGGGAGGATACGGAATGACAGCTGAAAATACAGTTAAAAAGCCTCTTCGCAGAAAAAAATTCACACTGCGGCAGAATAAGATAGGACTTGCGGTGATGACGATATTTGCGGCGGTCGCAGCGTTCATATTCCTTATGCCGACCGTGCTGACGATAGCTAACTCGTTTATGTCGTCCTCGGAGATATCGGCGAACTACGGCTCGGTATTCTCGACGACCGAATCGGGCGGAAAAACGTTCATCTCCGAAAAGGTGAATCTGAAATTTATCCCCGATATGGTCTCATTTTCGCAGTATTTCACGGTGCTTTTCAAGAGCCCCGATTATCTGCTGAAATTCTGGAACTCGGTGATACTCGTTGTTCCGATAGTTATATTCCAGCTTGCGGTTGCGGCGTTTGCCTCTTATGGTTTCGCGCGGCTCAAAGGCAGGCTGAAAGAGATACTTTTCTTCGTATATGTAATAGTAATGATGATGCCCTATCAGGTAACGCTCGTTCCGAACTACCTCGTTGCGGATAAGCTCGGGATACTCAACACACGCTGGGCGATAATCCTGCCTGCGGTGTTCACGCCCTACTCGGTGTTCCTGCTGACAAAGGTGATGAAGCGAATACCCGAATCGCTCATAGAGGCGGCAAAGCTTGACGGTGCGGGAGAGATGCAGATATTCCGCTACATAGCACTTCCCCTTTGCAAGAGCGTTATATTCTCGGTAATAATACTTGTTTTCATCGATTACTGGAATATGGTCGAACAGCCGCTCATTCTTCTTTCGGACGAAAGCCTTTATCCGCTGTCCGTTTTCCTTTCGAGGATAAATTCGGGCGAGATAGGTCTTGCGTTCGCTGTTGCGACGATATATATGATACCCACGCTGCTGATGTTCCTTTACGGCGAGGATTATCTCGTTGAGGGAATTGCATATTCGGGCGGCATCAAGGGTTGATCTCTGATGATCTTCAGATGGAGGTACATAAATGGAAAATAAAAGACGTGAATGGGTGAAAACGGCGGCAATAATTTTTCTCACGATAATGCTTCTGCTGACGTTTTTCTCCAATACTATAATGAACTATTCCCTGCCCGAGGTCTCGGCAAAATATGTGCAGAACGGAAGCCTTTCCGAGCAGATAAGAGGAACAGCCACGGTCGAAGCCGCACAGCAGTACGAAGTGAAGTACACGGGTGCATCAAGGGTCGTTCAGGCTGTTGAGGTAAAGCAGGGCGATACCGTTGAAAAGGGTCAGGTCCTTCTCCGCTTTGAAGAGGGTGAAAGTCCCGATCTCCAGCAGGCTCAGAGTGATCTCGAAGCCAAGCAGGACGAATACAGAACGAAGCTCCTTGACGCCGGCGTTGACCATTCTGCGGAAGAGCTTTCGATAAAAAATCTTCAGGAGGATATCGAAAGGCTTAAAGAGGGTCTTGGCGGAAGTGACGATTATCTTAAAAAGCTCGATGAGCAGAAAGCTCTTGAAGATAAGATAAACGATCTCACAAAGCAGAGCAACGATCTCACCAAAGAGGCAAACGATCTTACGAAAGAGGCAAAGAAGATCGAGGGGGAATCCTCACGCATAGACGAACAGCTTTCGGCTCTCGGCAGTGACAGCTATGATTCGCTCGATGATATCTACAGCAAGGAACTCGTGCCGCTTTATGACAACGTTGTAAAGTACAAGGCAGAAAAAGAAAAATATGACAAGCAGGTCGAACAGATCACCAAGGAACTCGGCAGTGTTGTCACAAATGAGGATATTATCAACAAGCAGGCAGAGATCGATAAGCTCCAATCACAGCTCGAGGCACTCAACGAAAAATATCTTGAAGCCCTCGTAAGCGATGACGGCGACCCGATCAGCATCAATCAGAGCATCAGGGATACAAACACGGATCTGGGCAAGGCAAAGTCGGAGCTTTATGAAATGTACAATAAGCAGACGACGGGCAACCTTGTCAGTCAGCGTCTTAAAACAGCTACGAACAACCAGACCACCTTCACCAACAGCTTTAACAATGCCTCAAACAAACTCAATCTCAAAAAGATAGAAGTCAGCAAAAAGCTCAACGCCGAAAAGAAAAAGATCAAAGCACGACTTGACAAAAAAAATAATGAGATCGACAATAAGAATGCCGAGCTTGATAATGTCAAAGCTGACATCGAGGACTTGAAGCTTGACAAGGCACAAACTGATGCAGACCTTGAAACGATCAATACGATAGAATCAAAGGAACGTGATCTTGAAAGTCAGAAGCTTGCTCTTGAAAAGCTCCGCAAGGACGACCTCGTTGCCGCAGGAAAAGACGATATCGCAACAGAGGCTTTGCAGCGAGATATCAAGCGCCTTGAAGAAAAGGTCGAAAAGCTCAAGGCTGATGCGGCAGGCGGCGAGATAACCGCTCAGGTCGCAGGCGTTATCAGCTCGATGAAGATAGCCGCAGGCGAAACGCTCGAATCGGGTACTTCCGTAGCATCTATCGAAATGACAGAAAAGGGCTACACGGCAAGCTTCTCCGTAACGCTCGATCAGGCGAAAAAGGTCAAGGTCGGCGACAATGCGGATATCCAGTATTTCTGGGGCGGCGATGCTCAGGCGAAGCTCACTCAGATAAAGGCAGACCAGTCCGACTCGCAGAAAAAACTGCTTGTTTTCGATATCACGGGTGATGTTACTCCGGGACAGTCATTACAGCTCGTTCTCGGCGGAAAGGGTCAGCCGTATGAATGTATCATTCCTAACAACGCGATCAAGGAGGACTCGAACGGCAAGTTCGTTCTCACGGTCGTTGCAAAGAGCAGTCCTCTCGGCAACAGATATATCGCAAAGCGTGCGGATATCACAGTCCTTGCATCGGACGGCGTGAACACAGCCGTAACGGGCGTTGTTCAGAGCGACTTCATTATTTCCACTTCGACAAAGCCCATCAACGCAGGCGATCAGGTTCGTCTTGTTGATGACTGATAAAAGGTCATCATCTGAAAGGAGGGAGCAAAACGGGCACAAAAAAGCTTCTTTATATAATTCTTGCCGCCCTTAATGCGGTCTGTATCGTGATTTTTGCCTGTCTGAGCATCAGCTTTGCAGGTATCGGCAGCAAGCTCCCGTCACAGAATGCAGCCAAAAGCTGGGAAAGCGAAAGCGGCGAAAGATATGACCAGATATCGGCATTTTTCAGCGAGGGCAATGGCATTGACCTTAACGAAGTGCGCCGAATGAGGGTCGATATCGACAAAAAGATGAGTGAAAACTCACTGACGCCCGAAAAAGAGGGCGCAAGGCTCTATTTTGACGCTTTTTCCTGCGCAGAGCAGAAAATGACCGTTACAACGATGAGTGACAGCTATGCGCCGACTGTCGATGCGAACACTATCGTAACGGGCGGAGATTTCTTCCTTTTCCACCCATTGACGCTCCTTTCGGGCAGCTATTATTCGGACGATGATCTTATGCAGGACAGAGTTGTCATTGATGAAACGCTCGCCTGGCAGCTTTTCGGCTCGAGCAATGTCGAGGGTATGGCTGTAAGCATCGGCGGAAAGATATTCACCGTTGCAGGCGTTGTAAAAGCCGAGCAGGATAAGGATACACAGTATCTTATCGGCAAAAAGCCGTATATGTTCATCTCCTACGCAGGGATACAGCTTATTCAGGAGCAAGCCCCCGAGGTATCCTGCTATGAAGCGGTGCTCCCAAGTCCCGTAAAGGGTCTTGCGGAATCGATCATCAAGGACGTTGTGGGCGTTTCGGAGGATAACCGAACGATCATCGTCAACACGGGACGCTTCTCCGCAATAAAAATGCTCAAAGCGGCTTTTGACGGCGGAAAAAGCGCAGTCATCGACAAGCCGATAGTTTATCCCTACTGGGAAAACGCAGCAAGGATCACAGAGCAAAAGGCAGCGCACCGTATGGTCGCTATCATAGCCGCTCTCTGCGTTCCGATATTAACAGTTCTGTATTTTGCCGTTCTGTTTTTCATTAAGCGAAAGGCAATTGCACATAAGCTTTCGGAGAAGATAAAGAATAAAGCTTCTTCGGCGGCAGCATATTTCAAAAGCAGAAGATCAAGACAAAGAACTATGAAAGGCGGAAACTGACTTTATGAAAAAAACGATACTTAAACGCACGGTATGCGCAGGCTTGGCGGCGGCAATGATGCTTTCGCTCGGCGCTTGCGGAAAGACCAACCAGCCCGAAATGGCTTCAAAGGATAACCTTTACTCCTCGCAGGAGATACCCGTTTCGGATCTTGAAGGCATAAACGCAATGACAGCCGATTCGGACAGAGTTTACGTCATCGGCACAAGAACTGTCTCCCTCAACAATAACAATGGCACGAACACAGATGATAATGCCAATGCTGATACGGGAAATACCGATGATGCGGAATTCGGCGTAATGGAAAGAGAAGCACTCGGTATGGCTGTTACGGGTGCTGCCGGAGGAGATATCAGCATCGGAGATGCAGCAGAAGCAGGCGGCATGATAATACCCGACGGTTCGGGCAATATCACCGATGAGCCTGCTGAAGAACCTGCGGAAGAGACTGCTTCCGTTGATACCGAAGAACCCATCTATGATTCCTACCAGCAGTACTGGCTTGAAGCCTATGATCTTAGCGGCAGCAAGATCGGTGAAAAGCTCATCATCGATCAGCAGCAGCTTGGCATGAATACCTATTCAAGCATTCAGAAGATGTTTATGTCGGGCGATAAGGTCGCTATCCTTGTAAGCACAAGCTCATGGGATAATGAAACGGGCGAATCGGAAGATCATTTCTATATCGAACGCTTCGATACGAACCTTGAATCGGTCGGCAGGGTCGATCTTGACGATCTCAAATCAAGCTACAGCGACAACGACAATGATTATTTCTATATCAGCAATTTCGTTGAAGACAACGACGGCAACGGCTACGTTCTTGTAAACAACACTGTTCTCGTCATTGATGCGAACGGAAAATTCCGTTTCAGCGTCGGACTTGAGGAAAGCACATCGCAGGATTCGGGAGGATATATCACGTCTGTCGTCAGTGCAAAAAACGGCAGCGTTTATGCTCTTATCAATTCTTACTCGAACGTTGACGGAAATTATGAATCCAAGAATTCCGCAAAGCTCATCGACTTTGCTGCACAGAAGTTCGGCGATACGGAATATCCGCTCTCCTTTTCCGCTTACAGCTGCTACCCCGGCGGCGGATATGACATGGTATACAACGGTGATACCGCACTTTACGGCGTGAATATCGAAGCCAACGAGAGCGAGACCATTATCGACTGGATAAAATCGGGCATCGACACCACCGCAATGAGCAACATTATTGTTTCTCCCGAGGGAAAGATCATCTATTCCGCATACAATTATGAAATGTCAAACGGCGGATATTCGTACAATGACAGCAATATGGTGATATATGTTCTCACAAAGATTGATCCGTCCGAAGTTCCCGACAAGCAGCTCATCTCTGTTTATGCTTCATACATTCCTTACGACATAAAGAGCAAGATAAGCACATTCAACAAGACAAGCGACAAATATCAGATCGAAGTCACTTCCTATGTCGGAGACGACTGGTCGAACTATGACGACAGCATAAAGCGTCTTAACAATGACCTCGTTGCAGGCAAGATACCCGATATCCTCCTCGTTGACAGCCAGCTCCCGTTCAGCAGCTATGTTTCAAAGGGACTTATCGCAGACCTTGGTCCTATTATGGAAAAGGACGAAAGCTTCAACCGTGCGGATTATCTTGAAAATGTTTTCGATGCATTCAGCATAGGCGGCAAGCTCTACAGAATAGCACCGTCATTCAGCATCGTTACAAAGTCCGCAAAGAAGTCTATCGTCGGCGACAAGGACAGCTGGACAATGGACGATTTCATTGCAGTTCACGAAGCTAACCCTGACAGTAATATGCAGACAGAAATGACAAGCTCAGGCTTCGTTGATTCAATGATCGTTTACAACATCGGTCAGTATGTAAATTACGAAACGGGCGAATGTACTTTCAACACCGATTCGTTCAAGAAAGCGCTTGAATACGCAAAAACGCTTCCTGCAGAGATCGACTCTGATGCACTTTATCAGGACGACAACTACTGGACAGAGCGTGAAAACTCCTACCGCACAGGAAAGACTATCCTCCGCGATGAATATATCTATGACTTCCACGCTTTCAAGCAGGACGAAGAAGGCTACTTCGGCGAACCCGTTTCAATGGTCGGCGTTCCTACCGATAAAGGCAATGGTTCGATGCTCCAGATAAACACCTCTCTTGCAATAATGGAAAAGGCAAAGAACCCCGATGGCGCTTGGGAATTCATCAAGACACTCCTCACCGATGAGGCACAGGGAAATGTAAGCGACTTCCCCGTAAAGCTCTCCGCACTCAATAAGCTTGCGGAAAAGGCTAAGGAACGTCCTTACTGGGAAAATGAAGGCAAGAAAGAATACTATGACAATCAGATATGGATCGGCAACCAGTCGTTCACTATCACGCCCAATACCGATGCGGACAATGAGCGTATGATGAACTTCATCAAGTCCGTAAATACAGTATATGAATATGATACCGACCTCCTCAAGATCATCGACGAGGAAACACAGGCATATTTCAGCGGTCAGAAGTCCGTTGACGAAGTTGCGGACATCATTCAGAACCGTGCAAGCACATATATCAACGAAAACAGATAACCTCCCCCTTGTTATCCTTTCGTGGTATAAAGAACCCCCGTTTGTACAAACAAACGGGGGTCTTTTTCGGCAAACTGAAAGTGTACAAAAATCAAGCAAAAGCTCGCACATTAGTATTATGCAGAATTAAGCTGTTTCAGAGTAAAAAATCACATTATTTTACACGAATATTCTGCAAAATGCGCATTCTTGAACGGAAAAATGCTTGGATAAAAATTTATGCTTGTATCATATCTTTTTATATGCTATAATAAAAAAAGCATAAAAAAAGGAGACCCCAAATGTATAAAATACTTATAATCGAAGACGACCGCACTATTGCAAACGCTGTAAAAAACCACCTTGAAAAATGGGGATTTGAAGCAAAGTGCGCAGAGAATTTCAAGGACATAATGACCGTTTTTACCGAGTTCTCACCTCACCTTGTACTTATGGATATCGGTCTGCCGTATTATAACGGTTTTTATTTCTGCTCGGAGATTCGCGGGATATCAAAAGTGCCCGTCGTGTTTCTTTCCTCCGCTTCGGATAATATGAATATCGTTATGGCAATGAATATGGGCGGCGATGATTTTATCGCAAAGCCGTTCGACCTGACTGTTCTTATGGCGAAAATTCAGGCTATACTTCGCCGAACCTATGATTTCGGCTCGGATACGAATGTTATTGCTCACAAGGGTGCAATGCTGAATGTGTCCGACGCAACGCTCTCTTTCAACGGCGAAAAAATAGACCTTACGAAGAACGAATACCGCATTTTGCTCACCCTGCTCGAAAACAAGGGAAAGGTCGTAAGCAGAAATTTTCTCATGAACAAGCTGTGGGAAACGGACAGCTATGTTGATGAGAACACGCTCACGGTCAATGTTTCGAGACTTCGGAAAAAGCTTGAAAAATCGGGACTTTCCGACTTTATCGAAACAAGATCGGGTATGGGTTATATTGTGGAGTAAATACAGATGTTCAGAGATTTTTTATCGGCTCATAAGAAAAATATAATAGTATGGCTCATCGTATGTGCGGTTTTTGCGGTCGTGTTTTCGCTGTATGAACTGCCGCTTGCGCCTGTGCTGTACGGTGCGGTTTTAAGCGGATTTTTCGGAGTGGTTTTCATTGCGGCAGACTTTGTTTACTACCGCCGAAAGCGTACCGCACTGCAAAGGCTTGCCGATGAGATAACTCTTTCGGCGGAAAATATCCCCTTGCCCCAAAATGGAATAGAGGAGGACTATACAAAGCTCATACATACTCTCTATGATTCGCTCAAAGCGGCAGAAAACGAAGCCGCCGAAAAGCTTTCGGATATGACCGACTACTACACGATGTGGGTGCATCAGATAAAAACGCCTATCGCCGCAATGGGTCTTATCCTGCAGAACGGCGACAGTCCCGAATACAGCGAGCTTTCGGAAAATTTGCAGAAAATAGAGCAGTATGCCGAAATGGTGCTTTGTTATCTTCGTCTTGACAGCAACAGCAGTGACCTCGTTATAAAAAAATACGACCTTGACAGCATTGTAAAGCAGGCTGTGCGAAAATTTTCATCGCAGTTTATCCGCAGACAGCTGAAGCTTGTCTACAAGCCGCTTGAAAAGACTGTCCTCACCGATGAAAAATGGCTTCTTTTCGTCATCGAGCAGATCATATCAAACGCTGTAAAATACACTCTGTCCGGCGAGGTCGAAATATACTGCGAAGAGCCGCTTACACTTTGCATAAGGGACACGGGAATTGGCATTGCTCCCGAAGATATTCCGCGAATATTTGAAAAAGGCTACACGGGCTGTAACGGCAGACTTGACAAAAAGGCAAGCGGCATAGGTCTGTATCTGTGCAGGCGGATCTGCGGCACGCTCGGACATAAGATAACCGCAGAAAGCGGCGACAGCGGCACTGTGATAAGGCTGTATCTCGAAAGCCGCAGTCTTGAAATTGAATGACCTTACAAAATTGTAAGCTTTTTGGGGAAAATGTAAGCCGTATCAATGGCGGACATTTTCCTTTTCTGTTATACTTATATCAGAAATTCAGAAAGGAATGACAGCAATGCCAATACTTGAAGTAACAAACGTGAAAAAAACTTACACCGCACGTATCGGTTCGGCTAAGGTCGAGGCTCTGAAAAATGTCAGCTTTACCGCCGAAAAGGGTGAATACATCGCAATAATGGGTGAAAGCGGCTCGGGCAAAACGACCCTCCTCAACATTCTTGCCGTGCTCGATAAGCCGACGGGAGGAAAAGTCCTGCTCGACGGTGCTGATATTGCAAAGCTTAAAGAAAAGGAAACGGCAAAGTTCAGACGTGACAATCTTGGATTTGTCTTTCAGGAGTTCAACCTGCTCGATACCTTTACCGTGAGGGACAATATCCTCCTGCCGCTGGTGCTTATGGGAATGAGCTATGGCGAAATGGAGAAAAAGCTTATGCCTGCCGCTGAAAAGCTTGGCATAACACACCTGCTTGACAAATATCCTTATGAGATATCGGGCGGACAGAAGCAGAGAACTGCCGCCGCAAGAGCAATGATAACCGAACCGAAGCTTCTGCTTGCGGACGAGCCGACGGGTGCGCTCGATTCCAAAGCTTCCGATGAGCTTCTTGCCGTATTCTCAAAACTCAACTCCGAGGGTCAGACCATACTTATGGTAACGCACTCCGTCAAGGCTGCGAGCCACGCAAACCGTGTGCTTTTCATCAAGGACGGCGAAGTTTTCCACCAGCTTTACAGAGGAAACTGCACGAATGAGGAGCTTTACAAGAAAATTTCCGATACCCTCACCCTTATCGCTTCGGGAGGTGCGGTCTGATGAACACTATGCTTCTGTACCCGAAGCTGGCGGTCAACGGAATAAAAAAGAACCGCCGCATATATCTTCCTTATATCCTCACCTGCTCGGGAATGATAATGATGTACTACATCACATCGTTTCTTACCGTCAGCAGTTTTGTAAAGGAAATGCAGGGCGGAATAACAATGCATATGCTCCTTTATATGGGCTGCGGCGTAATGGTCGTTTTTTCCGCAGTTTTTCTCTTTTACACGAATTCATTCATTATCCGCCGCAGAAAAACCGAGTTCGGACTTTACAACATTCTCGGAATGGATAAGCGGAACATCTCACGGATACTTTTGTGGGAAACTTTTATAATATATGTTTCTTCGCTCGTTGTGGGAATAACCTGCGGTGTGCTTTTTTCAAAGCTTGCGGAGCTTGCACTGACCAAAATGCTTGGCGGCGCAGCTTCGTACACATTTAACGCAGAGCCAAAGTCGATAATCCACGCAATGGTCTACTATGCGGTGATATTCCTGCTCATACTTATAAATTCGCTCCGTCAGATACATCTTTCCAATCCGATAGAGCTTATGAAAAGCGAAAATTCGGGCGAAAAGCCGCCGAAAGCGAACTATTTTCTCGCTGAATTGGGTGCGCTTATCCTCGGAGCGGCATATTTCCTTGCCGTTTATATCCAAAATCCGCTTGAAGCGATTTTTGCGTTTTTTGTGGCTGTAATAATGGTAATTGCCGCAACGTTTATGCTGTTTGTTTCGGGCTCGGTCGCTTTGTGCAAAATTTTGCAGAAGAACAAAAGGTACTATTACAAAACGAACCACTTCATCTCCGTTTCGCAGATGGCTTACAGAATGAAGCGAAGCGGCGCAGGCTTGGCCTCGATATGCATACTGTCAACAATGGTGCTCGTAACGCTTTCCTCCACGATATGCCTTTACGTCGGCGAAGAAGATATGCTCGCCCGCCGCTATCCGAGGGATATTGTCGTTGACACTTATTCGACAGACGAAAAAGTCATTTCGTGGAGCAGAAGTGCTGTAAACACTGCGCTTGAAAAATTCGGCGAAACGCCCGAGAATACTCTTCATTACACCTATCTTGACATTTCGGGCGGCTTTGTCGGCAGTGAGATCATACTTGACCCGAACCGAAGAGATGAGGTCGGAAACTCTGATATCCGTCAGCTTTTTATCATCACGCTCGCCGACTATAACCGTCTTATGGGCAAGAATGAAACACTTTCGGACGGCGAAGCACTTATTTACACTACGAAAAAAGACTATGATTTTGATACGCTCACTATTGCGGAATACGGCACATTTAATATCAAAGAACATATTGATGCTTTCGTTCCGAATGGCGTTGATGCCGAGCAGATGACACCGTCCGTTTTCATCTTTGTAAAGGACGAAGCCGTTGTAAAGGAACTGTATGAGCTTCAGCTCGGCATTTATGGCAATGCATCTTCCTATATGCACGATTATTACGCCTTTGACCTTTCCTGCGATGCGGATAAACAGATAGAAATAACCAAGGAAATGACTGACAACATTACCAAGATCAGAGCTGAACACCCCGATGACTGGGCAGGCGTAGGACTGGACGGACTTGAAAGCGGCAGAAGCGATTTTTACGCTCTCTACGGCGGTTTGTTCTTTCTCGGTATTCTCTTCGGCACGGTTTTCATAGCCGCAGCAGTGCTTATAATGTATTACAAGCAGATATCCGAGGGCTTTGAGGACAAGTCGAAATTCAGTATTCTTCAAAAGGTCGGAATGACGAAGTCGGAGATAAGAAAGAGCATAAATTCGCAGGTCCTTACGGTATTTTTCACACCGCTCGCCGCAGCCGGGGTTCACATGGCGTTTGCGTTCGGTATAGTTTCAAGGCTTCTTATGCTGTTCGGCCTGACGGACAAAAAGCTCTTTGCAATAGTGACATTATGCTGCTTCGTGCTGTTTGGTATCCTGTACACGGCGGTGTATATAATAACATCGAGCAGCTACTGCAAGATCGTCAGCGACAAGGATTGATGCTATGAAAAAAGTCTTATACTAATACTAAACACCAATAAAACTATAGACAAAAAATCGGCGCAAAACCCAT
>URTF01000030.1 GCA_900550695.1 uncultured Ruminococcus sp.
ATAAGGTCAACGATGAGCTTCATCTCGTGGATACACTCAAAGTAAGCATTTCTTGGGTCGTAGCCTGCTTCGCAAAGTGTTTCAAAGCCTGCCTGCATAAGAGCGCAAACGCCGCCGCAGAGAACTGCCTGCTCACCGAAGAGGTCTGTTTCTGTTTCTGTTCTGAATGTTGTTTCGAGAACGCCTGCTCTTGCGCCGCCGATTCCGAGAGCGTAAGCAAGACCGATATCCTGTGCATCGCCTGTAGCATCCTGCTCAACTGCGATAAGACAAGGAACACCCTTGCCAGCCTGATATTCGCTTCTTACTGTGTGTCCCGGACCCTTAGGAGCGATCATGATTACGTTAACGTCCTTAGGCGGAACGATGCAGCCGAAGTGAATGTTGAAGCCGTGTGCGAAAGCAAGTGTCTTGCCTGCTGTGAGGTTCGGAGCGATCTCCTTTTCGTACATTTCAGCCTGCTTTTCATCAGGGATAAGGATCATGATAACGTCAGCAGCCTTTGTAGCTTCTGCAACGGACATTACCTTAAGACCCTGAGCCTCTGCCTTGGCAGCGCTCTTGGAACCTGCATAAAGACCAACAACAACGTTTACGCCGCTGTCCTTGAGGTTGAGTGCGTGTGCATGACCCTGTGAGCCATAGCCGATGATAGCAACTGTCTTGCCGTCAAGTCTGCCGAGATCGCAGTCCTGCTGATAAAAGATCTTATTCATTTTAATTTCCTCCATATATGTATTTTTTATTTGGGAAGTGCCAAGATCCGTGTTCCGGACTTCAGCAGACCCATTTTTTGAACTGTGCAGAAAAATTCTGACGCAGAATCAGAAACTTGATTGGTTTTTACTTCGTTTTAAGGCTCTCCGAACCCTTTTCGATAGCGATAACGCCCGTTCTTACGAGTTCCTTTATGCCGTAAGGACGAACAAGCTCCGCAAAGCGCTTCAAAGTCGGCGTTGTGTCGCAGATCTCGACCGTTACGGTGTTGGAAGTAAGGTCAACGACCTTTGCGCCCATGATCTCGCAGATAGTGAGAATTTCGCTTCTCTGCGAAGCGTTTGCGTTTATCTTTATCATCTGAAGCTCTCTTGAAATGAATTCGCCCTCGCTGAGATTCTTGACTTTGAGGGTATCGATGAGCTTGTTGAGCTGCTTTTCAAGCTGCTGAGCGGTGTGTTCGTCACCGTCGGCAACGATGGTTATTCTTGAAATTTCGGGGTCATCGGTAACGCCTACCGCAAGGCTGTCGATGTTGAAGCCTCTTCTTGAAAAAAGTCCCGAAACTCTGGAAAGAACGCCTGCATGGTTCTCAACAAGGACTGAGATAGTGTGTTTCATATATTTTTCTCTCCCTATTATAAAGTGCTTTCGTTTTTGAATACGTTGACTTCAAGCAGGAACGGCTTGTCGGAGGCTGCGAGCTTTCCGATAGCTTCTTCCGCTTCGGACATATTTGAAACGGACATCGAATCAATGCCGTAAGCTTTTGCAAGCATCGCAAAATCGGGATTTCCGTCCGTAAGACGAACAGCTATCTGCTGATCCTTATACGCTTTTGTCTGAAGCTCACGAACCATTCCGAGGCGGTTGTTTCGCATAATGATTATCTTTACGGCGATGTTCTCCTGAACAATAGTCGCAAGCTCCATCATCTGCATCTGGAACGAACCGTCGCCGCAGATAACGACAACTTCCTTGTCGGGTGCAGCCATTTTCGCACCGACAGCCGCAGGAACGGAGTAACCCATTGTTCCCATGCCGCCGCTCGTGAGGAATCTGCCGCCCTTTTTGATGTTGAAATTGTTGCAAGCCCATATCTGGTTCTGACCGACATCGGCAACGCATACCGAATTGTCGGGAAGTGCATTTGAAAGCTTGCGGATAAACATCTTCGGGTTGACGTAACCCTCGGTCTCGTTTTCGGTAGGAACGGAATTCTTTACCTCGTTTAGCTCGGAAAGCCACTCGGAGCGGTCTTTCTTCTCGATGTAGTCGGTAAGCTCTGTGAGGATAGCCTTGCAGTCGCCTACAAGCGGAATATCCGTCTGTATGTTTTTGCCGATCTCGGCAGGGTCTATATCAATATGTATGATCTTCTTGTTCTCGGCGAGGAAGCTCGGCGAAGTAACAGCTCTGTCGCCAACTCTTGCACCGATGAGGATAAGCGTGTCGCACTCGCTGACAGCGTGGTTGGCGGTCTTTACGCCGTGCATACCGAGCATACCCATATAAAGCGGGTGGTCGGTCGGGAAAAGGCTTATGCCCATCATTGTCGAAACTGCGGGGATACCCGACTTTTCGGCAAAAGCGATAAGCTCGTCCGCAGCGTCGGAGGCAAAAACACCGCCGCCTGCGCAGATAAGCGGCTTCTTGGCGGCTTCGAGAGCCTTTGCGATCTTCTTCACCTGCATGGTGTTGCCCTTGAAGGTGGGCTTGTAAGTCCGCATCGAAACATCTTCAACGGGCTCATATTTGATGACAGCCTGCTGAACATCGATCGGAACATCTATCAGGACAGGGCCTTTTCTGCCCGTTCCTGCAATATGGAAAGCCTCCTTGAAGATTCGTGGGAGGTCGCCTGCGTTCTTGACAAGGTAGCTGTGCTTTACGAACGGCATCGCAGAGCCTGTAATGTCCGCTTCCTGGAAAACATCGCAGCCGATCTGGTCTGTGGAGACCTGACCCGTGATGCAGATTATCGGGATACTGTCGGCATAAGCGGTTGCTATCGCAGTAATAAGATTAGTTGCGCCCGGTCCCGATGTGGCAATACATACAGCAGGCTTGTTGGTGATCCTTGCATAGCCGTTGGCGGCATGACCTGCGTTAGCTTCATGTCTTACAAGTACATGGTGTATATCGCTTTTGTAAAGCTCATCATAGAAAGGGCAGATAGCAGCTCCGGGATAACCGAAGACGACTTTGACACCCTCTTGCTCCAGGCACTTGACCATGGCTTCGGCGGCTTTGATCTTCTCAGTCATCCTAATCACTCCAAACATAATAAATATACTTATTATTATAATATTATTCCCTTTTAAAGTCAACCGATTTTTTATTAATTTATAAATATTGCGATATTTAAATTAGTTATAGAGGGTATAACATTTTAATTCGTAATGCTTAATGCGTAATGCGTAATGTTAAATTCGGAATTCGGAATGCGGAATTCGGAATTGTTTTGCTTTGCAAATTTATGGTGAGAACCGTTTTTTGTGAAAAATCACCTCTCCAAAACGCAAACAAAACGTTTTTTGGGGGACACCGAAAATCACTTTGCGATCAGGAACGGGCGGATATAGGATCCGCCCCTGCGGAAATTCGGTTTTCACTGTAAATTTTGCGGAACAAAAATAATTCCGCATTCCGAATTCCGCATTAAAATTTGTCTTTTCCCTATTGAAAAAAGCCGCAGTGTTGTGCTATAATTATAATAATACTGCAAAAATACAGAAAGGCGGAAACGGTTTTGGAGAATCTGTACACTCTGCGCTCGCTGATAACGAGTATCTTGCCGATAACATTCTGGGATATCCTTGATATCGCTGTACTTGCCGTTATTCTTTACAAGGGCATAAGCATCGTAAAGGAAACACGTGCAGGCGGTCTGCTCAAGGGTATCGCTGTGCTTGTTATCGCATATCTTTTAATGGAGCTTTTTCAGATGAAGGCTATGGCTTACATTATGAAAAGCGTTTTTAACATAGGTCTGCTTGCGCTGATAATACTCTTCCAGCCAGAACTTCGCCGTGCCATAGAAAAAATGGGACGCTCAAAGCTCACGAAAATGCCGTTCATTTCTTCGATAGGTTCGGAAAACACAGACACTGCCGCTTCAAAGTGGGGCGATGCTATCGAAGCCATATGCGATGCCTGCGAGGATCTGTCTGCGACGACGACGGGTGCGCTCATCGTTATCGAGCGTGAATCAAAGCTCGGTGAACAGATCGACACGGGTACTATACTTAATGCAAAGCCGTCAAAGGAGCTTTTCGGAAATATTTTCTGGAAAAATACTCCTCTTCACGATGGTGCAGTCATAATGCGTGACGGCTACATTCTCGCCGCTGCCTGCTTTCTCCCGAAGCCGCAGAAAGAGGAAACTATCAACAAGGCGCTCGGTTCACGCCACCGTGCGGCGATCGGAATGAGCGAGAACTCGGACGCTATCGTTATCGTCGTTTCGGAGGAAACGGGCGTTATATCCATTGCAGAAAACGGCAGTCTTGAAAGAGGCTTTTCACGTGACAGCCTTAAAAAATATCTCCGTGAAAAACTTATCCCCGAAAAACCGCAGAAATACACCCGCAGTCAGCCGCCTGCCGAAAAGAAACATTCTTTGTTCACTTCAAAGAAAAGAAAAGACACTGCAGAGGAGGTAAGTTCCGTTGAAAAGAATAATTGAGATCATCTCGGACTTCTTCCGCAGGATATTTGAAAAGGATCTTTCGATAAAAGTATTCTCTATTCTTTGTGCAGTCGTGATATGGTTTGCGGTTTCGATAAGCGTTTATCCGACGATAGATCAGGTCGTTTACAATGTCCCTGTCACGGTCGAGCTTCAGGGCACTTATGCCGAAGCGCACAACTACAAGGTCATAGAACAGAGCGTTCAGAACGTTGACGTTTACCTTCAGGGCGACCGTTCGCAGATAGGCAACATCAAGGCTGATGACATAAAAGTATCTGCATCGGCTGAAAATGTCATAAGTCCGAGGGAATACAGCCTGCCGCTCGAGGTCACTTCGCCGACGGGAAGAACATTCAGCGTAACAAAGATCGTTTCCGCTGACGAAAAACGCTCATCGATCGAATATATCTTTGCCTCGTTCGATGAGGTCGTTACGAAAGAAATAAAGATATCCCCGATCCTTGACCGTATCCACGTTGCAAGCGGATATATCGTTGATGATGACGATGTTGCCGTTGCACCGAATACTATTGAAATAACCGGTCCGAAGGACGATGTTGAAAAGATCGACAGCGCTTATTTCTATGTCGATACGGCAAGCGAGCTTTCTTCAAGCTATGAATACACCGCCGAAAGCCCGACTATCTACAGCAGTGACGGCGTTGTATTGAGCGGAAATGACAGCATCACATTCAGCAGAACAAGCTTCAGCGTAAGTATTCCCGTATACAAAAAGCAGGTTCTTCCGCTCGAAGTTGCGATAACGAATGCGCCGTCCAGCTTTAACGTTGACGCATTCCGTGAAAAGCTCCGGCTTTCCGTTTCCGAGCTTGAAATAGCCGCTCCTGCCGATGAGATAAAGGACGTTTCTGCGATAACGATAGGCACTATCGATATGCGTGAAGTTGATATCGGTTCGGTATTCACATTCAACGCCGCCGACTTCCTCGGTGAGAATTATCAGAATTTGAGCGGCATCGACAGCATTTCCGTTGTATGTCCGAGCGAGGGCCTTTACAAGATAGCGATGACTATCCGGGGAAGCTCCGTTCAGATAATCAACGCCCCTGCACAGTTCGATTATAACATCATAACCTCGGGCTTCACGCTGTTCTTCATCGGCTCGGAGGAAAGCATCAATCAGATATCCTACATCGATGTTGTTTCGCAGATAGACCTGCTGAATTACGAGCTTGAGGCAAGGGATTACAAGCTGCCCGTAACGTTCTCAACACCTGCTTATGACGATGTCTGGTGCATAAGCTCGGACGGTCTGCTCTCGCCAAAAGCTATCGTAACATTTACACTAAAATCATAGTGGGGATGCCACACTATGATTTTATCACAGGAGGAACTGAAATCATGCGCTTTACATTTTGCCCGCACTGCGGAACAAAACTTATCGGAAAAGAGATCGGAGATGAGGGAGTAATTCCGTTTTGTGAAAAATGCAGTATTCCGTTATGGGATATGTTTACGACAAGTATTATTGCGGCGGTCGTAAACGAATATGACGAAATAGCACTGCTTCGGCAGAATTATGTTTCTGCGACAAAATATGTATGCGTTGCGGGGATAATGAAAATAGGCGAATCCGCTGAGGAAACCGTTATCCGTGAAGTGAAGGAAGAGATCGGACAGGACGTTGAAGCTTTGGAGTTTATCAGCAGTTATCCTTATGAAAAACGGGAAATGCTTATGCTGGGGTATAAAGCGACTGTAAAGAAGAAAGACTTTAAACTGTCGGGTGAAGTGGATTCTGTAGAGTGGGTCGATCTCAAAGACGCATTGACAAAGCTTCGTGAGGGAAGTATCGGCTGGCAGCTTGTGAAAACCGTTATCGAAAAATAAGCTGTAAAGAAAGCCGCCATTTCCACAAACACAAGCATAAACAAAGCTGACCGCCGCAGGGCATTTCAGCGGAGCATAATGACACTGCGAAGCCGCATATTCCCGTGCGGCTTCACTTTTATAAGAAAAAAGGAACTTTTTTATGGCAATAATCATCTCTCAGATAAAAACTTCGATAAACGCAGGTACGGACGATATCACCGCCGCTGCACTGAAAAAGCTCGGCATAAGCAAAAGCAGCGTGAAAGCCTGTCACCTGCACAAGACCTCGCTCGATGCGAGAAACAACAGCGATATAAAGCTCGTTTCGTCCGTCTGGATAGAGCTTGACAGCGAAAAAGCCGAAAAAGCACTCTGCGAACGTGACAAAAGCTGTTCTTATGTCGATCAAAGCATCGAGATCATGCCCCCGAAAACAAATATCACCAAGAAAAAGGTCGTTGTCGCAGGTTTCGGACCTGCGGGAATGTTCTGCGCACTCACGCTTGCCGAATACGGCTTCGAGCCGATAGTTCTCGAACGGGGAGCGGCTGTTGACGAGCGTGTAAAAGCCGTTGAGGGCTTCTGGCACGGCGGTGCTTTCTCCGAGCAGACGAATGTACAGTTCGGCGAGGGCGGCGCAGGTACTTTCTCGGACGGAAAGCTCACGACCCGCATAAAAGACCCTATGTGCAGACGGATTTTACAGCGGCTTGTCGAATTCGGCGCACCGCAGGAGATACTCACGAAAGCAAAGCCTCATATCGGCACGGACAAGCTCCGCAGTATCGTAAAAAGTCTGCGAAACCGCATTATTGAGCTTGGCGGAGAAGTCCGATTCAACACAAGGCTTGACGATATCATAATAAAAAACGGCACAGTTGCCGCCGCTGTTGCAAACGGTCAGGAGATACCCTGCGATGCGGTCGTGCTTGCACTCGGACACAGCGCAAGAGATACCTTTGAAATGCTCCTTAACAAGGGCGTTTTCATTGAGCCGAAGCCGTTCTCGGTCGGCGTCCGCATCGAGCATAAGCAGACCGATGTTGACCGCTCGCTTTACGGAAAAGCCGCAGGAACGCCGAGCCTGCCAAAGGGCGAATATCAGCTTTCCCACCGCAGAAACGGCAGGGGCGTTTACACATTCTGTATGTGTCCCGGAGGAATGGTCGTTCCGTCACAGAGTGAGGAAAACACGGTCGTTACGAACGGTATGAGCGAGTTCGCCCGTGACGGTGAAAATGCGAATTCGGCTGTTGCTGTCGGAGTTTCGCCCGATGATTTCGGAAAAAATCCGCTTGACGGTGTTATCTTCGCACGAAGCCTCGAACGAAAAGCGTTTGAGCTTGGCGGCAGGAACTACAAAGCACCTGCATCGACTGTAGGAAAGCTTCTCACGGGAAAAGGCTCGCTCGCCGAGAGCAATATTGCCCCGACCTATGCAAGAGGACTTGCGGAATGTGACCTTGCGGAGCTTTTCCCCGATTTTGTCACGGAAATGTTAAAAGAGGGGCTTGCCGATTTTTCGCATAAAATGAAATGCTTCGGGGACAAAAACGCCGTTCTCACCGCACCCGAAACGAGAACGTCCTCGCCCGTAAGGATAACGAGGGGCGAAGACCTCTGCTCGCTGAATGTCAAGGGGTTATATCCCTGCGGCGAGGGTGCAGGCTACGCAGGCGGAATAATGTCCGCTGCCGCTGACGGAATGAACGTGGCGGCTATGATAATTCGGAATTAGGAATTCGGAATGCGGAATTTCGTAATTGATTTGTTATGCGGATTTGCTGTAATAATAAGCGTCAATAAAATACAGGAAAAAACTGTACCGAAATCACATATATCCAAGATTGTTGGCTTGTTTTTTCCGATTTTAAATCGTTGCTTTCATTAAAGGACAAAATAAAATGAACGGACTTAAAATAATCGCACATATCGAAAACAGCTTCACCGAAAAATTCGGCGTTCCTCGGCAGAGCGGACTTGCCGATGTTGTTTCCCGTATCGTTTTTGAACCCGAATACCGTGATCCCGATGCTTTCCGAGGAATTGACGGCTACTCGCATTTGTGGCTGCTGTGGCTTTTTTCAAAAGCAAAAACGGACGGATTTTCGCCGACTGTACGCCCTCCGAGGCTCGGCGGAAACAAGCGGATGGGAGTATTTGCGACTCGCTCGCCGTTCCGTCCGAACTCTATCGGTCTTTCCTCGGTGAAGCTTGAAAGGGTGAGCTTTGATGAAAAGGACTCGCCCGTGCTGTATGTCTGCGGTGCCGATCTTATGAACGGAACGCCGATAATCGATGTGAAACCGTATCTTTCCTACACCGACAGCCACCCCGATGCGGTGAACGGATTCGCATTGGACACAAACGCTCCCGTTTTGTCGGTCATATTCCCCGATGAACTGAAAAAGTTTGTGGGAGAAGAGCTTTCGGCGGAGCTGACGGAAATTCTCGCTCAGGACCCTCGGCCGCAGTATCAGAACGATCCCGAAAGGGTCTATTCGATGTCATACGGCGGTTTCGATGTTGATTTTTCGGTGAATGAGAACGCTCTGACCGTTAGAAATATACGAAAAAAATGACTTTTCTACCGATTTTGTTTTATAGAAATATTATCGGTCACAACATATCGCACTCAAATTTGTAGCTTTGCACAAATATAGGCTCGCAACATTGACTTTTTTAAAGCAATATGGTAAAATAAAGTGTAATTCTGTTGGAAAGAGATTCCGTTTTGGGCGAAAACGGCTTTCCGACTTGCTTTTTTCAAAAATTCAAACATAAACTGAAATGAGGGTATTTATACAATGGATAAGGCACAATTCCTTGCGAAGATCAATGAGAATCTTATGACTGACGGCAGGACGGATATCAAAAACGCTACCGTCAAGCAGCTCCATAACGCTGTTTCAAGAGCCGTAATGAGTGACATCATTCCGCTCTGGAACGAAACCGAGAACCGCCATGCAAGCGGCAGAAGAGCATACTATCTCTCCGCCGAGTTCCTTATGGGACGTGCGGTTTACAACAACCTTTACTGCGCAGGACTTCTCGATGAAGCAAAGCAGATATTCGCCGAAAACGGCATTGACATCAACTGTATGGAAGAGGTCGAGGACGCCGCTCTCGGAAACGGCGGTCTTGGCAGACTTGCAGCTTGTTTCCTCGATTCCGCTGCTGCCTGCGATATTCCGCTCAACGGCTATGGTATCCGCTACCGCTACGGCCTTTTCAAGCAGTCTATCGGCAACGGCTTCCAGCAGGAGACCGCAGATAACTGGCTCGCTTACGGCGATGCTTGGAGCGTTCGCTGCGAAACGGACGCTGTAAGAGTTGACTTCGGCGATCAGTCCGTAATGGCTGTTCCTTACGATGTTCCTATCATCGGCTACGGCAGAAAGGCTGTAAATACGCTTCGTCTTTGGCAGGCTGAACCCGTAAAGGGCTTTGACTTCGGCGCATTCGACAGACAGGACTATGAAAAGGCTTCCGAAAGCACAGTTCTTGCCGAAGCTATCTCCGATGTCCTTTACCCGAACGACAACTACGAAAAGGGACTTCGTCTCCGCTTAAAGCAGCAGTATTTCTTCGTATCGGCTTCGATTCAGGATATCATAAGAAAGTACAAGAAAACTCACGGAAATGACTTCTCCGAGTTTGCAAAGTGCTTTGCTCTCCAGCTCAATGATACTCACCCGACAGTTGCTATCCCTGAGCTTATCAGAATTTTTATGTTCAAAGAGGGTATGAGCTTCGGCGAGGCATTCGACATCACACAGAAGACCTGCAACTACACCAACCACACAGTTATGGCAGAAGCACTCGAAAAGTGGAACGCTGACCTCTTCAAGAGCGTTCTTCCTACCGTTTACGAGATCGTTCTGCTCATCAACGAGCATCTTAAAAAGTACCTCGCATCTATCGGTCAGACCGAAAATCAGATCAACCGGAAGCTTATCTATGACGGCGACCGCATCCATATGGCAAGAATGGCTATCTTCGCTTCTTCACATACGAACGGCGTTGCACAGCTTCATACCGATATCCTTAAAAATGACGTTCTCAAGGACTGGTACGATATCTTCCCCGAAAGATTCCAGAACAAGACAAACGGCATTACGCCGAGAAGATGGCTCGGGCTTTGCAACGAGGAGCTTTCTTCCCTTATCACGGAAAAGATCGGCGACGGCTGGATAACAGACCTTTCCGAACTCAAACAGCTTGAAAAATTCGTCGATGACAGAGATACTATTGACCGCTTTATGGAGATCAAGCGCACAAAGAAGCAGCAGCTCTGCGACTATATCGCAAAGCATGAGGGCGTTCTTCTCAGCCCCGACTTCGTGTTCGATATTCAGGTAAAGCGTCTGCACGAATATAAGCGTCAGCTTCTCAATGCTTTCTCGATAATGGACCTCTATTTCCAGATCAAGGAGCATAAGCTCCCCGATCTCCAGCCGACAGCATTCATCTTCGGCGCAAAGGCTGCTCCTGCATACCGCAGAGCAAAGGGCATAATCAAGTACATCAACGAGGTAGCAAACCTTGTAAACAATGACCCCGAAACAAGAGATAAGCTCAAAGTTATCTTCGTTCAGAACTACAACGTTTCCTACGCAGAAAAGCTTATCCCCGCAGCTGATATCTCCGAGCAGATCTCCACAGCTGGTCTTGAAGCGTCGGGTACGGGCAATATGAAGTTTATGCTCAACGGCGCAGTGACCCTCGGTACATTCGACGGTGCAAACGTTGAGATCGTTGAAGAAGCAGGCTGGGAGAACGAGTACATCTTCGGCTGCCGTGTTGAGGAGATCGAAAAGATCAAGCCGACATACAGACCAAAGGAGAAGATCTACTACAAGAACGAGCGTGTAAAGCGCATAGTTAACACCCTTGTTGACGGCACGTTCAATGACGGCGATACCGGTATGTTCGGCGAGCTTTACAACGCACTCATCAACGGCACAAGCTGGCACAAGCCCGATAACTACTTCCTCCTTGCAGACCTCGAGGGCTATGTGGATACAAAGCTCCGTGCTCTCTACGACTACAAGAACAGGGAAGTGTTCTCGAAGAAGTGCTGGATGAACATTGCAAACAGCGGCAAGTTCTCCTCCGACAGAACCGTTACACAGTACGCAGAGGAGCTTTGGAAACTTTGATTCAATGCGTAATTCGTAATTGCACAACAACGTTGGGCATTGTAATTGCGTAATTATTTATGCTCCATAAAATTACGCTGAAAACCCAATTTCCGTAGGGGCGGATTCCATATCCGCCCGTTTCAACACCTATATTTTATACCAATTCTCTGTAGGGGACGGGTTTCCCGTTCTGCGCCGCAAGGTGATTATATAATAAACGAACGACCTTGTTTTCAGCCGATGAAAACAAGGTCGTTTTTTATTTGGTATGAATACATCGATCAATGCGTTCGGGACGGGAGCCGCCCCAAATCATATTCAGTAGTCGATTATAAACACAAGTATCCTGAACTGCGAATAATAATCTGTCCAGCTTATGTTGAGCTTTATGTTGAACTCGGAGCTTATATCGGATATCCTGCTTTTCAGGTAATCTCCGCCGTTGTTTGCACTGTCCATCATCTGCCGCACGGTAGAAAGAAGCATATTGCTTGTACTGAATTTTATCGAGATGGTGTGTTTTCCCTCGGCTATTGCTTTTCGCAGGGCGTTTTCTATCGTCTGCTCGGTCATCTGCTCATTTTCGACATAAAGACCCTCTTTGACAAAGTAATTTTCCTTCGTTCCGTATGCTTTCGGCGGCGGAGTGGTTATCGTCCATATCGTATGGTTATTCTCAATGACCGAATCGGTGACGAGAAAATACTGATACATTACCATATCGGGGTACATTTCGGCGATAGTACCGTCGGGTTTGTCCCAAGTAACGTCGACGTGATACCAGTTGCCGTCGATCTTGACCATATTCCACATATGGGCGGTGTCCGTTTCGCCCGTGACGATGATATTTTCTATCCCTGCTTTGTTGCAAAGGTAGGAAAAGCTTTTGGCATATCCCTCGCAGAGTGCTTTGCCTCTGACGAGCGCACCGTAGATAGTGTTTGCGTATGCATCTTCGGAGTCGCTTTCGCAGTGCGTGATAAGATAATCGTGAAAATACTTCAGTTTATCGTAGGTAGTCATTTCGTCAGTCACGCCGAGCATTATCTCGTTCGCCGCAGCCTCGGCGGCACGGTTCATGTTGCTCATTTCCTCGCAGGAAAAGCGGTAGGTGAATTCGACGGGGAAGTGCTGGCTTTCGACATTGAACTCTCCGACTCTTCGGTCCGAAACATTGCCGAAGCCCATCTGTTCAATGCCGATAAGGTTAAGTATCTTTGTATATGTTTCTCCGTCCGCCTCCATAGGGACAGACGGTTCTTCATCGCCTATTGCCTTTACAAGCGAATCGTAGATCTTTTTTTCTTCGGCGGAAAGCGCAGTCTGTCCGTAAACAGTTTCCATATCTTCGGGAAAATATATAAGACTGCTGCGGACATTCGTTGCCGTATCTTCGATAAGCACCGATGTTCCGCCCTCGATCATGTGATAACTGCCGTTGAACGTCATATCTTCTGCGGGGTCATGCTTCGCTCCGCAGGAGGAAAGGGCAAGTGTTAACGTTATTGCCGCAGCAGCAGCTGTGCAGCGGTGCGGTACAGATCTTTGCAAGACAAAATACCTCCAAAGCTTTTCAAAACAATGGGTGCGTTTTTGCGGTACTGTTCGTTTCCGTTTTTACTGAAATGACGCACTTTGTTCAGCGTTTACGTTTATATACTGAAGGAAAAGCTTTATAACTCTGGTCTTTGGGTCACTGTGATACTGGATAGAATCCACGTTGTATTTATATTCTGCCGAGTCGTAGGTGTTTTCATAAATGTCAATAGCATGCCGCTGTTCGGGGTCAAAAAGATAATATATAACGTCCTCAAAAGTCGTGTCGTCCTTGCAGGCAAACTGAACTGCGGGTATTTTCGATTTTGAAGCTTTTATTATCTCATCGGCGATAAGTGCGGCAGCCTCGGGAACATCACTCGCAACAAGATCGTTGTAAACATAGTAGTTATATTTTTCGGAGGTTGCCTTCGGATAATCGAAAGGCTGATCGTAAAGGACGTGATATTTGCTTATAACATCGTCCGTTACGCAAAAATAGTCATATCTTATGTATGGGAATTCCGTATTCATCGCATTGCCCGAGGTAACGTCAACGTGATACCAGTTCCCGTCGATCTTGACTATATTCCACATATGCGGGGTTTCGTTGAAGTCGCCGAGCGTTGTCATGCTCTCGATCCCGACCTTTGAGCAGAGGTAGGAAAAAGCTCTTGCATAGCCGCCGCATACGGTAGACTTGTCAACGAGCGCACCGTAGATATCACGGAGATTTTCAGCGTTTTCGTTATACTCGATCCCCGATGCGAGCTTGTCATAGAAAAATTTTACCACTTCATATTCCGACATTCCGTCTTTAAGCTCGGAGATCATACTGTCGGCAGCAGCATCGATCTTTTTCTGCATATCATCGACCTGTTCCGCAGTATAAAGATAGGAAAGCTGCGCAGAAACAACGTTGCCTGTATTTGATGCGCTTGTGTAGCGGATATTAACGTCAAGGTCAAATATGCTGTACTCAAAATCATAGATCAGCTGATAAAGCTCGACATATTCATCACCCGAGATCCTGACATTATCGGGCAGAGTGAGCTTGTCATCGTGCGATTTGATAGCTTTGAGCATAATGTCGTAAGCGGCTTTTTGGTTGCTGTCAAGGAAGTTGTAAGGGTAAGCCTTTTCAATAGGTGCGCCCTTTGCAAAGATATATTCTCCGTCCTCACGCCTGATGCGGGCAGTGGTCACAGAGGTTTCTGTGGTGATGACTGTTGTTGTTTCGGAAGCCGATGCCGCAGACGCCGTGGTAGTCTGTGATGACGATGCTGTTGTTGTTTCGGACGGCAGCACGGTCGTTTCGGAGAATGAAGTTATCGGGTCTTCCGATGTTTCCGATGTTGATATCGTTGTTGCAAGCTCCGTGCTGCGTTCGGTCGCAGTTGTCACTTCGGGCACGGATATTGATATCGGCGGATTTGTTTCCGCTTCGATGACCGAAACTTCCTTTTCGGGTACGGTGGTGACAGCCGAGGGGAGAGTATCTTCCCAATCGCCGCTCTCATCGCCTCCGCAGCCGGTGAGCATCAGTGCCGCAGCGAGCAGAATGCTGACAAGTGCGCTGATCTTGTATTTATTCATAAAAACTACAGTCCTTCCCGATTTTGATCGACTGATGTGACAAAATGTGACTTTTAAAAGGTATTGGAATTAAAAGATCAATGATATGTGTATGATAAAGAGTGCGTCATTTTCGGAATGGTGAGCCGAGCTTATTTTAAGCCCGTCATTTGCATTGAGTTCCTCGATGATCTCTTTCAGACCCTGCTGATCGAAAAGGTACGAACAGACTTCACGGTATGCTTGTTCATTTGAAAAGCGTATCTCGGATTCTCCGCTGCCGTTTCGGGCGGCTTTTTTTATTGACTCCGAAAGACCTTCAAGTCCGTCCGTATAGCTGTCGAAATAAAGTCCGCTGCTGATGAAGTAGTTATTTCCCTTATCCGTGCAGGCAGCATCGGGGAGATACTCCGTGTCGGGGAAATGTGAGATGCCGTTTATCTCTTCATCCGACACAAGGAAATAATCATGCCGCAGAAATTTTTCGTTTTCATCTTTAAGGATAGGATCGTCCCATGTGCAGTCAACGTTGTACCATTCACCGCCGCAGACAGCTTTGTTCCAAAGATGCGGTTCGCCTTCGGGGTTTGTTCCGCTGACGACATAGTTTTCGATGCCTGCCGCTGTGCAGAGGTAGGAAAAAGCAAATGCGTAGCCCTCGCACATTGCCGAACCGTCAACGATCGCTCCGTAGGCTGTTGAGGCATTTTCGCCGTCCTCCGAAAACCTGCAGGAAAGCACTATCGCATCGTGGATAGCGAGGATCTTTTCATAATCGCCCGAATTCTGACCGAATCCCGAAATTATCCTGCCCGACTCAAGGTCAAGCGCAGCTTTCATTCGGTCGGTCTGTTCTTCGTCATAGCGATAGATAAAGTACAGCTTTTTCTGTTCATCATCGCAGTAAAATCTGCTGTCGAGCCAGAAGATCCGCTCCTGCTGGGTGTAAAGGAGAGTAAAAAGCTTTTTCATCTCGTCCTTATCAAAGCCCTCGGGGAACGGGAATTCGTTCTCACGCCTGTTTACCGCTCCGATCATATCGGAATAGACTTCCTTTTCCTTATCATTAAGGGTGTAAAAGACATAATCGAGCTCTTTTGCCGCAGTTCCGGAGCTCTGACCGTTCTGCGGCAGGGAAACGCTCTCATCAACGGCTTTGCAGGACGTCAGCAGCATTGCCGCCGCCAACGTCACGGAAAAAGCCGAAAAAAACCATTTTTTCATTCTTATCAATATTCAATAACGAGCTGGATAACACGGAGGCTCTCCTTGCTGCTGTCCTTGAGCTTCTTGATCTTGGAGTTTACGCTCTTGAGGTCATCTCGGTAAGCGCTGTCGTTCTTGAGCGCATCAATGATCTCGTTATAAAGGGAATCGGAGCTTACCATGATATGTGCGACTACAGTTCCCTCGGATGCTGCCTTTTTGAGTTCTTCCTTAAGAGCCTTGTCGGCATCGGTGCGGTTATCATAAACGTAGCCGTTCTTTATGAAGTAGTTCTGTGCGGTAGCGGTAGCCTTCGGCGGTTCGTAGTAGGTTACCTTGTCGCCGCTTTTGAGCGTAACTGTGTTGATGTTGAAGTGGGTCTTTTCGTTGATCCATTCATCGGGAACGAGGAAGAACGTATAGCGGAGGTAGTTTGTGATAGGAGTGGAGAGGATAGGATCATCCCATGTTGCGTCGATATTGTACCATTCGCCCTCGACCTTTACCTTGTTCCAAGCGTGGGAAGTACCCTTTTCGTTTGTGCCCGTGATGACCATGCAGTCGATGCCTGCTTTATCGCAGAGGTACTGCATTGCCTTTGCATAGCCTGCGCACTGGATATTGCCCTGCTTTGAAGTGCCGCCCGAGAAAGCGTTGTAGATAGTCTGGTTATAGTTGCCTGCCTCGTCGCTCTTTTCAAAGGTGGAGTTAAGTACGAGATAGTCGTGGAAAACCTTGAGCTTGTCGAATGTAGTTGACTTGGTATTTGCTTCTTTTATAAGGCTGTCAACGGTCGTGTCGATCTCCTTCTGCATGGATGCGATCTTGTCGGGGTCGATCTCGTTGTAGTAAAGTCTGCCGACAACGGATCTGCCGTTGAGCCAGAAAAGCTGCGGCTCCTGGTTGTAAACAAGTCCGAACACCTTTGTCCACTGTGCATTGCTCAGATTCTGCGCACCGAAAATTCTTGTGGACATATTTGATGCAGCGCCGAGGATAGCGTCATAAAGAGCCTTTTCGTCATTGGAAAGGGTATTGTAGGCGTATCTTGTTGTATTGTCTACGGAAGTATCGACAACGGGCGCAGCCTTTGTGGTCATTTCCGCAAAGAAGTCCTCGCTGCCGCCCTGATCGTCGGAGGGAGCAGCCGTTGCGACAGGCTGTGTAACGGGTTCGCCTGCGGCGTCGGTAACAACGTTTCCGTTTTCATCGAGAACGGTTTCGGTTGCCTGCGGTTCGTCCGCTGCGGCAGCTGTGCCGTCTGCGGGAGTGCTTTCGTCCGCATCGGCGTCTGATGCCTGAGTGATAACGTTTGTGACAAGCTCTTCGCCTGCGTCGTTCTTGTTTCCGCAGCCTGCTGCTGTAACGGTTATGATCGAGATCATTGCAAGCATAGCTGCGATCGCTTTAAGATTTTTCTTTTTCATTTCTTTTCCTTTCTTTAACTTCAAAATCGTTACGGGCAGCATCGGGAGAGTATCTCCCGAAATATCCGCCCGCAAATATTTTACTTATAGATTATATCGTACTGGATGACCATAGTGCCGTCGTTGTACTTTTTGAGCTGTGAAAGCTTCTGTACTTTTTTGCTCTTGGATTTTGCATAATTCTGAAGCTCACGGAACGCAGCTGTGGAGTTCATCTTATCCCAGAGCTTTGAATTGGTAACACGAATAGTTGCAGCAACAGAACCCGACTCGAGAGCTGCGTCTATCTCAGCCTTCATACCTGCGATAGCTGTGTCATAGCTGCTGAATTCCTTGTTATATACCTTGTAATAGTTTGCACTTGTCTTTGTGCAGGAGGGTTCATCGAAAAGGTGGATAGTTGTGCCGTTGCCTCTGAAGAAGGTATTGGGGTAGAGGTGATCGTTCTTTACCCATGCATCGGGAACGAGGAAGAAGTTGTATCTGATGTAGTCTTCACCGTGCTTGTTGATAGGGTCGCCCCATGTTGCATCGATGATATAGTATCCGTTGTCGCAGTAGACCTTGTTCCATGCGTGGGTCGTACCCTCGGGGTTCTTACCGATAACAACAACGCTCTTGATGCCCGAGAGGTCGAAGAGGTACTGCATTGTTCTTGCATAGCCTGCGCACTGAAGGTCAGCGCCCTTTGTAAGACCGTTCTTGATCGAGCAGGTATCTTCACTGCTTGAGGTGCTGAAGTTGCTGTTGAGAACGATCCAGTCGTAAATGACCTTGATCTTGCTGAATGTGGACTTGTACTGGTTTACAGTGTTGAGGATAGTCTTAACGTTCTTGTCAAGCTCTTTCTGGATCTCTGCCACTTCTTCGGCGGTGTAAACATATCTGATCTGGAGATGATCTCCGACGCTTATCGGAACAGCTCTCGGCAGCCAGAAAAGCTCGGGTTCCTGATTTATAACATTAACGTAGGTCTTTGTTACCTGTGTGATAGTGAGGTCTGACGGAACGGTGACATTGGACTTAAAGCTCTTTGCGCCCTCAACAATGTTTGCGTAAAGCTTCTGTTCGGAGGAGGGGAGCTGCTTGTAAACATACTTTGTCTTGTAGTCAATGTTGTATGCTACGGAGCTTGAAGACGATGTTTTATCATCGGAGGCTGTTGTCTTTGTCGTCTTTTTGGTGGTCTGCGCAGAGGTCTTCTTGGTGGTCGATGCTTTCTTTGTTGTGGTCGTATCGTCATCGAAGATCTCGTCGATATCATCATCGGCGGTCGTTGTCGTAGCAGCGCCAGGCTTTGTGTCGCTCAAAAAGCTTGAGTGTATGTAAGAGCCGTCCTTGAGCTTGTAGTAGCCTGTGTCGGTTGCGGCAACTACGGTTACCTTTGTACCCTTTTTGTACTTGGAAACGGTTTCAGCACCTGCCGCAGGGATCTTGCGTGAGTAGCATGCCTGCGTTGTATACATTACTTCGTTGATCTGAGTTTCGTTCCAGCTGTTCTTTGCCTCAAGCTCTGCTCTTGTGAGAGCTGCGCTGACGATGATCTCGTTTTCTTCGGCAGAGGCATCTTCGGTATAGGATATCTCCTCGGAACAGGAGGTATCGGCGGCAGTGATCCCGGTGTCTTCCGCCTTGCCGCAGCCCGTTGTGAGGACGGCAGCCGAAAGGATAAGAGCCAAAACAGCGCTTATCGTTTTTTTAGTGTTCATCTTCATTGATCTTCTCCTTTTCGTTTTCGTTATTTTCATTATCACGATCTTCTCCGTCGGAGCTGTCATCGTGAATTATTTCCGCTTTAAGCTTTGATATCCACATATCCTCGGTAACAAGGACTGTGAAAAGCACATTCCGGTAGCGCACCGAAGCGTGTTCGTTTTCCTCGGGGATATGTCCGAGCAGGCTCGTCACAAATCCGCTCATAGTGTCGGAATCGTTATCCTCGGGAAGTTCAAGTCCGAGTTCCCCGAAAACGTCCTCGGGCGAAGCGTTTCCGCTTATGGTGTAGGTATCGTCCGATATCTGTTTTATATCTTCTTCCTCGTTGTCGTATTCGTCACGGATATCACCGACAATGGTTTCAACAAGGTCCTCCATTGTTACAATGCCTGCCGTTCCGCCGTATTCATCGACAACGGTAGCCATAACGGTCTTTTTCTGCGAAAGGAGCTTGAAAAGCTCGCTGCAGTGCATCGATTCGGGGACATAGAAAACGTCCCTCATAAGGTCTTTTGCGACCGTGCTTTGTGCGGCGTCCGAGCCTATCATGCAGAGCAGGTCTTTCACGCTGATAACACCGACGATATGGTCAATGCTGTCCTCGTAAACGGGGATCCTCGAAAAGCCGCTGCTTATCGAAGCATTGACTATCTCGGAAATGCCTGCCGTCGTTTCAACGGCAACGATATCCGTTCTGTGGGTCATAACATCGGAAACTGCCTTGTCATCGAACCCGAAAACATTGCTTATCATTTCCCTCTGCGATTCTTCGACATTGCCCGCATCGACCATCATAAGTATCTCTTCCTCGGTCACCTCGTCAGCATCCTCGGAAGTTCCGCCGAACACATTTATCACCGATGATGAAAGCACGGATAAAGGCGTGAGCAGCACAACGAAGGATCTGAGTGCAGCCGAGCATCGTACAGCTGTGTCCGCAGCGTTTTTTTTTGTCACAAGTCTTTTCGGCAGACCGCAGCCGAACGCAAGTATCACAAACGCATCGGCAAGAAGAATTATCACTGCCGAAAGAATGTAAGCCGCCGAAGCCGGCATAGCCTCACCGAGCGTTTCTGACAGCGCACCGATAAACACAAGCTCCGATATAACGCATATTATCGACGAAAGCGCACCTTTTCCGACAGCAAATGTCCGCTCCAGAGCGATCGGCTTTTTCAGCATCGAATAAAGCCGCTTTTCGGCAGCATTTCCGTTTTCAAACGTCTTTAGCTTTGAGTCACCTATTTCAGCGACTGCATTTTCGCAGACCGCAAGAAATGTTTTTAACAAAATAAGCGCAAGGATAACAATACTCCCCGCAAGCCCGTCAGAATCCATAACCGACTTCCTTTCCAAATAAAAAAATGCTTGTAATATTCTGTTTGCCGTCCGAAAAGTCAGGACGGCTATTAAACAAATTATACTATAAATTTCAGAAAAAGTCAATAAACATCTTTTTCCCCGACAAAGCTTTTTTTAAGTATAAAAAAATCCGTTTTCACAAGGTTTTACCGCACTTTTCGGCGTTTTGCAAAGTATCCCCGGGAAAACGGTTTCCAAATTGTAAATGTATTGTAACTTTTACGAATCGTATATTTATTATATATTAGACATTCGGTATACACGGTGAGCGAACTTAACGTCTTTTTACTCTTTCAATTACGAAGAAATATTATTTTGGCAGCGAAAAAACACTTGACATATTCACAAAAAAGACTTATAATATAGATACAAAGAGAGCATACCGATAGACGGTCGCTCCCAGTTATAGGTTTAAAAAGTAACCGTCAAGTTGGAAGCTCGGGCGGTTACTTCTTTTTATTACTATTAAGCGCTATCTGTATGATATCGCAAATAAGTATTCCTAAAGTCAAGACTTCAATTATACTCATAGCAATGCCCCCTTTCAGGGAGCAGGAATTGACCGCCTACCGTTTTTTGGTATGCCCATAATTGTATTTTACCACTTACAAGTTATTTTGTCAATTATCTGTGTTAAATACGCTATTTAGATGTTTTTTAACGTAAAAACTAAAACATAAATCATATTTTGCCGAAAATAATTATCTTATACTAAACACCATTTAAAATTTGGAAAAAATCAAGCCGACAATCTTGGATATATGTGATTTCGGCGCAGATTTTTTCCTGTATTTTATTGGTGTTTAGTATTATAACCCAAAACAGACCTGTTTTCAAGAAAATTCCCTTGAAAACAGGTCTGTTCGTTTGTATTATAACGCCTTGCGGCGAGGGACGGGAAACCCGTCCCCTACGGAAAATTCGCCTAAAATAAAGGGTTTGCAAACGGGCGGATATAGAATCCGCCCCTACACAATTTTGTATTATTCAGTGAATTTACGGAGCATAAATAATTACGCATCAAGCATTACGAATCACGCTTTAAAATAATTCCGCATTCCGAATTCATAATTCCGAATTTTCTTCCACGATCCTGCTTATCCAGACGCCTTTTCTTATAAGGATATATCCTATGACGACTTTTATGATGTCAGCCGCACAAACTATCGTGTAAACGGGCAGTATCGGCAGTGCTGTAAAGGTGCAGAGAACGTATGCGAGCGGCACGGAGAACACCCACGAGAACACGCTGTCAAAGAGGAATGTCACGAACGTTTTTCCTCCCGAGCGCAGTGTGAAATACATTGCATTGAGGTAGCCCTGAACGGGGAAAAACGCCGCCGTTATGATGATGAAGCTTGTTCCGAGCGAGCGCACCTCGTCCGTGGTATCATAGACGAGCGGAAAGATTTTCGACACCGATATCAGCGCCGCCGTCAGGATAAGACACGCTCCGCCCGTGAATTTCATCAGTGAGAACGAGTCACGTTTCGCTTTGTCGTATTCGCCTGCACCGAGGGTCTGACCTATGAGAATACCAACTGCGTTTCCGAGCGCAACAAACACTACGTTGAGCAGATTGCACAGGGAGTTTGAAATATTCATTCCTGCGACTATTTCAAGTCCTCTTGTTGCATAAGTCTGCGTAAGGACCGCTATCGCACCTGCCCACAGGAATTCATTGAGGAATATCGGCGTACCCTTTTTGAACATTTTGAGCGCAAGGTCTTTCGGTACAAGGAATGTCTTATAAAGTCCCTGCAGAAATTCGTGCTTGTCCCTGCGGAGGTTTGCCCATATAACAACAACGAGCATTTCGACAAACCTTGCGAGGACGGTCGCTATCGCCGCACCCCTTACGCCAAGCTCGGGAAAGCCGAGCTTTCCGAATATGAGCAGATAATTGAACACGATATCCACAACGACCGATGAAACTCCTGCGACCATCGGCTTTATGCTGTCGCCCGATTCACGCAGTGAGCTTGCATATATCTGCGTTACAGCGAACGGGAGCAGTCCGAGCAGCATGATCCGCAGGTAGTCTTTTGCGTTCTGCATTGTGATTGCCGCATCTATCGAGCCGCTTTCGCCTTTGAGGTAAAGTCCGATAAGGAACTCGTCCCCGAACAGGAACGCAAGCACCCCGATAACAAGAAATGCCGCACATATAAAACGCTTCATTCGTATTGCGCTTCGGAAGCCCTCTGTATTCCCCTGACCGTAAAACTGAGCGGCGTAGATGCCCGGTCCCGATATCCCCCCGAAGATGCCGAGATTGAATACGAAAATAAGCTGACCGACTATCGTTACCGCCGTCATTGCCTCCGTTCCGAGGCTTCCCACCATAACGCTGTCGACAAGTCCGACCATATTCGTAATGCCGTTCTGTATCATCATCGGAACGGCGAGCGTCAGCGCACGGCGGTATATACTGTTTTTCTCTTTCATTTCAGGTCACCTCCCAATATAATAAATGCGAAAGAAATATTCAATGATTATAGCACAGCGTATCTGCATTGTCAAGTTTGAATTTTTGCCCGAATTTTCTTGCATTTTTGCACTTTTAGTGCTATAATCGAACCCGAAGGGAAGTGTTCGCTTATGAACGATGAGATAACAGTAAGATTTGCCGAGATCTCCGATGCAAAGGCAATATCGGAGATATACAGACCCTATGTCCTCGAAACGGCGATAACCTTTGAATACGATCCGCCGACGAAAGAGGAATTTGAAGCGAGGATAGCAAAAACAAAGCAGAAATATCCCTATATCTGCGCAGAGATCAGCGGGAAAACAGTCGGCTATGCCTATGTAAGTCCCTTTGTCGGCAGAAAAGCGTATGAACACTCGGTCGAGACCTCGATATATGTCGATATGGCATACAGAAAGCACGGCATAGGCAAAAAGCTTTATGAAACGCTTGAAAAGCTGCTTGCGGAAATGAATGTTTACAACCTCTGCGCCTGCATCGGCGTACCCTCCGGCGAGGCGGACGGACATCTTGACCGAAACAGCGAGGATTTTCACGCTCATCTCGGCTATCGATATGTCGGCGGCTTCGTAAAGTGCGGTTACAAATTTGACCGCTGGTACGATATGATCTGGATGGAGAAAATTCTTACCCCTCACCCCGATGTTCCGCCCGAATTTATAAATGTGAACGGGCTTTCCGCCGAAGCTGTGGCAAAATGCGGAATAAAGCTCTGATATCCGCAAAAACAACAACCTTAGGAGGACAACAGCTATGAACGCAGATAAGGTAAAAAAGCAAGGCAAAAAGGGTGACGGGATCTATATTTTCATCATCGTTATATTGGTGATATTCAATATACTTCTGATAAAGCATATACAAAGCGATAAGCTTGCCGGTCTGAAAGAATACCTCACGGAATACTATTATTCTCAGGAAAATCTTGACGGCGCAATGCGAAAAAAGCTTGGCGATATATATGACGAGGGTTCTTACGGCAACTTTGAAAATTATGTTTACAAGCTTGTTCTTGATGATATCAACCAATACGAACCCGAACGGCTCGCCGAGTATAACCGCATTTTCAGCAAAGCAGAGTCGGAGCGTGTGGAAAATCTTTTTGCGGAAGCGGGCGAAACAACCGTCACAGCCAAGGGCGGGATATGCTGCATCAAGCTGAGTGATTTTACACTGAAAGAAACCTACAGCAGTCTTATGCAGTACTCCGATCTGCTCAAAAGCTCGGACAAATTCATTATCGACCTGCGTGACAATTAAGGTGGAAGCATTGACGAGCTTTCAAAAGTCCTTTCGCTTTTTTACAATAAAGGCGAGGTAGTTATGACCGAAGTCAGCGACAACAGGACTATCGAACACAAGTCAAAAACCGACAAATTGATCGGCTTTGACAGGCTTGTTTTTCTCTGCAATGAGAACACCGCAAGCTCCGCCGAAGCAATGATATTCTGTATGCAGTCCGATTTCGGGGACAAGGTTTCCGTTGTCGGCACAAAGACCTACGGAAAGAATTTTACTTATGCATTCAAAAAGTTCAATGACGGTCACGATTTTATTTTTGTATCATCGCTGATGTGCAGCGGCGGAAAAGAAACTTTCAGCGAGAACGGCATTTCTCCCGACTATGAAAAAAGCGATGATGAGAGCTTTGACTTCGCGCTGAAACTGCTTAATAAGTAATACTAATTCTCGATCAACCTATAGACAAACTCTCGGCTATAATAAGTTCATT
>URTF01000031.1 GCA_900550695.1 uncultured Ruminococcus sp.
TTTTACCACAACATTACTGTCACTGTCAATAGTTTCTTCGGAAATTACAAAAAAAATTCCCTCCTTACTGGTTGCCCAGTAAAGAGGGTTCATATCAAAATTGATTCAAGAAATTAAGTTGAATAATTATAATTGTAGTTAAATATTATTTATCTGTCTTTAACATACTTACAACACGTTGAACCGCAGATTTAATGTCATTTTCACAGTAATATATGTTAGGTATTTTTAATTCTTGAATATTATCAGAAAATCTATCCACCATTTCACATAATTTAGAAAATTCATGATATTCATTTATGGTTAAATTCTTATAATCAGTTTCTAAATTATAAATTCGTGAAAACTCACTACAAAATGTTTTCGTATCATACGAACCATTAATTAAACCATGTATAAGATACCATAATTGTTCTTTATCTGTCATGAAACCGCCCTTTTCTTAATTAATTGCCGGTAATGGACCTATAGCTTTGTCCGTATACTTAAAATGATATACCGTATGATATATTATCAAGTCAAGTGCAACAAAATCAACGATTAAATTTTCAAAGCACCTCGAAGTAAGTACGAAAACCAAGACGTTTACGGGGACGATTATTGATGAGATGAACAATATGCTGTAAATCATCATCAGAAATGTTGGCAAAGGAAGTTCCTTTGGGAAGGAATTGACGAAGCAGACCTATAACCCGGGTTGATTTATGTGTCATTATTTTTCTTGTTGCACTTATATTGTAGATTTATAATTATTATATCCGCCCTTTATGGGGCGCTTATAACAAAGCTCTTATAGGGCTAATTGAAGTGATGGTCGTGACTTATATAGATCCTTTTAATTAATATCTGCAAAGTAGACAAGATCCTTGCTTACTGCGGAAAGCATTTCTTTATAAAGCTCCCCTGCGTTGTCAAGGTCGATGCAGACAAGCGGATCGTTTAAAAATGCGTTGAATGCAATATCAAGATCTTTTTCAAGTACAGACCTGACGATAGTGTTTTGATTGGAAATATGTCTTATTGCTATTGCGGCAAGCTCGTCAGGGAGTTCACCCGAGGTTACAGTTTGGACATTGTTTTTGCTTATAAGAGCATTTGATGAAACTATTGCATTTTTTGGGAGATTTGATATCTGACCGTTATTCTTTTTGCAGGCATTTGTTATAAGATTTCCGTTTCCGATGAGTGCTCTTATCTGAAGGACAACGTCGCTTGTATATCCTCCGACAGCTAATGATTCGCTGCCGCTCATGAGAGGTTTTACTCTCCCCTGTCTGTCTATGGACAATTTCTTATTGTAATTTACAGCCGAACCACTGAACTTCCAATTTTCAATTGTTTTTTTGCTTTTTAAGTACCACGGCGGACAGAACTCTGCTATTGTTCTGTCGCTTACGGCAGGTATAAGTCCGTATCGCAGAAAAAGGTCGAATTTAACCTTGTTTGCCGATGAAAGAGGATTTGTTTTATACTCGCCCGGATGAAGTTCATATCCCGTTTTATAAAATTTTTCAGCGTATTTACGGAAGATCGGCATTATGTCTTCTCCGTCATAGCTTATTTTATCAAACCAGGAAAAACCGCTTATTCCCATGAGATTGTATTTTATATCACGGCGGCGGATGTTGGTTACGCCATTTTCTGTTTCTACCAGACCGCCTATGAATTCAAGAGTCTGGAAAAGCTCGTTTGTAGATCCAAATATCTTGATCTCCGGGAAAACTTTCATCATAATATTGATACATTCGGACATTGGGTCACTTAAATTAATGACCCAGGCATCTGGGCAATAATTTTTTATCATTTCTGCGTAACGGATATGATCCGGAAGAATACGCAGGGCATTAATTATTCCGACAGGTCCTGTTTGTGCACCGGAAGTTTGTATGATACCGTATTTTTCAATTATTGTATGGAGTGCGGTTTCATCATCATTGTTTCCGCATCCGATCGACATTAATACAATATCGGCGCCTTTCAGTGCATCGGCAGGTGTATCGCAGGCAAGAAAAACGATGTCGCTTTTACAGCGTGGGTTATCCCTTAAATTATTTCCTATTACTTCATTGGTGAGCGAAAGCTGTTTATCTTTGTCATAAAGATTTATGGTTGCACAGATCTCTTCTGCGGCAAGCTCGGAAAATAATTTCCAGCCAAAATTATATGAGCCGCCGCCTATATATGCGATGTTGATTCTTTTATTGTTACTCATATCAGGAATTCCCTTCCCCATTAATATATACATATATTATGTATCAAAAATGTATTTTTGTCAATGGTATTGGAACTATTTTGCAATGATTTTATATAAAACTGAGAAATAAACTAAATTTCTGATAGAATTGATAAAAATGATTGCCTAAAAAAAGAATTATTGTTAAAATTGCAATAAGTTATTGACTTTTTAAGTAGATTTTGGTATTATATAAATATATAATTTTGAATTTGGGGGCAAAAATATGGACGTATTTAATCAGTATGACGTATTCAAGGAAAAATGCTTTGCTTTCGCCGATGAACTCGAAAATAAATGCTTTTCCGAAGCTAAATTTATATGTCATCCTACCCAGAAAAATGAATTGATATGCAGATGTTCTGACGAGGAAGCTAAAAGCAACGGACTTAATATCTGCCGTTATTCCGATATGCTTTTAATGTCTGATGACAACGAAGAATGGCAGTCTTTCAATATTACAAGAGCAAGAGAGATCGCTGCTGAGAACGGTTATGTTTATCTTACTGACATTATGGCTGAGAACTCATTCTATGCCGAGGACTGGATGATAAACGGAAAGAATGATACTATTGTTGTAAGCGAAGCATATATGCGTGAAAAGGGCAAAAAATACGCTCCTGTCACTCCCCTTACCAATAGGGTCCTTCATTTCAAGAAAATCAATAGCGCATTCTTTTGGACCAAAGCAGAGATAGGAGAGATCATTACTCTTGATTCCGATTATATCAAAAAGTGCATAGACAATTATCTTAAGAAATGTGTTGATGAGGCCCCTGACTTTGCCGATACCAACGACCTTTCTTTTGATCTTTTTGATAAGAAAGTTGTTATTGACGGCAAGACAACAAGAATTCTCAAGACGGATGTTCTTTTTGAGCAGTTTAATGCTATAACAGCTGAACTTGCGGGCGCAAAGGAAGTTTTTGAAGCATCTGAATTTGATTTTTCTGCAGATGAATTCATCAGAAAGCTTGCTGTTGAAGTGCTTTTGAACAATGGCGTTACGATCACTCTTGACCGGTTTGTTTCTGAATATGTTAACAAGTACGTAGGTCTTTCGGAAGATGAACTTTCCGAAAAGTCACATGGCATAAATATTGTCGGAAACAGCGCTGAAATGGCAGCTGTAAAAATCGCATTTACCGACGCACTCGCAAGATCGGAGCTTTTTGAATACAGCTATACTTCAAATACAGACGGCGATTATATCTCACTTATGAAAGATCTTGAGCAGAAGGATTTTGACGGTAAAAATGGTTCTGCCGAAGAAAAATTCCTCATTTCAAAAATTCTTTCGTTCAGACCTGAAAGCTACGGAATTTTTGCTTATACTCTATATAAGTATCCTGAAGAGGCATCTAATCTTGAAAAACTGGCTAATTTCTGGAATGTTGCTCCTGTTGATAAGGCAACACTCCAGCGTATGATCTTTGATTCGTACCTCAATGCAGATCTCTTTGACGAGAATGGCAATTTCATTTCAGGTATCAAACAGGCAGAGATCATTAAGGATGAGCTTGAAAAGGTCAATGTAAAGTATGGTTTCGAGGACAGGAGTTATATTGACGAGCTTTCAGAATATATAAAAGAGGCTGATCTCCGCAGCAGAAGTTTTAACGGAACTGTTTTTGAGACCCCCGAGGCTATGAAGCGTGCTGTTGCAAACGAGCTTGAACTGCAGACTCTTTGTATCAATCTTTCTGCGCTCAATGAAGATGAACTTCTTCAGCTCAAAAAGCATCTTGAGGGCATTACTATTGATGATGTTACAAGATCAAAGTATCTTCTTAAAGTGAAAATGGCAATGAACTGCGTTGAAGAAAGTATGCTGAATCAGCTTTGCCTTGGTTTGCCTACTCTTGATGCAGATGAAACGATAAAACTTCGCGATGATGTTCTTAAGTCGGGTTATGCAGAATCCGTTATAAATGCAAAGCTTCCCGATATCAACAATCATCTTGATATAGCATTTACAGAAGAACTTGACAGACGCATTGCCAAGCTTGATGATATGGATACTGCCGAGATATCTACCCTGCTCCAGAGCGTAAATTCGGGCAGATATCCTGCTGTAATGGCAGAGAGCTATACACGCAAGATCGAACAGTTTGCCGATGAAAAGATAAAATCGGAGATCGATCTTATCTGCAGCGGTATGGACGAATTTACGCTTGATATGCTCACCGATGCAAAGCTTAAGCTTTCAAGTGACAAATTCCCCGAAAAATATACCGGTGCATATATTGAAGAGATCGACAGACTTATTGTTGACTATGAGCATCATGAAGTTGAAAAGCTCTTTGAAAATGTTGATTTTGCAACCGAGGAAGAACTTGAAAGCATCAAGTCTGTTTTGAGCGAAAAGAGCTACAGCGATGAACTCATTGCTCCGTATATGGTCAAGGTAGCACAGCGTGAACAGAATCTTGTTGATGAAGAGCTTACTTCAATGTGTGAAAATATTGAAAATATGGAACAGGATCAGCTTGATGAACTCCGTTCAAAGATCAGTGCATCCAATAAAAATTATAACGGCGAATTGAAGGATAAATGCATTGACAGGATAGTGCGCCGTGAGGCTGAACTTAAGAATTCCGAGCTTGCAGAGCGCTGCAAATACATCTTCTCCATGAATCAGGATGCTTTGGATGAGCTTAAAGATCTTCTCCTTGGCGGTACATACGATGAGTCGATAACAACAGTTTATCTTAAGAAGATCACAGAACGAGAAGATGAACTCCGCCGTGAAGAACTTGATGAACTTTGTGCTGATATTTCCGATATGGATATCGAACAGCTTGAAGAACTCAAAAGCAAGATCTCTGAAGATGAAAGATTTGTTGCTATCAGCGATGAGTATTTCTTAAAGATCAATGAATGTATTGATAATATAAAGAATGCTGAATATAACAAGCTTCTTGAAACGGTTAGTGATATGTCCGAAAGCGAACTTGAAAAATTCAAGTCTGATCTTTCCGATAAGCTTGCCGATAACGAGGTTACGCTTGAAAACTTTGAACGCGGTGTTCAGAAGATCGCTGAAAGAGCATCGGCTCTTGAATCGGAAAAACTTGATTCTATCATCGGAGATATTGATGCCATTGATGTCGATAAAGCAATATACGCTCTCGATACTATCAGAAATGGTGACTTCCATGAAGATAAGAAAGCAGAGCGCATTGAACAGCTTGAAAATAAGATCAGAGAACTTCACATTGCTAATATTGAAAAGCTGATGGACGGTATCGAAAATATGTCCAAAGAAGAGCTGCTTGGTGTTAAGTCCAAAGTTGAAGAATACAAGTGTCCTATTGAACTTAAGACAAAGTATATTGTTGAGATAGATGCGAGCCTTTCTGCTCTTGCAGAAAAGGAGGTTACCGATATTATCGGCAATATCAATAACTTGAGCACAAAGAAATCACTTGATGTTATCGTTCGTTTGAGAACGATGGCTCTTGATGATGCAGTTAAGAATAAATACCTTGACATGATCGAGTCACATATTATGGAGCTTAAGAATAGCGAGCAGAGAGCATATATCCTCTTCCTTAAGCAGAAGATCGATGAATTCAATGTTTCGACCGCAAACTTCCTTGTTCCTACACTTTCAAACCTTTTCTATCCTAAATATGATGAGGCCTGCAAGAATTATATCTCAGTCGGCAGATATGAACTTCCTATTTTCCTTCACGACAATTCAGGAAATAACGGATTTGCACTTACAACAGAGTATTTTTACTTCATCAACAAGGGTGTATTCAATCGTATAAAGATCGATGATATCGTTTCGTTCCAGGCTAAAAAATCCTTGGTAAGCACATCTATTGTTGTTACTGAAAGAAACGGTAATACAAATGAGATCAGCTGTGCGATAAATAAAAATACGATCGACGGTACCGCAAAGGCAATGACTGCTCTTGTCAATTATATAAGAGATCAGCGTTCTGCCGAAAAGATGAAGGAACTCCTTGAAAATGCTGTAAAGGAAAGAACAATGGAGATCCCTGTTCAAACAGTAAATGAAACAGCTAACGAAGTTTCTGCACCTAAAAACGAAACTGCTGATGCTGAACCCTCAGTTGAACCGACTGAAAAAACAGAGGAGACAGCTGCAGCGGAAGAGATTGCGGAAGAAAAGGCTGAAGAAGAGCCGGTTTCCGATGAACCTGTATCTGAAGAACCCAAGCCTCGTTTCTGCGATCAGTGCGGCGCAAGAATAACAAGTCCAAACGCTAAATTCTGCGCTGAATGCGGCAATAAGTTATCATAATTTAATAAAAGTACAGCACCCTTGCATTGAACCTGCAAGGGTGCTGTTTTTATGACAAAAGACAAGGAAGGAATCAAAGAATAAAGCAGATAAGTCCGCCGCAGCCCTCATTGATGATACGTTCAAGTGTTTCCTGAAGTTTGAGACGAGCATCAACGGGCATTTTGTAAAGCTTGTTGTGCAGACCTTCATTAACAAGGTCGTGCAGGGATTTGCCAAAGATATTTGAATTCCAAATTTTTGTCGGATCGTCGTTGAATTCGTTCATAAGATACATTACAAGCTCTTCTGACTGCTTTTCCGAACCGACTATCGGGTTGACTTCGGTGACGATATCAGCTTTCATCATGTGGATTGAAGGTGCAGAAGCTTTCAGACGAACACCGTATTTTCCACCCTGCTTAACGATCTCGGGTTCTTCGAGTGAAAGATCATCGATATCAGGCATAACGATACCATATCCCGTTGCTTCAACCTCGTTTAAGGCGTTTTCAACCTTTTCATATTTCTTTTTAATTGTGATGAGGTCTTTCAGAAGCGGCATAAGGTCATTATCGTTTTTGATCTCAATACCTGTTTCTTCGCCGAGAATTTTGTAGAAAAGTTCGCCGTCAAAGTCCAGTTTGATGCCTGCACTTCCCTTTCCAAGATCGATTTCCGATATCTGCGAACCCGATATATATTCACTGTCAGAAAGCCGCTCGATGAGCTTAGTCATATCACGAATATGTTTGATATTCTCTGCTGCCGCCCTTATAGCAGAAACAACACTGCTTTTGAGCCAGTGATTTTTGTCGAGTGCAGTTATCCATTTCGGCATTGTGATATTGACTTCCTTAACGGGAAATGCGTAAAGCACCTGCCTTAAAATATCACTTATCCCCTGCTCGTCAAGTTCAAGACAGTTTACGGGGATAACCGGGGTTGAATATTTATCTTCAAGCTCCGATGCAAGCTGCTGTGCGCTGCTGCTTTTCGGGTCAAGACAGTTCAGAATGATTACGAACGGTTTGCTGATCTCGCTAAGCTCGTTTATTACACGTTCCTCAGCATCACAATATTCATCACGGGGAATGTCAGTGATACTGCCGTCTGTTGTAACGACAAGACCTATTGTTGAGTGTTCCTTGATGACCTTCTGCGTTCCGATCTCGGCAGCCATTGCGAATGGGATCTCTTCCTCAAACCAAGGTGTCATAACCATTCTCGGAGCTTCGTTCTCGATATAACCTATCGCAGCAGGAACGATATAGCCAACACAGTCAATCATTCTGACATTGAAAACGGCATTGTCCGAAAGTTTTATCTCTACCGCTTCTTCGGGAATGAATTTTGGTTCGGTAGTCATTATGGTTTTTCCTGCGGCAGATTGAGGAAGCTCGTCAATGGCACGTTCTTTGCGGAACTCGCTTGTAATATTCGGAATAACGAGTGATTCCATAAATTTTTTTATAAAAGTTGATTTGCCTGTTCTGACAGGTCCGACAACACCGATGTAAATGTCGCCGTCCGTTCTCTTGGCAATGCTGCTGTAAATATCATTATTAACCATTCCGGAACACCCCTTTTACATTATCGGGATCATCAGCATCATATCATTGCCGATCATCTCATCTTCGATGTCATTTTCGTCCATTATAAGTTTTGCGGAAGAGTGGTAACGCTTGGCGATATCCCAAAGATTTTCACCGCTTTCGCAGAAGTAAAGCTTCAATGCGCAGTTTTCGTCCTTTTGTATAGGAGTATCTTCGTCTGCATAAATATCGGTGATACATTCTGCCATTTCTGTAGAGTAAATACTTCCGCAAAGTTTAAGTTCTGACTTTGCATCGACCGTTCCGTCGGACAGAATATTGTATGAGCAGGAAGTAGGTACAACGCTGATGCTGATATATGCATCATCGGAGATGTTTTCAAGGGGAATACTGTGTGTAAAGCTATTTTCCTTGTCAGTGAAAATACTCTTACCGTCCTCCGAGCGTGCAATAAGTGTACAGCATATCGTTCCGTCTGCGGTGAGTTCACTGCTCTCACTGTTTACTGTAAAGCGACAGTTCTTTACATTTACTGTAACACCGTAAACACATTCAACTTTGTTTTCACCGGTATCAAATGAACAGCCTGCGGAAAATGTGCTGTTTACCCATTGCGGCATAGTATCGTAATGGATAGTTTTTCTCTGATCGGAAGTTCCAAAAGAGGTCGAATATTCGTCACAGACGAGTTCAAGCGTTCCCATTCTGTATGCATTGCATTTTATCAATATCGAAATGGAGCAGTCAACTACCTTGGTGTTTCCGTCACCGTCCGAACGGGGCATTATTTCACAGTTCATTATCTCTGCTTCAATATTACAGTCAAATCTGTCATCGATGCCCTCGATATCGATTATCTGCGAGAATGGAAGCGTGAATGTGAGCGTTTCGATCTTGTCTTCATCGCAGGTGTAGAACATATTTATGCAGATCTCACCCTTTGTGACCATTTTATTTGCAATTATCTTTTTATCGGTTGAAGAAACACACGCATCATAGTAAAGTATGTCATTTATGGCTGGTTTTGAGATCCCAAGTTCAAAATCATCGGTTATTGTGATCTGTTTTTCGGAATAAAGCTTGTTCACGGGGTAAGTAATCGGCTTTTTGCAAAGTTCGATGTCCATTCCGTAAGCATCACAGACAATTTCCTGACTACTGCTGTCGGTGACACAAATTTCAACGGAAACAGCTCCCCTGATGTCAAGTCTGCGTGAATTTACCGCACGGCAGTTGATATAGTCAACACTTGGCTTGATGCAAACTCTGGGTTCATTGCACGATCTTCCGAGTTCAACTGACTTCGTAAACATCATTTTCTGGTCTACAACGTGAACAGTGCAGCTGTTTTCGTCGTTATACGCTATTTTTATGTTTACGCAAAGTTCGTATGTGAGTTTGCTGCCCGAAACGCTGTATGAAGCTATTTTTGGCGAAGTGAAGCATTTCAGTATTTTGAAAATCTCGGGATAATAATCGGGAAGAATATAGTCAAGCTCGATCGACTGCTCCTGCTTGGTCTTCAGGATCAATTCGGACGAACATAACTCTTCCCTGTTGATTTTAAGTTCCATAGGTTTTCCTCCTTGTTTTGTCGTGGTAAAACATTTTTAATGATAAAAACTTCTCAGTAAGAGCATTTTTGTATCATCATCTGCTTTGTTCAATATTATTCAAGGCTAATGGCTTGTATGCTTATTTCAATGTAAAAGATATGAACAGAAAATAAAATTTTGAAAACCCCTTGCATTTTTTATGTGTATGTTGTACAATGTAATCAATTACATAAGAGGAGGATTTTGTCATGAAATTTGCAGACGGCTTTTGGCTTAATCAGAAAGGCTATGATGTGAACTATGCATCACAGGCCTATGAGATCAAGACAGGCAAAAACTTTATAAATGTTCTTGCGACAACAAACTATATCCAGAACAGAGGTATGACCCTCGGCGGACCTGTTCTCGATATCACCTATTCCTGCACACAGAAAGATGTTATCAAGGTTTCTGTAAACCACTATATGGGTACACTTGATAATGCGCCTAAGTTTGAGCTTTACGAAGATCAGGGATTTACTCCTGAGATCATTGACGGCGATGATTATGTTGAGCTTGTTGCAGGCGATACAAAGGTGCATATTTCAAAGTTCAGCTGGAATGTTCAGTTCTATTACAAAGACAAGAAACTTACCGGCGGCGCTTGGAGAGCTACAACTGTTGTAAATGAAAGCCAGTTCAAGGTTTCCAGCAGACTTGACGCTACACAGGATGATACATTCTGGTCTTATCCCCGTGACAAGCGAAATTCTTATCTCCGTGAACAGCTTACACTTTCCGTTGGTGAGTGCATCTACGGCTTCGGCGAAAAGTTCACAACATTCGTTAAGAATGGTCAGAACGTTGAAACATGGAATTCTGACGGCGGCACATGCTGTGACCAGTCCTATAAGTCCATTCCGTTCTATATCTCTTCAAGAGGATATGGTATCTTCGTAAACTCTTCCGATAAGGTTTCTTATGAAGTCGCTTCCGATACAGTTTCAAAGGTTTCCTTTACTGTTCCCGGCGAAAAGCTTGAATATTTCGTTATCGGCGGTGCAAACCTCGAAGAAGTTATTTCCAACTATACAACACTTACAGGCAAGCCCGCACTTCCTCCTGCTTATACATTTGGACTTTGGCTCACAACCTCGTTCACAACAAAGTACGATGAAGAAACAGTTACTTCTTTTATCGATGGTATGGCTGAAAGAGATATCCCTCTTCAGGTATTCCATTTTGACTGCTTCTGGATGAAGGAATTTGAATGGTGTAACTTTGAATGGGACAAGCGCCAGTTCCCCGACCCTGCTGCAATGCTCAAGCGTCTTAAAGCAAAGGGACTTGAGATCTGCGTTTGGATCAATCCTTACATCGCACAGCGCTCCGCTCTTTTTGCAGAGGGCAAGGAAAACGGCTACTTCATTAAGAACCTCGACGGCAGCGTATTCCAGTGCGATATGTGGCAGCCCGGTATGGCAATTGTAGATTTCACAAATCCCGATGCCTGCAAGTGGTATGCAGATAAGCTCAGAAAGCTCTGTGAAATGGGCGTTGACTGCTTCAAGACCGACTTCGGTGAGAGAATCCCGACAAACGTTAAGTATTTCGACGGCTCCGATCCTATCGCAATGCATAACTATTACACATATCTTTACAATAAGACTGTATTCAATGTTCTTAAGGAATATTACGGCGAAAACAAGGCTTGCCTCTTTGCCCGTTCCGCAACAGTCGGCGGTCAGCAGTTCCCTGTTCACTGGGGTGGCGACTGCTCTGCTGAATACACCTCAATGGCAGAAACACTCCGCGGTGGTTTGTCGCTCTGCGCTTCCGGTTTTGGCTATTTCAGCCACGATATGAGCGGATTTGAAGCAACAGCAACACCTGATATCTACAAGAGATGGGCAGCATTCGGTTTGTTCTCTTCACATTCAAGACTCCACGGCAACTCCTCCTACAGAGTGCCTTGGCTCTTTGACGAAGAATCCGTTGATGTTCTCCGCTTCTTTACAAAGCTCAAGGGTAAGATGATGCCTTATATCTGGGCACAGGCTAACAAAACATCTACTGTCGGCGTTCCAATGATGAGAGCAATGGTGATCGACTATGCCGATGATCCTGCTTGTCTCTACCTTGACAGACAGTATATGTTCGGTGATAACGTTCTCGTTGCTCCCGTATTCAACGAAGAGGGCACAGCAGAGTTCTATGTACCTGCAGGTGTTTGGACCGATATCATCAGCGGTAAGAAGTACGAGGGCGGAAAGTATTACAATGAAAAGTTCGATTACTTCTCTCTCCCCTGCCTCGCAAAGCCTAACAGCATTATTGCTTACGGTGCATTTGAGAAGAACTTTGAATACGATTATCTCAACAATGCAGAGATCGTTATTTACGAGCTTGAAAACGGCAAGTCCGCTTCCTGCACTATCTACGATACAGATTCCAACAAGGTTCTTGAACTTACAGCTGTAAACAACAACGGCACGATCGATGTAAGCTTCACAAAGAATGCTTCACCGTTCAAGATCACTGTTTCGGGCGGCAAGACTGTTGAAGTTCCTGCTAATTCCGATGGCAAGGTTTCTATCGCACTCTAATATAAAATTTATAAAAGCTCACACGGTTAAAATTGATCGTGTGAGCTTTTTTGCGGTATATTTTATGTCATTTTATGAACGAATTTATTAAATTTGAAAAAACTATTGAATAGAATGTAGTTTTATGATAGAATGAATAAGATAAAATCATATTGTTATAAATGAAAGGATCTTTAACTATGGTAACCTCTAAATTTACCAACCTTATCGACCTTAGCGATATGCCAATTTCATGGTGGAACGAAATTGTTTCGCTTGGTGCAAAGATCGCAAAAGAACCCGAAAAATACGCTCATGAATGTGACGGAAAAATTATGGGTACGCTCTTCTATGAACCTTCCACAAGAACACAGATGTCGTTCCAGACAGCAATGCTTCGCCTTGGCGGAACGATAATCGGTTTTGATAATCCTGCAACTTCATCGGTTTCAAAGGGCGAGAATCTTAAAGATACAACAAAGATAGTTTCAGGCTATGCTGATGTCTTGGTAATGCGTCACCCTCTTGAAGGCTCTGCAAAGGCTGCTGCCTTGACAGCCGATTGCCCTATCATAAACGCAGGCGACGGCGGACATCTTCACCCTACACAGACTCTCACCGACCTGCTGACATTGTACATAGAAAAAGGAACGCTGGAAAATCATACTATCGGCTTCTGCGGTGACCTCAAAAACGGCAGAACCGTTCATTCTCTCTGCAAAGCAATGTCCTGCTACAAGGGAAACAAGTTCATCTTTATCTCAACCCCAGAGCTTAAAGTTCCGTCATATATTATTGATATATTAAAGGCTCATGGCTGTGAGTTTACCGAGGTCGATTCGCTTGAAGAAGTGATAGGCAAGCTTGATATTCTATATATGACACGAATCCAGCGTGAGCGTTTTGCTGACATTGATGAATACGAAAGGCAGAAAAATGTATACCGCCTTGATACGGAAAAAATGTCAAAGGCAAGCAAAGATCTTATCGTCCTTCACCCATTGCCGAGAGTTGATGAGATAGATATTGCGGTCGACGATGACCCACGTGCAATGTATTTCAAACAGGCAAAGAATGGTATGTATGTCAGAATGGCGCTTATTCTCACTGTTATGAAGAATGAATATCCGTCCACACTTCTCAGCGGAAATATTCACAACAGTATCAGATGCACAAATCCCAACTGTATTACTCACAAGGAAGCATATCTGCCGAGATCGTTCAGAGGTAACGGAGATACTCTTGAATGTGAATACTGCGATGAACGCATTTTAAATCAGCACTAATATAAAAAGCCGTTTTTGAACTAAAATCAAAAACGGCTTTTGTAAATTGTAACAGCCTGACAAGAATTTTCTTATCAGGCTGTATTTTTTATGAATTTGAATTATCTTTTTCACGAATTTCTACTCGTCTTATCTTTCCGCTGATCGTTTTCGGAAGTTCGTCAACGAATTCGATAACACGGGGATATTTGTAAGGTGCAGTTTGATTTTTAACGTGTTCCTGAAGTTCTTTTACAAGCTTTTCATTGCCCTTGTCTTTGTATGCCTTGGTGAGAACGATAGTTGCCTTAACTACCATACCTCTGATTGCATCTTTTACGCCTGTAACAGCAACTTCAAGGACAGCAGGGTGTTCCATAAGAACACTTTCAATCTCGAATGGTCCGATTCTGTAACCCGAGGACTTGATAACATCGTCCTTGCGTCCTACATACCAGAAATAACCGTCATTGTCCTTGTAAGCGAGGTCATTTGTGTGGTAAACACCGCCTCTCCATGCATCGGCGGTGGCTTCGGGGTTCTTGTAGTATTCCTTGAAAAGACCTATCTTTTCCTTTGTCTTGGGAATGATTACGATTTCGCCCTCCTGACAGTTTTCAACCTCGTTGCAGTCATCATCATAAATTTTTATATCAAAAAGCGGCGTTGGAATACCCGTTGAACCCGGCTTTGGTTCCATTTCGCACATATTTCCTATCGCAAGAACCGTTTCGGTCTGACCGTAGCCCTCCATAACCTTTAATCCCGTGAGGTCGTACCAACGGTTAAATACCTCGGGGTTGAGAGCTTCGCCTGCAATGCTTGTGCGTTCAAGATTGGAAAGATCGTAACCTGAGATTCCCTCTTTGATGAACATACGGTACATTGTCGGAGGAGCGCAGAACGAAGTAACTTTATAATCCTGGATTTTCTGTAGAATATCATTTGCATGGAAGCGGTCAAAGTCATAAACAAACAGACAAGCTGCGCAGAGAAGCTGACCATACATCTTTCCCCACATACATTTTGCCCAGCCCGATTCGGATATAGTCAGATGCAGACTGCCTTCGTGAAGCTTGTGCCAATATTTCGCCGTGACGATATGTCCGAGGCAATAATAATGTGTGTGAACGACCATTTTAGGATAGCCTGTTGTTCCCGATGTGAAGTATATCAGCATGTTGTCATTGACATTGTTCTGAATCCTTTCGAGTTCAGCCGGATATTTTGCACATTCAGCGTCAAAATCAGCCCAGCCGTCACGTTCGCCTCTGACGATAAATTTTTCCTTTATGCCTTTGTATTCTTCAAGCGCCTGTTCAATATGATCGGTAACATCACCGTCAGCGGTAGCAACAACATAGTTCACATCTGCTGCTTCAAAGCGGTAGGTGTAATCCTTTTTCATAAGCTGATTTGTTGCAGGAATGAGGATAGCGCCGATCTTGTCAAGCGCAAGAAGCAGTATCCAGAACTGATAGTGTCTTTTAAGAACTGAAAGAACCATATCACCCTTTTTTACGCCGTGTGCAAGAAGCATATTAGCGCACTGATTTGATCTGACAGAAAGATCCTTGTAAGTAAAGGTGTGCTCTTCGCCCTTATCATTGACCCAGACTATCGCTTTGCGCTCAGGCTCGTTTTTGCCTATAACATCGATTATATCGTAAGCAAAATTGAAGTTTTTGGGAATATCAAAATCGAGGTCTTTGATAAGTCCGTTTTCGTCAAAGGTTTCCTTGACATATTTTTTGTAAAGATCTTTCATTTCCATGGTTTATAGTTCCTTTCGATACAGTTTTTTAGGAAGCAGCCAATCAGAGTATTTTGGAGAGCTTTTCGGAATATTCTGCTCTGAATTCGGCAAAAGTGCCATTGTCAAGAGCATCTCTGATCTTTTCCATAAGTGTGTTATAGAAATAAAGGTTATGAATTACAGCAAGTCTTCCTGCAAGCTGTTCATTTGACTTGAAAAGGTGACGAATGTATGCTCTTGAATGATTGCGGCAGGTCGGGCAGTCACATTCAGGGTCAAGCGGAAGCGGGTCTGTTTCGTAACAGGCGTTTGTCGCATGCATTATTCCGCTCCATGTGAATATGGTAGCATGACGTGCGTTTCTGCTCGGCATTACACAGTCAAAAAGGTCAACTCCCCTTGCGACAGCTTCAATAATGTTTGACGGAGTACCAACGCCCATAAGATATCTTATTTTATTCTTTGGCATAACGGGTTCAACATCTTCGATTATCTTGTACATTACATCAGTAGGTTCGCCGACTGCAAGTCCGCCGATAGCATAACCGTCCATATCAAGTCGTGCAATTGCTTCCATGTGCTTTATTCTGAGGTCAGAGAAAGTACAGCCTTGATTGATACCGAAAAGAAGCTGATGTTTATTAATAGTATCGTGTAAAGCGTTGAGCCTTTCCATCTCGTCTTTGCATCTGTAAAGCCAACGAACTGTACGTTCGCATGATTTCTTTGAATATTCATAAGCTGCAGGGTTTTCAACACATTCATCGAATGCCATTGCTATGGTCGAAGCAAGATTTGACTGTATCTGCATCGATTCTTCAGGTCCCATAAATATCTTTCTTCCGTCAACGTGGGAGTTGAAATATACGCCCTCTTCTTTTATTCTGCGAAGCTTTGAAAGCGAAAAGACCTGAAATCCACCGCTGTCGGTGAGTATAGGTTTGTCCCAGTTCATAAACTTGTGCAGACCGCCCATTTCCTTTATTACCCTGTCAGACGGACGAACGTGCAGATGATAAGTATTGCAGAGCTCTACCTGTGTTTTCAGACCTTTTAAGTCAATTGATGAAATACCGCCCTTGATTGCAGCTGACGTGCCGACATTCATAAAGCAAGGTGTCTGGAATGTGCCGTGAACAGTTTCAAATTTGCCCCTTCGAGCCTTTCCCTCTGTTTTTAAAAGTGTGTACATATTATCTCCTATCTTCTATAATCGCGGATATTTTCATCTGAACTGTATCTGTCAATCAATTCGTAAATATCAACGTAGTAATTCTTTTTATTGTTGCTTTCAACATAGACCGTGACTTCCATGCCTATAAGGTCGGAAATATTACCCATAATGTTATCTGAGCTGTAAAGATACTTTTCATTGCTGTAAGGGTTAATAACTTCACACTCAGCTTTATAGGGGTGCATTTTATTTATAGTGACATACTTGTTTTTTTCGACATTTGTGATAATACCCGTCAAACATTTACCCGACTGTATCAGCTTATTTCTCTTTTGGTCTGAAAGGATCTTTTTCATAATAAGGATAAAACCAAGCAATGCAAATATGCTGCCTAATGGAATGATGACAAAGCCAAGGATCTTTGAACCCATATTTGTTATTATTTTCGACGGATCATCGGGAGAATAATTTATTATGATAGTATCCCCTTCCCGCATATCCGAAGAATAGTAGTTGAGAAACTCCTCATATTGCCTGCCGTCTATTTCATATTTGACCCAAACGCTGTGCCGTGTCTTACGATCACCGTGACTGTCATTATAATATTCTTTTTCAATTTGGGAGATCACAGCATTTGTTTTTTGAGCACTCTTTAAGAAATTATTGTTATGAACAGAAATAGTTATTCCTACTATGAGAAATATTATTCCAACAATTGCATAAATAATTCCCATAAGAAAGCATACAGACGGCGCTTTTCTTATTTTATTCTTGCAGATCATAATGTTTTCTCCAAACTAAGATGTCATTGTATATACGTCAAACTATGAGCATTGCATCGCCGAAGCTGAAAAATCTGTACTTTTCATCAACGGCGATCTTATAAGCGTTCATCGTCTTTTCATAGCCAAGAAAAGCCGATACAAGCATAATAAGGGTGCTTTCGGGAAGATGAAAATTTGTTATAAGTCCGTCAATTACTTTGAATTCATATCCGGGATAAATGAATATATCGGTGTATCCCTCATGTTCGTCCATATCGTCAAAGAAAGTTCCTACACTTTCAAGTGTTCTGCATGAAGTTGTACCGACTGCGATAACACGTCCGCCCTCGGCTTTTGTTTGTTTAATAAGGTCGGCTGTTTCCTTTGGAAGATGATAGTGTTCCGAATGCATTTTGTGCTCAAGAACGTTGTCTTCCTTTACGGGACGAAACGTTCCAAGTCCGACGTGAAGTGTAACGTACGCAAGCTTTACACCCATATTTTCAAGCTCGGCAAGCATTTCTTTTGTAAAGTGTAAACCTGCTGTCGGAGCAGCGGCAGAGCCCAATTCTTTTGAATAAACAGTCTGATAACGTTCCTTGTCTTTAAGTTTTTCTTTGATGTATGGAGGAAGCGGCATCTGTCCGACTTCTTCAAGTGCTGTAAAGAAGTTTCCTTCACACTCGAATTTTGCTATCCTGTTTCCGCCCTCAACTGTTTCAATTATCTCAGCCTTAAGTCTGCCGTCACCGAAGCTGAATCTTGCGCCCGGTTTGGCCTTTTTGCCGGGACGGACAAGTATCTCCCACAGCTTGTCCCCTTTTTGTTCAAGGAGCAGAAATTCAACGCAAGCACCGGTTTCTTCCTTTATGCCGTAAAGTCTTGCCGGCAGTACACGTGAATCATTCATAACGAGCAGATCACCTTTTTTCAGGTAATCGCATAGATTATAGAAGTGACGATGCTCTATTTCACCGCTTTTGCGGTCGATTTTCATTAATCGGGAATAATTTCTCGGTTCGATTGGTGTTTGTGCGATAAGCTCTTCGGGCAGATCATAATAGAATTCCGACTTCAGCATAAAATACAAATTATCCTTTCACATCTGATTAAATATATTGCAGTTGATAAAATTTTACCACAAAAAAGCTATAAAGTCAAATGTATTTATACGATATTATATTAATTTAATGTTATTTTGGGAAAATCTATTGACAAATAGAAAAAATGGTGATAATATAAATCTTGATTTAAGATAGAGGTGCGGTATAGAATAGTAGGTGCTGACAGACTGCCAGGTCGCTTTATGCAGCATTGAAAGGCGCAGCCGCCGAAGATGATGATCTTGGCCGATCGTTTTCTGATCATGCATTTAATAGGTGTATGATTGTCATCATACATTAAGAATGATGGAGTGCTATCGCATTTATGTGAGGTTATTTCAATATTCAGTATGATGAATCGGTTTTTATACCGATTTTTATTTTTATATTAATAATTTTTAAGGGAGAAATCAGAATGAAAAAGTATAACGTAGGTATCATCGGTGCAACCGGTATGGTAGGTCAGAGATTTTCTTTGCTTCTTTCCAATCATCCTTGGTTCAATGTAGTAGCTCTTGCAGCTTCACCAAGAAGCGCAGGCAAGAGATATGAGGAAGCAGTCGGCGCAAAGTGGGCTATGACCTCGCCTATCCCCGAGAATATCAAGGATCTTATTGTTATGGATGCAACTGCTGACGTTGAAAAGATCGCAGGTATGGTAGACTTCGTTTTCTGCGCAGTTGATATGAAGAAAGATGAGATCAAGGCTCTTGAAGAGCGTTACGCTAAGGCTGAATGTCCTGTTGTTTCCAACAACTCCGCACACAGATTCACACCTGATGTTCCTATGGTAGTTCCTGAGATCAACCCTGAACATATCGAGATCATCGCAGCACAGAGAAAGCGTCTTGGCACAAAGAGAGGCTTTATCGCTGTTAAGTCCAACTGCTCACTCCAGAGCTATGTTCCCGCACTTCACCCTCTCAAGGATGAATTCGGCATCGACAGAGTTCTTGTATGTACATATCAGGCAATTTCCGGCGCAGGCAAGACATTTGAAACAATGCCAGAGATCATCGATAATGTTATTCCTTATATCGGCGGTGAGGAAGAAAAGTCCGAGCAGGAACCTCTCAAGCTCTGGGGCAAGATCGAAGGAGATCATATCGAAAGTGCTAAAGAACCTCTCTTTACAGCACAGTGCTTCCGTGTACCTGTTTCCGACGGTCACACAGCAGCAGTATTTGTAAAGTTTAAGAAGAAGCCAACTAAGGAGCAGATACTTGAAGCTTGGAAGAATTTCAAGGGCGTTCCGCAGGAATGCAACCTCCCAAGCGCACCTAAGCAGTTCCTTCACTATTTTGAAGAAGATAACCGTCCTCAGGCTAAGCTTGACAGAATGATAGAAAACGGCATGGCTGTTTCTGTCGGCAGACTCAGAGAAGACAATCAGTATGACTATAAGTTTGCTTGCCTTTCTCACAATACCCTCCGTGGTGCAGCAGGCGGCGCAGTTCTTCTTGCTGAACTTCTTGCTGAAAAGGGTTATTTTGATTAATGGATCTTTTGTTAAGAAAAGCAACAGGATCGGATTCGGCGACTATTGCCGCTTATCTGAAAAAGCTTGCGGAATTTGAAAAACTTTCCGAATACTGCAATGTCACCGAGTCACAGATCTGTGGCTTGCTGAACGAAGAAAATGGTCTGAATGCTTTGATCGCCGAGAATAACGGTGTTCCTATCGGTATTATGTCCTATTATTTCTATAAAATAGCAACTTTTTCCGGTAAACGCATACTTTATATTGAAGATATTTTTATTGATCCCGAATACAGAAGATGCGGTGTCGGAAGAATGATGTTTGATAGGATAAAAGAAATAGGGATAGAGCGGCATTGTTCTCGTTTGGAGTGGAAATGTCTGAACTGGAATACCTCGGCACAGAATTTTTATGAAGAAATCGGCGGAAAATGCGATTCGGACGAATGGCTTACATATACAATAAACCTTTAAATCATAAAAGGAGTATAATATGAAAAACACTATTTTTACAGGTGCAGGTGTTGCTATCGTTACACCGATGAACGCTGACGGAAGTGTTAATTATGACCAGCTTTGTGCAAATATTGATTATCAGATCGAAAACGGCACAGATACAATTATTATCTGCGGAACAACAGGTGAATCCGCAACTCTTAATCATGAAGAACACGTTGAGTGTATAAAGCGCTGCATTGAACACGTTAATAAGAGAGTTCCTGTTATTGCAGGAACAGGCAGCAACGATACAAGCTATGCTATCGCACTTTCACGTGAAGCTGAAAGACTTGGCGCTGACGGACTTCTTGTTGTGACACCTTACTACAATAAGACTTCACAGCGTGGACTGGTTGCACACTTTACAGCAATTGCTGACAGCGTAAACCTCCCTATCATTCTCTATAATGTTCCTTCAAGAACAGGCGTAAACATTGCACTTGATACATATATCAAGCTTGCTGAACACAAGAACATCGTTGCTGCAAAGGAAGCAAGCGGAAATATTTCTGCTGTTGCAAAGCTTATTGAGGCTTGCGGTGACAAGCTTGACGTTTACAGCGGAAATGACGACCAGATCGTTCCGATAATGTCACTCGGCGGCAAGGGCGTTATCAGTGTTCTCTCCAATGTTCTTCCTAAAGAAACACACGAAATGACTGAATACTGCCTTAAGAATGACTTTGCTTCCGCCGCAAAACTCCAGATCAAGTATCTTGAACTTATCAATGATCTTTTCTGCGATGTAAACCCTATTCCCGTAAAGGAAGCTATGAACATTCTCGGAATGAATGTCGGCGAATGCAGACTTCCGCTTCTTAAAATGGAGCAGGCTAAGATCGATCTTCTCACAAATTCTATGAAAAAGGTCGGACTTGTTAAGTAAATCTGTTAGGAAGTGAAAAAATGATAAAAATTGCTATAAGCGGTGCTAACGGACACATGGGAAAGGTCATCAGCTCTGTTATTTCGGAAAGAGATGACTGCAAAACTATCGCAGGCGTTGATATCAATACCGAAACCTACGCTGATTTCCCTATCGTATCCTCCCCTGCCGAATTGAACGAAAAGCCTGACGTTATTATCGATTTTTCCCATCCGTCAGCTCTTGATAAGCTGCTTGATTACTGCCTTTCAACAGGAACTCCTATTGTTATTGCCACAACGGGCTATAACGAGGAACAGACAGCGAAGATCAAGAAAGCTTCCGAGCAGATCCCTGTTTTCTTTACATTCAATATGTCACTCGGAATCAACCTTTTGACAAAGCTTGCAAAGACGGCTGCTGAAATCCTCGGAGATCAGTTTGATATTGAGATCGTTGAAAAGCATCATAATCAGAAGATAGATGCTCCGAGCGGAACAGCTATAATGCTTGCAAACGCCATCAATGATACTCTCAATGACCGTTGCCACTATGTTTATGACAGACATTCACAGCGTAAGAAGAGGGATAAGAACGAGATCGGTATCCACTCTATCAGAGGCGGTACGATCGTTGGTGAGCATGATATTATTTTCTCGGGCAGAGATGAAGTCATCACACTTTCTCACCATGCTTCTTCAAAGGAAGTTTTTGCTGTCGGATCTGTAAACGCTGCTGTTTTCATCAGTGATAAGACGGCGGGAATGTATGATATGTCCCAGCTTATTGATAACAAAGCATAATAATTCAAGCCGTTTCGATTTTCTCATCGGAACGGCTTTTTATCGTTTTGATTTAGCTGTAAAGTGATTAATGTTTACAGCTGGCTTTCATCGTTTATCATGTGAACATCAAGCTGATTGTAAGGAATAACGATGTCATTTTTGTCAAATGCATCTTTTATCTCTTCCAAAAGGTCAAAATAAACAGTCCAATAGTCCTCGGAGTTTACCCATGCTTTGACGGAGATGTCAATGGAGCTTGCGGCGAAGGCACATATTCTTACGAATGGTTCGGGAGTTTCAAGTACCATACTGTTATTTTTTAAAACATCGGAAATAACCGAAATTGCTTTTTTTGTGTCGTTGTTGTAAGAAATCGACATAACGTGTTCAACACGACGTGTCTTTTCTCTTGTGTAGTTGATTATGGTTGCGTTGGAAACTATGCCGTTCGGAACAAATATTGATTTGTTGTCATAAGAAACTATATTCGTTGCAAAAACCGATATTTCTTTGACAGTCCCCTCTGTTCCGTTAATGGAAATATAATCTCCGACACGAAAGTTTTTTTCAACAAGCACGATCACGCCGCCTGCTATATTGGAAAGACTGTTTTGAAGTGCAAGGCCGATAGCGATACCTGCTGAACCAACAACGGCAATGATCGAAGTCATAGGTACACGAAGTATCGTAAGTACGATTATAATTGTTATGCATAAAAGCACAACTTTTACAAGAGATTTCAGAAAGCCATGTACCGTTGAGTCAATACGGCTGCGATTCAAGCCTTTGGAAAGAAGCTTCATGATGATCTTGTTGATTATAGTGCAGATTATGTAAACAATAATTGCAGCTATGAGCGTGGGAAGATACTCAACAAAGTTTGACCATAACTTTGAAAAGAAAGATGCTTTGATTACACCGTCCTCAACATAGTCGGAAATATCGGGTACTGCGGATTCGATTTGAGATTCAAGCTGTGATATTAAAAAAGGGGTCATTGTTCTGCCTCCGTTCAAAAATTAATATAATTATATCACAGATCAATCAAATAATAGTAAAAAAGTATATAATATTTAATTAAAATTTTTCTTAATCGGAACGATTAGTGGATAAATTTGCGTTAATGAATAATTCACAGAAAACCTCATAAAAGTTTGTTATTTTTTTATCCATAAAAAACTTGCTTTATTGTAGGAAATAGGTTATAATAATATAGATATTTTTTTTAAAGGAGATGTGGAATTATGCAAATGGAAGGCTCTTATGTAGCTGCAGTTGTACTGACAGGTCTTATCGTTGTATTCATTGCACTTGTCATTCTTATTGCATTCGTTTGGGTAATGGGTAAGATCTTTGATGCTTTCAAAGGCAATAAAGATAAGAAAAATGACAGCGGCAAGAAGACCGAAGCTGTTGCAGTCAAAGCTCCTCAGGCTTCTGCTCCCGCAATGCAGATCGAGGACGGAATCAGTGATGAGATAGTTGCTGTTATTGCCGCAGCCGTTGCTTCAATGTCCGGAAATTTTGCAATCAAAAGCGTAAGAAAAGCTTCTCCCAAGACATCACGCAGAAGTGCTTGGGGCTCACAGGGTATCGCTGAAAGTACCCGAGTATTCTAATAGAAAGGTAAAAACCAAAGATGGAAACTTTTATTCAATCCATTAAGGGACTGATCGATACCTCGGGTATTGTCAATATGACATTGCCGTCCGTTATAATGATCTTGATCTCTTTCGTGTTCCTGTACCTTGCAATAAAGCATCAGTTTGAACCGCTTCTTCTTTTGCCTATTGCTTTCGGTATGCTTCTTACAAACCTTCCGCTCACAGAAATGTATCACCCAGAGCTTTTTGATATCAGCGGCGGACGCCAGCTTGATTTCGGTGAGATATTACATAACGGCGGTTTGCTCGACTTGTTGTATCTGGGCGTAAAGCTTCAGATCTATCCTCCTCTCATATTCCTCGGAATCGGATGTATGACTGACTTTGCTCCTCTTATTGCAAATCCTAAGAGCTTCCTTCTCGGTGCTGCTGCTCAGGCAGGTATCTTCCTCACGTTCTTGGGCGCTGCTTGGCTTGGATTCTCACCTCAGGAAGCAGGTTCTATCGCTATCATCGGCGGTGCTGACGGTCCTACCGCTATCTTCGTTTCAAGTAAGCTTCTCAGAAGCGGCGGA
>URTF01000032.1 GCA_900550695.1 uncultured Ruminococcus sp.
TATGACCCTCTGCTTGTAAGGCAGATGCTCTCCCAGCTGAGCTATGCTCCCACATTTTTGTTATCACTCGGAGTTTTTTGTTTCTCTCTCGTGACGACTTAATTATAATACACTATTCTGCGGAAAAAGTCAATACTTTTTCACCTATTTTTTTGAGTTTTGTCACATTGCACAACATACTATCGCATTTTGATACCTTTGCTTATCATATTATTAAAAAAAACGCAGGCTTTATTCACGATTCGGCATGATTTCCGTGCCGAAAAGCATATTTTTTGCTCAAAAACTGCACCGAAAAAGTTTTTTATATATCGAAAAAATCTGACCCTGCTCAAAAAAATATGCCGTTTTGGAAACATTCGGGAGCGTTTTATCCGAGAATATTTCCAAAACAGCCGAAAATCAGCGGCAATCAATGCGCTGCTTATCACTCAAAATTTGTTCCGTCCGTGCTGTCATCGGGGACGAAGATCACCTCGGAGGCGTTGTCTGCCGCAGTTGTAGCTGTTGTGCCGTCCTGCTGCGTGACATCAGCGGCATTATCGGAAACCGTTCCGTCGGGAGTATCTCCGTGCGGCGCAGTTGTTTCAGCTTTGTTTTCGTTCGGCTCGGCTTCGTTTTGCTCAATATCGGTCAGACCCTTTGTGATGAGCGGCTTTACAAAGCCGTTTTCCTCATCGTCATATCTGAGCTGGCAGGCGATGAGCTTATTATCGGCAACGAGGAGGTCTGCGAACACGTTCTCGGAATATTCGGGATAGTTCAGTACCGCATAGCTGAAAAGTGTTGCCTTGTCACCCTTATGCTCGGATAGGTCAAGCCCCTGCGCCTGCTGCATTTCGACATAGTTTTTGTAGGTATCGTTGAACTCGGACGGCACTGTCACGTCCTCGCGGCGAACGGGGTCAGGCTTTACGATATAGCCTTGGCGGTTGAGAAACTCGACCCTTTCTGCATTTCCCGACATTGCGAAAAACCTGTCGGAATCCGCCTCCTGCTTTGCTTTGCCGAGCAGAAAGACCGCTGCGGCGATGATCGGCACAAGTAAGACGGCGAGCATGATTTTGCCGTGCGATTTGGAAGATTTGCTCATTGAGATCCACTCCTTAATATTATTTCCATGATGATAGGATAGCATTGATTTGTATAATATTATGCAGGAATTGTCCCAAAAAGTACAGGCAAAGACAAGTTTTGCGGCACAGAAAATCTCTTGATTGCACAAATTTTATAAAAATATTTGTGCAATCAAACAAAAAGAACCTTGCAAGCCGTTCGACCTGCAAGGTTCATATTTTTATCTGCTGACAGCTCCGCCACCGCCGCCTGCGCTATGACCTCCGCTGCTGCCGTGACCTCCACCGCTGCTGTTGCTGCTTTCAATCTTGGTTCTTGTAACGGTCTCACGAAGATAAATATCATTTTTGCGATACATATTGATATTTTCTCGGCGAACATAGTTCGTTGCGCTTGTAGTGCTGTGGAACTTGTAGCGTGAAATTACAATACCCACGCCTATCGCAGCCGCCACCGCACCTGCGATAATACCTGCCACCACTATTATAAATGTGTTATCGCCCGAGAAATCGCCCTTGTCATAATTTTCTCTGACACAATCAAAGAATGTTTCTGCGTTGCCCATATCATCGAGATTGACATATTTCTCTTTGCATCGCTCAAACATTTCATCGACTCTTGCAGCATTAAAATATTTTTCGTCCGGCTCTCCGCAAATGGTAAAATGAAAGTATTTGCTATCCATAAGATACAAAATGCCGCTTACGTCTAAACTTCCGTAAATCTCTTTGTATCTTCGCTCGGCATATTCTATAGCATCATAACCGTCGGAAGAAAATCCTATATCGGTCGTAATGACCGCAATATTCCAGCCCGTGTAGTCGCAAAGCTCCTGCTGTTCCTGCATAAGCTCCTGCTCCTGCTCATCGGTGTAGAGGTTCGCATTGTCCTCGAAGTAGATGCTTGCCGCAAATGAGTTTATGCAAAGGCAGAGCATCGCCGTAAGAGCCGCCGCAAGGGAGAATGCTGTTCTGAATAATTTTTTCATCCGAGAAGCCCTCCTGCGATCGCGCCTATTATGCCGCCGAACACTGCAAAAAGTCCAACTCCGAGGGCAATGAGCTTCGGCACGGAAACAGGAAGATAGCCCTCGATCTTGCCCGTCTGACCGTTCATTGCGAACTCATAGTCCTTGCCCTTGTACTTGTAGTTCAGAAACCACACGGGGAGCATCACATAGTGCCAGTTCGTGCGGACAAGGCGGATATTTTTGTATTCGGGCGTTACGGAAGTATATCCCACGACTGAATCCATAAGGATATTTTCCGCACTGCCGCTTATGCGAGCCTTGATATTCGGCAGGACTTCGTCCTTTGTAACATCATATTTATCGGCGAAGAAGCCCGAAAGGTAGGACATCTGGAACTGCTCGAATTTTGTATAGTCGAACGGCTCGATAGCGGTCATAAGCGAGTCCTCGATCTTCTTTGAGCCGTCGGCAGGAACGCCGTCATACGTGATCTTCGCCGCACGGTTTATTCGGTAATATTTCGTCCTTGTAACGTTGTATTCGCCCGAAGTATAGGTCGAAACTATCCTTGCCTCGGCATCGATCTGAGCATCGACCTTGCAGTCGGCGAGCCAGAACGGAACATAAAGTCCCGTGATCTTTTCGAGGGTGGAGAACGATGTATAATCCTTGGGCAGAAACCACTTCTTTTTGCACCATTCCTTATAGTTGAGCATCGCCTGATCACGGGTGTGCGTGAACGGGATTATCATTTCGGGACGGCACTCGCCCGAGAGTCTGCCCTTGAGCGAAACGGGGCTGTGGCAGTAATAACAAAAAGTTGCCGCAGTGTTTTCGTCAGCGATTATCTCTGCGCCGCAGTTGTCGCAGATATAAAGGTTAGTGTGGTCTTTGAATTCAGTTTGTTCCTCGCTGCTCGGGATATTGAGATCGACCTCCGATGCACCCTGCTGCATTTCTTCAGCCGTGAACTCCGACTGGCAGTATTCGCAGACGTGCATCTGTTTTTGGGGGTCAAAGACAACGCTTCCGCCGCAGTTCGGACATTTCATCTGTACTACGTCCATGTTTTATCTCCGTTACTGCCTTTTGGCGCCGCAGTTATTGCAGAAATTGCCCGTATTTTCAGCACCGCAGGAGCATTTCCACGAAGCATTGGGGTTCTTCGAGCCGCAGTTGCTGCAGAAGTTGCCCGTGTTCATCGTTCCGCATGAGCATCTCCACTGACCTGCCGGTGCAGGCTTCGGGCTGCCGCAGTTGTTGCAGAAATTGCCTGTATTTTCAGCGCCGCAGGAGCATTTCCAAGCGCCCGAGGAAGCCTTAGCCGCCTGAGCTGCCTGCTGCTGCATCTGAGCGGAATTCGTGCGTGAAGCGGAATCCATAAAGCCGCCTGCTGCGCTCATGCCCATTCCCATGCCCATGAATGCCTGTGCTGCGCCTGCGCTGTTAGAGCCTGCTTTGTTGAGACCCTCGGCGATCTGACCCTGAACATAGCCCTCACGGATAGATGCGTCCTTGAGCATAGCACCCTGATTTCGCATATTGATGAGCTTCTTCGATTCTTCGTCATAAGAAATGCTTGCGATACCGACAGAGCAGACCTCCATACCACGGAGCTTCGTCCAGTCCTCGTCAAGCGTTTCGGACATATACTTTGAAAGCTCTCGGCTCTTTGAAGTAACGGAGGATATCGGGATACCGTCCGAGGACATCTGGTTGATAGCCGACTGAAGAGCATCCATGAATTCGTCCGCATACTGGCTGCCGATCTCGCTGAAATCAACAGAAGAAGCACCTCTCGGGATAGCTTCGTTGAAGAATTTGAGCGGGTCGGTGATCTTTATCGAGTATGAGCCGTGCGCTCTGAGGAAGAGTTCAGCGTCATATCTTGTATCGTAGTAGTTGACGGGGTTCTTCGTACCGAACTTTATGCCCTTGATCTCCTGAAGATTTATGTAGTAAACACGCTGTGTAGTGCTGACTGTACCGCTGTGCTTGAAGCGTTCCCACGTTTCCTTGACGGTTTCGTTGAGCTCTCCGTTGAAAAGTGACGGGGCAGAGGAAAGGTTCACTTCGTAGTAACCCTCCTGAGCGCAGAAGTCAACGACTTTGCCGCTGTCAATAAGGAGCATCATCATATTCGGGTAAACGTGGATAACGGAGCCGTTGGAAATAACGTTGTCATTGCCCTTATTCTTTCCGCCCTTTACCTTTACACCGCTCACCATAACGGTCGTGTCGGACATTGGTGCCGGTTCGATGGTTTCGAGCCATGAATCCTTTAATACTCCGCCTACGGAAGATACTGCTGCTTTAATAAGTCCCATAAAAATACCTCCTGAATGTCATTTATTTTTTCTTTTTTGAGATAACGCCCATAACAACAGCTGCGATTATGACCACCGCAGCAACAGCCGCAGCGATAATAAACGCAGATGCGGGGATATTTCCCGTCAGAGTGCTTTCGGTCAAAACAGTCATACTTATTTTCCTTCCTGACATACGAAAAACTATTTTCCGCAATCTTGCGAGTTTATTATAACATATATTATTAATAATTTCAATCTTATTTGAACATTTTTTAAATTTTTCTTATTCTGTAAAAAACAAAAACCGCCCGAGCCTAAACCCGAGCGGTGATCGATTCAATAAGTAAGTTCTGATAGGTTCAGATTACTTTCTCTTCTTAGCAACGATTGCAGCAGCACCTGCAACAGCCATTACGGAGAAGATTACAGCAGCAGATGTGTTGCCTGTTGCAGCAGCAGCTGTGTCAGCATCAGCAGCAGGAGCATCTTCTGTTGTGTCAGCTGTATCATCAGCAGCAACATCTTCGTCAGCAGCGCCGTCGTCAACATCAACGTCAACGTCAACATCAGTATCGTCTGCTGCTACTTCATCGTCAGCAGCATCAGCTGTGTCATCGAGAGCTTCGTCTGTATCGTCAGCAGCTGTTTCATCAGCAGGAGCTTCAACGTTAGCGTCTTCTGTTGTTTCAGCAGGAGCAGATTCTTCTGCAGGTTCGTCAACAGGGTCAGGAGTTTCATCGGAAAGTACAACGCCGTCCTTGCCAAGAACATCAATGCTCTTAACAGTTACTGTGCCGCCCCAAGTCTGGAGCCAGAACTGAGCGTACTTATCACTTGTCTTGAATACAGGTGTAGTAGAAAGCCATGTGATAGTGCCGTTTTCGAGGTCAGCGATAACTTCCTTATCGGCTCTGCCCCATTCGATCTGCTTCCAACCGGTAGAGTTGGAGTTAGCGCCCATGCCGCCGCCGATCCATGTAGCAGGATCTGCAACTTCTTCAGCCTTGAATTCAACGTGATATGTTACACCATATACATCTTCAATTGTGTAGCCGGAGTTTGTGATCCAGGAAGGCTTTTCCTGATCAGGCTTTTCAGAAACAATGTAGAGTGTAGCGTCTGTTCTGTGTGTTTCAGTTGTGAGTGCGAATGTGTTTACTGCCATTGCGGAAACAGCGAGAGCTGCAGCGGCAACGGAAGCGATGATCTTCTTGAAATTCATTGTTTTATCCTCCAAAATTTTTAGCTATTCAGCATTTTTACGAAGAAGCTTAAATCAAGCTTACTTTCTCTTCTTAGCAGCGATTGCAGCAGCACCTGCAGCAGCCATTACAGCAACGATAACAGCAGCAGATGTGTTGCCTGTAGCTGTAGCTGTTGTTGCAGCTGTATCAGCAGCAGGAGCATCTTCTGTTGTATCAGCAGCAGCGTCAGCTGTTGTGTCAGCAGCAGTATCAGCAGGAACACCGTTCTTCATGATATCAGCGCTTGTAGCCTCGTCAACTACTGTGAATTCGCCTTCAGCAGAACCTGCGGAGAGTTCAGCGGACTTGATGATAACATCGTTAACCTGGAAAGAAAGACCGGAAGAAGTTTCATCTTCAACGCCGTCATTGATGTAGCCGTGGAAAGACTGCCATGTAGCCTCCGGAACTACGAATTCTACGGAAGTTACGTCCTTACCAACAACGATAAAGCCGTCGCCCTTTCTGATAGCTGTATCAGAAGTGAGCTGATCTGTGATAGCGTCCCAGCTTTCAGCAGCGTTCATTGGCTTGAGAAGGTAGTTGCCGTCGCCAACGAGGGGATCGTGTCTTTCAACTTCGAGAACTACCTTAACGTCGCCGCCGATAGCTTCGAATTCGGACTTAGGGATAAGTGCGCTCTGGGACCAGCCGCCTGTGTACTCAGAGTTGAGTGTTACTGTAGCAGCGAATGCGCTTACAGCGAGTGTGGATACTGCAACTGCAGCTGCAGCAACGGAAGCAATAATCTTCTTGAAATTCATTGTTTTTTCCTCCAAAAATTTTTTTAGGTTTTATAAAGAAGCTTTTTTTAAGCTTACTTTCTCTTCTTAGCAGCGATTGCAGCAGCGCCTGCAACAGCCATTACGCCAACGATTGCAGCAGCGGAAGCGTTGCCTGTAGCTGTAGCTGTTGTAGCAGCAGTATCAGCAGCGGGAGCTTCTTCGGCTGTATCAGCTGTAGCTTCAGCAGCACCTGCATAAGCCTTCTGTGCGATCTCGTTTCCGTCAGCATCGAAGAACTTGAGGTCGGAAATTGCAACAGTCATAGCTGTGATCGCTTCGTGGTTGGACCAATCCATGAATACGAGCTCGCTGTCAGCAGCAAGAGTTTCTGTAGGAAGAAGGAACTTAGCATCGTCCTGAGCTGTATAAGTTGTGTTAGCCCAGTATGCGTTTCCGTCATCATCATAATCAGGGCTGATCCAGTAGCCTGTGGAATTCTTGCAGCCGAAATATGTGCCGCCGCCTACGCCGTTTCCTGCAGCTGTGCCCTCAGGAATTGTGTAAGTTACTGTCCAGGTAGCAGACTTAACGTTTGCAAGGTCAGCATCTTCGAGAAGATCGCCTGCAACAACACGGAGCTTTGCAGCAGTGCCGTCAGCTGTAGCTGTGAATTCAGCCTTGTCTTCGCTTGTGGAAATAACACTTACTGTGTTTGGGTCATTGTCAGCGTAGCTTGCGTTTGCCCAGTTTGTAGCATTTGCTGCAACAGCAAGAAGAGATGCTGTCATTGCAACGGCTGCAACGCTTGAAATTACTCTTTTCATGTTCATTTTGTTTACCTCCAATATTTGCGGTACTGTATTTTTATTGTCAGTCCGCCATTTTCACTGCTAATTATAACATTTTAGCATAAAATAAACAACCGCCAAACTGAATAAAACTTATTTTAATTTTTTAGTGCTTTTTACAAAAACGGCAAAAAACGTTTCGACAATTGCTACCGAATGTATAATATTTTACAGTATTTACAATTTGATATATGCTTTTTTATAAAAAAAGAGTACCGAACGTTTTCGTTCGATACTCTTGGATAATTTCTTATTTTGAAGTGAAATTACTTTCTCTTCTTAGCAGCGATTGCAGCTACGCCTGCAGCAGCCATTACAGCAGCGATCATAGCAGCGGAAGCATTGCCTGTAGCTGTGGAAGTTGTTTCTGTTGTTGCAGCAGCATCTGTTGTTTCAGCTGTGTCAGCGGTTGTGTCAGCAGCTGCGTCAACGCCTGTGCCTGCAACTGTAAATGTTACTTCGATATCGTTTGTAGCAGTTTCGAGACAGGAAGCATCAATCATTCTTGCTGTCTTGCTCATAACGTCGCCATCAGCAGCACGGCAGTCAACTGCACCGTCATCGGAAACATCTTCGTTAGGAGTGTTCCACTCATTGTAGAGGTTTACTCTTGTTGTAAGACCTACACCGTCAGCAGAGCATGTATAGCCTTCTCCGATCTTCTGCTCAACGCCGTTGATCTTGATGGAGTCAACTGTTACTGTGTATGTACGGTTGAAAACTGTTTCGCCGTTCTTGATCTCGAGAGCGTTGAACTGACCGATGTTTATGCCGTCAGCGCCTGTCATGGAAACAGTGTATGTGCCATCGCCTGTGATCTGAACGTTTTCCCATGTAGCGTCAAATTCGCTCCAGTCGGAAAGGTTGATGTTGAGGTAAGCTGTACCGTCAGCAAGGGAATCTGTGTTCTGAGCAGCGAATGCGCTTACTGCCATTGTGGATACTGCAACTGCAGCTGCTGCGATAGCAGCAACGATCTTTTTAATGTTCATGATGTTATTCCTCCATAAAATTAATTGTTCTCATCTTTTCCTCTGATGAGCTTAAACCTATTATACTACATTCGACTAACAAAATCTATATCAAAAATGCAAAAAATAATAACGTTTTCATTATGCTATTTTTACAAAAAGAAACAGCCGCCCGAAAGATCGGACGGCTGTGATACGCTTTTATAAAGCCTTTTCTGTAATCGGATGATTACTTGGAAGCCTTCTTAGCAACTACAGCTGCAGCAGCAAGAGCTACAGGGATAACTGCGAGAGCGATAGGAGCGTTGCCTGTGCTGGGGTTTTCAGCAGCTGTATCATCAGCAGCTGTATCGTCATCAGCATCAACGTCAGCGTCAACATCAGCATCAACGTCAGCGTCATCATCAGCATCAACGTCAGCATCGTCATCAGCGTCAACATCATCGTCAACGTCTGTGTCGTCGTCTACTGTATCGGATACTTCTGTTTCTGTATCATCGAGGTCAGCTCCGTCATCTTCAATGCCGGCAGCAGAAACTGTAAGGCTGAGCATAGATGCAGCCATTGCGCAAGCTGCGATTGCAGCGAGAATCTTCTTCATTTTCATTGTTGTTTCCTCCATTTAAGTTATTTTAATCATCACAATCATCATCATTGTGATTATGCTGATATTATAACATAGTCTGCTCAAAATTCAAAGCATTATTCTGACGTATTTTTTCTTTATTTTTGCTTTCTTTTTTGGCAATTTAGCCAAATTGGGTCAATTTGATATGTTAAATGATTAAAATTCGGTTACAACGGTAAAATCTGTGTAATTTCTCAAATCGTTTACATTACCCTTTGTATAATTGCCTGAAACTATAAATTTTTGTAATATTTTGCGCTGAAGCTCAAAACCTATTGACACCGGCTGTGGTTTATGATATAATAACTGTTTACAAAATATTATGTCATTGTCGGTTTTGCAATTATATTACACAAGTTAAAGCTCATTTTATCCTCATATTCTAAACTTTTCTACACTCCGAACAACAAAATGCCCAAAACTGATATAAATTAGTATGATTGTTTGTGCAATCATACAAAAAATGTTTTTTTATCCAAAAACTGTTGACGTACAGAAACTTATGGTTTATAATAATAACGATGTTAGAATTCTTCTAAATTCTATTTTTAAAATGTTTAACATCCGTTTTGTTGTCTCCTTTCTTTTGTTCTACACATATTTATCTTATTTCAATTCATTTCACCTTTGCAGGACACCGTTGTCCTGCATTTTTTTTGCATTTTTATATCATGCTTGATTTTTTATATATAATATGGTATAATATGAGCGAAAAACTTGATTTTTACGGGAGGATAAAGTTTATGCCAAAGAAACCTTTTTATATCACGACCCCGATCTATTACCCATCGGGAAATCCGCACATCGGACACTGCTACACGACCGTTGCCTGCGATACTATTGCACGATACAAGCGTATGCAGGGCTATGATGTTATGTTCCTCACCGGAACGGACGAGCACGGTCAGAAGATCGAAGAAAAAGCTAAGGCAGCGGGAGTTACTCCAAAGGAATACGTTGATGAGATCGTAAAGACCTTCAAAAAGCTTTGGGAATGTATGGGCATCAGCTACGACCGCTATATCCGCACGACTGACGATTACCACGTTGAGGCTGTACAGAAAATCTTCAAGGAGCTTTACGACAGAGGATACATTTATAAGGGCGAATATGTCGGAAAATACTGTACTCCGTGCGAAAGCTTCTGGACAGAATCCCAGCTCGTTGACGGCAAATGCCCCGAGTGCGGAAGAGATGTTATCGAAGCTAAGGAAGAGGCTTACTTCTTCAAAATGTCGCCGTTTGCAGACCGCATCGAGAAGCTTCTCACAGAAACAGACTACCTCCGCCCAAAGACAAGAGCTACCGAGCTTGTAAACAACTTCATCAAGCCGGGTCTTGAAGATCTCTGCGTTTCGAGAACGAGCTTCAAGTGGGGTATCCCGATAACTTTCGACCCGAACCACGTTATTTATGTTTGGATAGACGCACTTTCCAACTATATTACAGCTCTCGGCTATCAGAACAGCGCACACAACGACTATGACAAGTATTGGCCTGCCGATGTCCACATGGTCGCAAAGGATATCATGCGTTTCCACGCTATCATCTGGCCCGCAATGCTTATGGCACTCGACCTGCCGCTCCCGAAGCACCTTGCGGTTCATGGCTGGATAACTTTCAACGGACAGAAGATGAGCAAATCGCTCGGCAATGTCGTTGACCCGTTCGTTTTGAGCGAACGCTACGGCGCAGACGCTATCCGTTACCACATTATGCGTGAAATGGCTCTCGGCGCAGACAGCGCATTCTCCAACGAGATAATGATAAACCGCATCAACTCCGACCTTGCGAACGGACTTGGAAACCTCGTTTCGAGAACCGTTGCAATGACGCTCAAATATTTTGACGGCACACTTCCGACCGAAAAGCAGAGCGGCGAATTTGACGATGAGCTTATCGCCGAAGCAACATCGCTCCTTGCAAAGGTCGATGACTGCGTTGAAAACACAAGACTTCAGGACGCACTTATCGCAATTTTCAAGGTAGTTTCACGCTCAAACAAGTACATTGACGAAACCACACCTTGGATCCTTGCAAAGGACGAAGCAAACAAGCCAAGACTTGCGGCTGTTCTTTACAATCTGCTCGATACAATAAGGATCATCTCCGCAGTTCTCGCTCCGTTTATGCCTGCAACAATGCCAAAGGTTTGGGAGCAGATCGGCGCTTCCGAGGACGATGTAAAGTATGAGAACCTCGGCAGGTTCGGCGTTCTCCCTGCAAATGTTACCGTAAAGAAGGGCGATCTCCTCTTCCCGAGAATTGACGTTGAAAAGGAAATTGACGAACTCAATACTCTTATCAAGTCCAACGCTCCTGCTGAGGAAGAAGCTTCAAATGTCGTTCCTCTCTCCGATATCATTTCAATTGACGATTTCGGAAAGGTAGACCTCCGAGTTGCGGAAGTTAAGGAATGTGAGAAAGTTCCGAAGGCTAAGAAGCTCCTCAAACTTCAGCTCGATGACGGAATGGGCGGCAGACAGGTAGTTTCGGGCATCGCAAAATGGTATCAGCCCGAGGATCTTATCGGAAAGAAAGTTATCGTAGTAGCAAACCTCTCGCCTGCTAAGCTCTGCGGCGTAGAGAGCGAGGGAATGATCGTTGCCGCTGATGTCGGTGAAGATGCAAGGGTAATTTTCATCGACAAGGACGTTCCGAACGGAGCAAAGCTTAGATAATGCGTAATTCGTAATGCGTAATGCGTAATTATTTTGCTTCGCATATTGGTCACAAATCACGAAATTACGGCGGATTTTCTGTAGGGGACGGGTCACCCGTCCCGTGCCGCAAGGCGTTCCATAATAAACAAGAACCTGTTTTCAAAGATTCTGATTCTTTGAAAACAGGTTCTTGTTATTTGCGAAAAATAAATTTTGTATGCCGAAAAATCGCTTCGCGATTCGGGACGGGAAACCCGTCCCCTACGGAGAATTTACCTAAAATACAAGGTTTTTGACGGGCGGATATTGAATCCGCCCCTACGATTTTACAGTATTTTGCGGAAAAATATAATTACGCATTACGCATTAAGCATTATGCATTAATCTATCTTTTGTTCCAGTTTCGCCGTGATCTCGAACGTGATAACCTCTTCTGTGACCGTCTTGCGGTAGACTGTCAATGTGACTTCTTCGCCTGCGATCTTGTCGTCAAGGACTTCCATCACCGAATCGAGGTCTTTTACGGGTTTGCCGTCTATTTCCGTGATAATATCATACGGCTGTAAGTCTTTTGTTGCAATATCGCAGGTCGGGTCTACGCTCATTACGCATATCCCCTCCACAACGCCAAGACTTTCTGCCGTTGCGCTGTCCATTGCTATGAATACTACACCGAGCTTTGCTCTTCCGGGGACGTAGCCGTTTTCGATGAGCGCTTCGGCAACGGGAACTGCGTCGTTTATCTCTATCGCAAAGCCTATCCCGTCATATACAACGTGATCAAGTCCGCCGACCGAGATGCCTATTACCTGACCGTACATATTTACGAGTGCGCCGCCCGAATTTCCGGGGTTGAGTGCGGCATCGGTCTGTATGCAGCGGAGCGTTCCGCTTGATGAATAATCGGTTTCGATCTCTCTGCCAAGGGCGCTGACATAGCCGAATGTTATGGAATTTTCAAGGCTTCCGCCTGCACCGATAACTGCGACCTGTTCACCGAGTATAACTTCGTCCGAGTTTCCTATTTCAGCCGAAACAAGGTCATCGGCTTCTATCTTTACCACTGCCAGATCCTGCTTGCGGTCTATGCCGACAAGCTTCGCTTCAAACTGTCTGCCATCGTTGAGCTGTGCCTTGAACTGCGCCTCTTCATCGACAACGTGTGCATTGGTGAGGATATATCCGTCGGTCGAGATGATTATTCCCGAGCCGAGCGAGGTCATTTTATACGGCGTGTCGGCATAAACTCCGATAAGTACCTGCGACTGCATAACTTTCTGCGCAACGCCCTCCGTTGTGAGCAGCCCCGTTTCTTCATCGGCGTAAAATTTCGCTTCGAGGACGGGACGGGGCGATGTGGGGAGAGTTATCCGGACACGCTTTGAGTCCTTATCCCTGTCGCTTGCGGTCTGTGTTTCGAGTGAGCTGAACGAGCTTTCGCTTTTCGTCTTATCAAGAGCGGCAGCTTTCTTTGCAACAATGACCGACAGAATAACTATCGTCACGAACATTACTGCGATAAGAGATACGATCGCAGCTGTCCAGACGGCGGAAAGACGCTTTTTCTGCGGCTGAACGTTCTGAGGTGCGTTCGGCTGCTCGGGCTGTGCATACTGTCCCTGCGGCATAGCTCTGCAGCCGTAGTTCGGAGCATAATAGCCGTTGGGGTAACCGTTCTGACAGCCGTTGTTCGGCGGCGGATATGTGCCGTACCGGTACGGCGGCGGAGGAGTTTGCCGATCTTGAGCCGTGTTCTGATACGGCTGTGCCGCGTCTTGGTTTTGCGGTGGTACCCAGTTGTACTGCGGCTGACCATAGTTTGGCTGTCCGATATTCGGCTGTGCAAAAGCCGACGGCTCGGGATTTGGCTGAGATGCAAAAGCTTCGGGTGAAGCTGTATCATCAGGTGTATTTTCGTGCAGGGTCGGCTCGCTCACCGTTTCGGGCGAAGCGGGTTTGTCTGCGGTGTTTTCCTGCAAAGGCTGTGTGTTTTCCGTGTTCGGAGTGTTTTCGTCAAAATTATCCACAATATACCTCCTTTATAAAAGAAGCCGCACAGTTACAGACATCACATAGCTTGTAATTGTACGGCGAAACTTTTAGATCGTTATTTCAAATTCAACAAAGCTGTTGGGTTCGCTGCGGACGAGAATTTTTCCGTCATGGAGTTTTATTATCGAGCGAACAATGGAAAGTCCCAGACCAACACCCGTTTTGTCGATGCCTCTTGAAGCATCTGCTTTATAGAAACGGTCAAAGACCTTGGATATCTCGTTCGCTTTAAGACCTTCGCCGCTGTTGCGTATGCGCATTACCGATGCGCCGTCCTTATTTTCAAAGGCGAACTCAATATATCCGCCGTCGTTGACGAATTTTACGGCATTTTCGACGAGGTTATATAAAACCTGCTGCATAAGGTCTTTGTCGGCGCTGACCATAAATCTTCCGTGTTCGATGCCTCGTATCTCAACGTGTTTATCATCGATGCGTGTTTCAAACATAAGCAGTACCTTGACGAGCAGCGGCATAAGGTCGAAGGTATCCTTCTTCATTTCCATTTCGCCCGCCTCATATTTGGAGATGTTGAGCATCGATTTTACAAGCCTTGCAAGTCTGCCGACTTCCTCCGAAACGATATGAAGGTAATAGTTATGCTTTGCTTTCGGTATAGTTCCGTCAAGTATTCCGTCGACGAAACCGCCGATAGTCGTCATCGGTGTGCGAAGCTCGTGCGAAACGTTTGAAATAAAGCTCTTACGGTTTTCCTCGGTGGCTTCAAGTGAGCTTGCCATTTCATTGAGCGCATTTGCGAGGAATCCGAACTCGTTATCCTCGGGGACATAAAGCTTTTCGGAGAAGTCACCGTTTCCGAATCGCTTTGCCGCAAGCGTCATTTCCTTTACGGGTGTCATAAGATGCTTGACCGCCGCATAGATGGCAACGAACACAAGCACAAGCACTGCTGATGATGCTATTGCGAGCGCAACTATGAGCTTTGTAAGATACTGCTGGAGAGGCGTATCGGAAAGCTTTGAGAAAAGATAATACTGTTTTCCTGCTGCCTGAAATTTGTAAACAAGGTTGAAAACCGTACTCGGATAGAAATGTTCAAGGCTTGAAAGTTCAAAAAAGCCCTCGTCGCCGACCTTGTTAAGGATATTTTCTCCGATTTTTCTCCCTGTATGAGAACACGGCGGTGCTTCGGAGCAAACCAAAGCAACGCCGTTTGAATCTGTTAATGTGAAAACTATCTCCGTTGTATCGGTCACGTTCAGATAGATATTGTTAAGATAATCAGTGTCGATATCACCGACCGAGTCGATAGAAAGCTTCGTTACAGCCATAACAGTATCGGCATTGGCAACGAGAAAATTTTTCTTATCGTTTTTATAAAACTCGGAAGAAATGATTATAAGGACTACCGCAACGCAGACGATCGCAGCGGAAATTATTGCAGCGCACAGGGTAAAAAACTCGGAGAATACGCTTTTACGCATTTTCTTCCTCTGCCTCGAACTTGTAGCCTACGCCCCAGACTGTCTTGAGCGCCCATTTGTCCGAAACATTTTCAAGCTTTTCACGAAGACGCTTAATGTGAACGTCGATAGTACGGGAGTCGCCGTAATACTCGAATCCCCATACTTCGTCAAGAAGCTGATCTCTTGTATAAACACGGTTCGGGTTGGAAGCGAGGTAGAAGAGGAGTTCAAGCTCCTTCGGAGGTGTATCCATTACCTTTCCGTCAACACGAAGCTCATATCTTGTCATATTGACAACGAGCTTGTCATAGCGGACTTCCTTTACCTCGGTCTCGGTGCTGCCCTGACCGATACGTCTTGAAATTGCCTTGATCCTTGCGATAACTTCCTTTGTATCGAACGGCTTGACGATATAGTCATCTGCGCCGAGTTCAAGACCGAGTACCTTATCAAAGGTTTCGCTCTTGGCTGTTATCATTATGATCGGGACATTGGACTTTTTGCGTATCTCACGGCAGACCTGCCAGCCGTCAAGCTCCGGGAGCATAATATCGAGAAGGATAACATCGGGTTTGAGGGCATTGAATTTGATAAGCGCCTCATCGCCGTCGTGAGCAACGATAACGCCGTAGCCTTCCTTTTCGAGATAGAGTTTCAAAAGCTCGCAGATATTGTTATCGTCATCAACGACCAGAACCTTTCCAAGTGACATAATTATTTCCTCCTATCGTTTTTTCGATCTATTCTGAAAAAAAGAATATATTAATGTACCATTTAAAAACATAATACTACTTATAACTAATTATAGCAAATATCGAGATATAATATATAAATTTCTGTGAACAAATTATTTCTCAATTGTAAATTTCACAAAAGCATAATTAAATCCCATAGAAATTATAAAATTCCGTTCATTTTTAGGGCTTCCATGAATTAAATTCCGACATTTTCCGTCAGATGACTTCTTTAAGGATAAGATAAGCCATTGTTGCGATCGACTTAGCTTCGACATAGTTTCTGTCAACCTTGAAATTGCCCTCTGTGAGCATATTTTTAAGCTCGGAAACACGCTCGAAGCCTTTGAGAGCCTCCTGCATATTCGGGATAACGAAGTACGACTTCTGCATGATATGTCTGATCTCGGTGCGGATGCCCGACGGTATCTCGGGAGCGTTCGGGTCGATATCGAACTCGGCAGTTTCGAGGTTTTCGAGCGGAACGCCTGCATTTTCCTGCATCTTTTCCGCAATGGAGATAGCTGCCTGTCTGCCGAAAACGAGTGCTTCAAGCAGAGAGTTTGAAGCAAGGCGGTTATTGCCGTGAACGCCCGTATGGGAACATTCGCCGACAGCATAAAGTCCGTCGACAGTTGTCTGAGCGTGGGTATTTACGTTGATGCCGCCCATCAGGTAGTGCTGGCAGGGGTAGATCGGGATACGGTCGGTCGTCATATCGATGCCCTGTTCAAGCAGGTACTTATATATCATCGGGAAACGAGCTTTTATGAACTCGGGGTCTTTGTACGAGATATCAAGGTAGAAATCGTCCGAATTCGTTCTTCTTGCCTCGCTGATTATCGAGTGCGAAACAACGTCACGGGGGGCAAGCTCCAGACGCTCGTCATAGTTCTGCATAAAGCGTTCGCCGTCGCAGTTGAGGAGGTAAGCACCCTCGCCACGGACAGCTTCGGAAATGAGGAAGCACTCTCTTGTGTGCTTGTTGTTGAAGGCGGTCGGGTGGAACTGAATGAGCGAGAGGTTCTTGATGTTTGCGCCCATTTCGTAAGCGGCGGTGATGCCGTCACCCGTTGCTATAGCGGAGTTCGTGGTGTATTCGTAAATTCTGCCGATGCCGCCCGTTGCAAGGATAACGTAACGGGCGTTATAGGTCGAATGTTCATCGTTCACGCAGATATCGGCGGAGAAGCCCGTTCCCGTCTTTTTCAGTTCGCAGAGGAGAGCATTCTCGAGAATGTCGATATTAGGCGACTTTTTAACAGCCTCCTGAAGCTTTGAGGTTATCTCAAAACCGGTCGAATCACGGTGGTGGAAGATCCTGTGACGGCAGTGTCCGCCTTCGAGGGTCTTATGATAGTTGCCGTTCTCGTCCTTGTCGAAGTCAACGCCATAGCCGATGATCTCTTCGATCTCGTGAGCGGCTTCTGTAACAAGGATCTTGAGCGAATCGGGATTGTTCTTATATCCGCCTGCGATAAGGGTATCCTTTGTATGGAGCTGGATATTGTCGTCAACGGGCTTATATACAGCGGCAATACCGCCCTGAGCGAGTGCGGAGTTGCAGAGTATCATTTCTCTTTTTGTGATAAGCAGTATTTTCAGATCTTGGGGCAGGTTCAAAGCGGAATACAGACCGCCTGCGCCCGTTCCTGCAATAATAACGTCATAATTTTTGGACATAGCTATACTTCCTTTGATTAATATGTATAATATCAAACACCGGTAAAATACAGGAAAAATCTGCGCCGAGATCACATATAAACCTGTTTTAAACGGCTGCAGGATTGTCGGCTTGATTTTTTCCGAATTCTAAATGGTGCTTAGTATAAAATTCACGTTCAGTACCGATGCATTCCTTTTCAGAAACATTCCCACCGAAATCTGAACGATGACAATGTTCCGAGCAAAATTTTCCGAACCGCTCGCATTATGAAAAATCCGACTTTAATGCACATTCAAAATCAGCCGCATTTTGTGCAAGGGTTTCTCACATAACACTTAAGGTCACCTCTAAAACAATTATAACACAAGAAATTACAAAAATCAATTATTATCGCATATTTTCTGCCGAATTTATGCAAAAAAGCACAAAAAAGCTGCCACACGGAATGTATGGCAGCTATAATGTTTACTTAAAAAGCAATCAGTTAACAATTGTCTTTTCTGTTTCCTTATCAAAGATGTGAACCTTGTTAGGATCGAGAGCAACCTTGATAGTATCCTGAGGACGGGCAGTTGATCTTGGGTCAACTCTTGCTGTGAGGGAGATACCCTGACAGGTGAGGTAGAGGTAAACTTCTGCGCCCATCATTTCTGTGATCTCAACGTCAGCATCGATGATACCTGTCTTAGCGGAAGAGATGAACATTTCTTCATCGTGGATATTCTCAGGACGGATACCCATAATGATCTCCTTATCAACATAGTTGGAGAGATCATTCTCGTTAACCTTTGATTCAGGAAGCTCAACATAGTACTTAACGCCTCTGGAAGTCTTGGTGTCTTCAGAACCGAATTCGATTGTGTACTTGCCTTCGATCTTTCTGAGAACAGCATCAACAAAGTTCATCTGAGGTGAACCCATGAATCCTGCAACGAAGAGGTTAACAGGGTTGGAGTAGAGGTTCTGAGGAGAATCTACCTGCTGAATGAAACCGTCCTTCATAACAACGATACGGTCACCCATTGTCATAGCTTCTGTCTGGTCATGAGTTACATAGATAAATGTAGTACCGAGCTTCTGGTGGAGCTTGGAGATCTCGGTTCTCATCTGTGCACGGAGCTTTGCATCGAGGTTGGAAAGAGGCTCGTCGAGGAGGAAGACCTGAGGTTCACGAACGATAGCACGACCGAGCGCAACACGCTGACGCTGACCGCCGGAGAGAGCCTTCGGCTTTCTGTCGAGGAGGTGGGAGATATCGAGGCTGCGGGCAGCTTCTTCAACCTTACGGCTGATCTCGTCCTTAGGAACCTTACGGAGCTTAAGACCGAATGCCATATTCTCGAATACTGTCATATGAGGATAAAGGGCGTAGTTCTGGAAAACCATCGCAATATCTCTGTCCTTAGGAGCAACGTCGTTTACAAGACGGTCTCCGATATAAAGCTCACCTTCGGAGATTTCTTCAAGTCCTGCGATCATACGGAGAGTAGTGGACTTACCGCAGCCGGAAGGACCAACGAGGATGATGAATTCCTTATCTTTGATCTCAAGGTTAACATCTGAAACGGCAACAACACCGCCGGGGTATTTCTTATAAATTGAACGAAGTGACAAACTTGCCATGTTAATAGGACCTCCTACATTTAAATTGTCTGCCGAGCGTACTCGGCTCTATTAATATAATACCAAAAGTGGGGAGTAAATTTCAAGTCACTTATTAACTAAACTTATAAAAACTTATTTATTTAGTTTGACGAAAAAGCAAATATTTGTAAGTTACTGGCAATTTCAAGATAAAATAATATCTAAATATTTTCGGTTTCTTTGTGCAACATTTCTCTCCACTCACCGAGAGCGAGGCTTTCGTCAAGCTTGACGCCGCCTATCGAAATGCGCTTTAAATACAATACCTTGTTGTTGCGAGCCTGTGCCATACGCTTTATCTGGTGGTACATACCCTCGCTGATGGTTATGAGGACTTCGTGCGGATCGGTGAGTATCTCAAGCTTTGCAGGCAGGCAGACATCGCCGCCGTCTATCGCAAGACCCTCTTCAAAGGCTTTTATATCGTCCTCTGTCGCAGGGCTTTCGAGCTTGGCGAAATAGGTTTTGTCAACGTGATGCTTCGGGGACAGGATATTGTGCGCAAGAACGCCGTCATCGGTGATGAATACGAAGCCCTCTGTGTCCTTGTCGAGCCGTCCTGCCGGGAAAAGCCCCTCACGGCGTATGCTGTCGGGGAGAAGTTCGAGAACTGTCTTCGATTCGCCGTCCCTTGTCGAGCATACAACGCCCTGCGGCTTGTTCATCATTATATATATGTGCTTGCGGTAGGTTACTTCCTTTCCCTCGGAGCAGACGGTGTCTTTTTCGGGGGCGATCTTCATATCGAAAAGCTTTGCGACCGTGCCGCCGACCGTTACGACCCTGCGCTTTATGAGTTCCTTCGCCTCGGAGCGTGTTATGCCGAGCTGTGCCGAGAGGAATTTGTCGAGGCGCTGAACGTCTTTCTTCGGAACTTTCGGTCCGCTCATTGTTTTCCGCCGTCCTTTCTGATATTTCGGTTATAGGACTTGTTTTTTGCCTTTTTCGCCACGGAAAAGCCGAATTCGCCGAGTTTTCTTCCTATCGAGAAATATTCGCCGTGGGAATATGCGAGAAGTCCTGCCTGCTGGAGATTTATCTTGCCCTTGCTGTCGATATAGCGCTCATCTGCGGAAATTGCGACAACGTCTGCGATAAACATATCATGAGTGCCGTAGCTTCTGACCTCACGCACCTTACATTCGAGCGAAAGAGGACTTTCTGCGATAACGGGTGCTTTGACAACGGACGATTCTTCAAGCGTAAGGCTGCACTGCTTTATCTTGTCCGTATCCCTGCCGCTGCGGACGCCTACAAAGTCCGTTTCACGGACGAGCTTTGAGGTCGTAAGGTTTATGACGAACTCGCCCGTTTCCTTTATTATAGCGTGAGAATGGCGTGAGGGGCGAACCGAGATGTAAACTATCGGCGGCTTTGTGTTTATAACGCCTGTCCATGCGCAGGTGAGGACGTTCGCTTTATGCATATCTCCGCAGCTCACCATTACCGCAGGCAGCGGAGAGATAAGCGTTCCGGGTGCTAAAATTTTTCTTTCCATATTAATTCCTCTTATAAAAAATAAATGATATTTTGTACATAAAAATGTTAAATCTGCTAATTGAAAGACTTGACCGAAAATGATATACTATTCTAAAACAGGTATGTCAAGGAGGTGTGAGCTATGCCATCTATCCCGTCAATATCAATAAATACCAACACTAACAGCACCTTTGAAAGCAGCGAGGGAATGTCCTCCCGTATCCGCCGAAATGCTCTCGAAAGCCTGATAAGCAATGACGAGCAGGAGCTTGAAAAGCTTTCCGCAAAGCAGACCGCCGAAAAGTCAAAGCTTAAGATCGAGCTTACCAAGTACAAGACCGAGCTTTCCAAGCTTGAAAAGAACTCGGACGATAAGGAAAACGATGAAAAGACCGCCGATATGAAGCGGCGCTTCGATTCATTCGAGTGTCAGACCTGCAAAAACAGACGTTATCGGGATCAGTCGGACGATTCGGGCGTTTCGTTCCAGACCGCTTCTCACATCGACCCGTCAGCGGCTTATTCCGCAGTCCGTTCTCACGAAAATGAACACGTTGCACGAAACAAAACTCAGGCTGAACAGAACGGTCAGAAGATAGCATATCAGACCGTCACGATAAACCGTGCGATATGCCCCGAATGTGGACGAAGCTACGTTTCGGGCGGCGTTACGCACACGGTCACAAAGGCTGACAACAGTGCAAAATACACTGTCGGCGATATCAGGCTTGATAAAGACCCCGTCGGCAGCATCGTGAACGTTGTTGCTTAGTATAATACATTATTCCCCGTCGGCATCTTCGCCCTCGGGGATATTTTTTTGATCTTCCTCGGCAGTCTTTGAAGCATTGTGAAGCTCAATAGCGACCTTTGTGAGCGGCGAAAGCTCCTTGTCCTGCTTGCTGTTGCGCTCGATTATTTCTTTAGCCATAGCTGCGCCGTGTTCAAAGCTGTAAAACTCGGGGAAGCCCTCCTGCTTTGAGAGCATTTCATACATTTCACAGCAGTTTGAAACTCTGTACCAGAACACTGCACCTGCGATAAGGAACGGTGCGGCGATGATGTTGAGCCATGCACCCGTGACAATAACGCCCAAAGCGGAGATCATAAACGCAAGCACTGAAGCCAGCACCCATTTTCCGTTCATCGAATGGGCAAAGAATGACGGCAGCATAACTATTATCGGCACAAGATACATAAAGCCGCTTATCTGCGGGACCTTCTGCATCGTTTTGAGCGAATACATTACCGAGAGCAGGTCATAAATGAAGATATATAACATAAGCGCAATGCTGAAAATGCAGGAAAATTTCCACGCTGCTTTTCTTCTGCGCTCTATCTCGGACATACACTCCCTCTTCTGATCGAGGTTCATTCCGCCGACCATTGAAGGGTCAAGGTTTATGCTTTTATTGAAGCCTGCCATAGCCGTACCCCTTTCCTTTTCTTATATAGTTTACGTTTTGTATATTTTTCGATGCTCTATACGATTTGTTTGATATATGTGATTACATTAAGTGATTTATGAGCCGAATTATACTTAAAGTAAATCGAAATCAATTCTGCTCGCTGTGATATTTTACATTTTCATCGTGAACAGCTTCGGTCTTGTTGAGGTAATTATCCCAAAGCTTTAAGGCGTTGTTGTAGTTTGCCGTGAACTTTTCCATATTTACGCCGAGAGCTTCACGGGGGAGTCTGAAACCGATGAAAAGGCTGTCGGACATTGCTGTGTACTTTATATCCTCGGCGAAGTCTGTTCCCGAGAGCATATAGCCAAGCTCGATGCAGTTTTCATCATCGGGATATATCGTGCGCATATCAACAAGTATCGGGTCAACGGGATTGCCGTTCTCGCTCACAGTGTCAATGCCGACCGTATGGCAGGTATCGGCGTCGGCAATGACGATGATGGAATCGCCGCTCTGGAACTCCGCCATAAGCTTTGTCTGTGCCGACTGGTTGAAGTAAGCATCGAGGTTATCGTCACTGTAGACCGCAGGCAGATAGCTGACACGGACATATACCTCGCCGTCGCCGTTGAAGTCCTCGCAGTAGGGTTCAAGCAGCTTTTCGATATCACCCGTGCGGAAGTCGAGTTCCGAGTCAGACGCCATTATCATTATTGAAACATCGGGCTTTTTATTGGTAACAACGTCCCTTATGAGAAAGACCGTAAGCAGGACTATCACTGCGCCGACGATAAGCGGCATTTTGTTGTGGTAGAAAAAGTTTCCTATCTTCTCCCAAGCGGTGTATTCCTTTACGGGTTCGGCTTCGTGAGGGATATCCTCATCGGAGATGATGCCTTGTTTGAGCTTCATAAGCTCGATACGGTCACGTTCGAGTTTTTTCTCGTAGCGTTCACGTTCAAGACGTTCCTTTTCGGCACGTTCTTTTTCACGCTCCGCTTCGGCTTCAAGCTCCTCCCGGTGCTGTTTTTCATTTATACGGCGCATATTTTCGAGGACGGAGACCTTTCCGCTCACCTCGGTCTTTTCGCCGTTTTCATCATTTTTTATTTCATTGTTTTTTTCTTCGGGCATAGCTTTCTCCTATGATTTAAAATATACTATTATAAAATTTTAAGTCATTTTTTCGTCCAAGTCAAGGGTGAAGCCGAAAGTTTCAGTAAACTTTCATACATCAAAATAATTTTACAAGCGAAGAAAGGCTTTCGATACTTGCATCAAAGCGGTCGGCAGAGCCGAAGCCGTAAGCCGCATGGATAAATTTTGCGCCTGCGTAATATGCACTGTCGCAGTCGCCCTGAGTATCTCCGACATAGACTGCATTTTTAAGTCCGTTCCGTTCAATAATAAGCTTGATGTTATCGCCTTTTTTAAAGAGATCATCGCCCCAGCATAAATGGTCGGTGAAGTATTTTTCGAGCTTGTAATGCTTCAGAAAGCACTCGATATAGCCCTGCTGACAATTGCTGACGATGAAAAGGGGGCAGCGCTCTCTGAGATATGCAAAGGTCTCCTCGGCTTTGTCGTAAATTTCGCCGCCGTGTTCGGCGAGATAATCATTTTCGTGCGAAGCGCAAAGCTCCATTATCTCCATGCGGCGTTTCTGCGGATATTTTCCGAAAAATTTATCGGCGATAACGTCCATTGTCAGACCCATTATGCCCTGTATGTCAGCCTGCGTTATTCTTACGTCAATATTATTTTGTGCAAGCGCTTCATTCCACGAATCGGCAACGCCCTTTGAGCTGTCCCAGAGCGTTCCGTCAACATCAAATATGATACCGTCTGCGTTCATTTTTCTTATTCCTTTCGGCTTTCTTTTTCCATAAATTATTATATAGTATAAACCCGAAGCTGTCAATATCAATATGCGGTGCTGCCGTTGTATTTCAACGTGCAAATAAGCCGTGAACGTTTTGATGTGAATTAAACACCAATAAAATATATGTTGTATTTATGCAGATTGACGAAAAAGAATTTTATGGCTTGATGCTAAAAGAGGAACCGCCATTCATATCCCGTCGGTGCTAAACGC
>URTF01000033.1 GCA_900550695.1 uncultured Ruminococcus sp.
TTCAAGATTGTCGGCTTGATTTTTTCCAAATTTTAAATGGTGTTTAGTATAATACCAAACAAAGCGCACAGACCGTATTTTTCAATATGGTTTGTGCGCTCATTTTATGTGCAAAACTCACAAAAGAGTTAATAAAATACAAGCTAACTTGACAAAAATGTGCAGATTAATAAAAAAACACTTGGAGTTTTACTAAAAGTGTGGTACAATATAAATAATTGAAATCCGTATGCGGTAATACTGAGCTGCGGAACTATTTTCTTTGTTACAGGAAGGTGTTTTATATGTCCAAGATCATTGCTATAACATCAGGTAAAGGCGGTACGGGCAAATCCTCGATCTGTGCCGAACTTGGCTTCGCTCTTGCAAAACAGGGTCACAGGACCCTTATCATAGAACTTGACTTCGGACTTCGCTGCCTTGATATCATGCTCGGCGTAAAGGACGACGTAAAATATGACCTCGGCTCGGTAATTTCGGGTCAGGTCGATGTTTATCAGGCTACCACGCCCGTTAAGATCGCTTCAAACCTCAGCCTCGTTTGCGCTCCCGAAGACCCGTTCTCCAAGGTCGATGCAGCAACGATCAAGCGCATCTGCGAGGAAATGAGAAAATATTATGAGTACATAATCGTTGATACCTCCGCAGGTACGAATGAAAGCGTTTTCGACGTTGTTGAACAGTCCGACCTTATCCTCATCAACACAACGCCCGATCCGATCTGCGTTCGTGACGCCCGTGCAATGTCCGACGAGTTCTATAAGCGCGGAAATAAGAAACAGCGTCTTATCATCAACAAAGTAGACCCCGAGATATTCCAGTCGGATATCGTAAAGGACCTTGACGATATCATCGATACCGTAGGCGTCCAGCTCATCGGCGTTATCCCGAACGATGATGCGGTCGTTATCTCCACGGGCAAGGGAATACCTCTTCCGTCGGGTTCAAATGCGTTCAAGGCATTCGATGCCATATCACGCCGCATCAAGGGTGAGGACGTTCCTTTAAGCTTCAAAATGCTGCTCCAGTAAGGGGTAAAAATGCATCATAACGGAATATAAAAATACATAAAGAAGGGGAGTATCGTCCAATGAATATCGCACTTATTGCACATGACTCAAAAAAAGAATTACTTGTACAATTCTGCATTGCATACTGCGGAATTCTCTCAAAACATAATATTTGTGCAACAGGAACAACAGGAAAGATGGTTGCTCAGGCAACAGGACTTAATATAAAAAGCTACCTCAGCGGTGCTCAGGGCGGCGACCAGCAGATCTGCGCAAGAATTTCCTGCAATGAGATCGACCTGCTGCTGTTTTTCCGTGATCCGCTTTCCCCCAAACCGCATGAACCGAATGAAATGAATCTCTTAAGACTTTGTGACGTACACAATATCCCCGTTGCAACGAATATTGCTACGGCGGAAGCACTTATACACGCACTCGAAAGAGGCGACCTCGACTGGCGACAGATCGTCAATCCGAATGCATAAAAATCATCGGCGGAAAGAACTCCGCCGATTTTTTTGTTATACATTGTGAGTCAATAAAAAATAAAGTTTACGTTAATTCTGAAAGAATTTCGCTTATTCTTTATGTTCGGAACAACTATCCTCGGCAAATAAACGTTAGGAGCAAAGCGACTAACGTTTATTGACGACGGGATATGAATAGTGGGTTTCCTTTTAACGATCAAGTCATAAAATCTTTTTTCGTCAATCTGCATAAATGCAATATACTTTTTCGACAAGCTGATGTCCTCTGTTTTGGCAGAGGACAAAATATAGATCTGAATAAGATCTGATTTTCCAAGTAAACATTTTTACCTCATAGTAAACAAAAAGACCGTATGAACGGTCTTTTAGCTATTAAAACGATTTTAGACGGATTCGTAACCCCTATTAAAACGATTTTGGACGGATTCGTAACCCCTATTAAACAAGATAAGTCTTGTTCGTTGTGATAATTATAGCATAACGCTTTCTGTTTGTCAAGCAGTTGGATAAGAAGTTTGATTTTATGTTATACAATAAAAAATCTGGAGAGCAGGTCGGAAAGATGAAACAAAATGAATATCAGCATATCGAACACGGTTTTCCTCCGTTTTACAGCGAAAGGTCGAAAATACTCATTCTCGGCAGCTTTCCGTCCGTGAAGTCAAGGGAGGACGGCTTTTTCTACGGACACCCACAGAACCGTTTCTGGAAAATGCTTGCCGCTGTTTACGGTGAAGCTGTTCCGACCGATATCACGCAGAAAAAAGCCCTGCTCGAACGGCATAATATTGCGCTTTACGATGTTATTTACAGCTGCGATATAGTCGGTTCGAGCGACAGCAGCATAAAGAATGTCATTCCTGCAAATTTGAGTGAAATTATCGGGGATTCGCAAGTCGAACGGATAATTCTGAACGGAAAAACGGCAGAGAAATTCTTTCGGAAGTATCAGGACAGCTCGCTTTTCGATATGGCGGACGTTATGCCATCGACAAGTCCTGCGAATGCGGCTTTTTCGCTCGAAAAGCTTATCAGCGTATGGGGAGAGGCTCTGACAGCGGTACATAGAAAATATGATTGCTGAACTTGACGAAAAATTTTGCTCATTATCGTCTTATTGCACAAACTTTTGATAAATTTATTGTAAAATCTTGAAAAAACCGCAGAAATGTAATATAATATTTTTATTATAGAAACACTATGGAAAATTTTTTCATCTTTAGAATATTTTTAAGGAGAGTTGAATATATGAGATTGGTTACACGCTCGGATTTTGACGGCCTTGCCTGCGGAGCATTGCTCAAGGACGTAGGAGTCATAGACTGCTGGAAGTTCGTTCACCCGAAGGATCTTCAGGACGGACTTGTTGAGATCACAAAGGACGATTGCCTTGCAAACGTTCCGTTCGTTGAGGGCTGCGGACTTTGGTTCGACCACCATTCCAGCGAATTTGAGAGAAATCAGCTCGAGGGAAAATTCGTTGGTGAAAGCAGACTTACACCTTCCTGCGCACGTATCATCTATGATTACTACGGCGGCGAGGAGCGTTTCTCGCACTATGACGAAATGATGGAAGCTGTTGATAAGGTTGACAGCGGACACCTTACAAAGGAAGAAATTCTTCACCCAGAGGGCTGGATACTCATCGGCTTCCTTATGGATCCGAGAACAGGTCTTGGAAGATGGAGAAACTTCACAATTTCAAACTATCAGCTTATGGAAAAGCTCATCGACTGCTGCCGCACGATGAACACGGAGGAGATACTTGCACTCCCCGATGTCAGGGAGCGTATCGAAGTTTACAACGAGCAGACCGAGAAGTTCATCGAAATGGTAAAGGCTCACACACGTGTTGAAAAGGACGTTATCATCTCCGACCTCCGAGGGGTTGACCCTATCTATTCGGGCAACAGATTCCTTATCTACAGCCTTTATCCCGAGCAGAACATTTCCGCTTGGATCGTAAACGGCAAGGGCGGTGCAGGCTGCAGCGCTGCTGTCGGCTACTCGATACTTAACAGAACATCAAACGTTGACGTCGGACATCTTATGCTCAAATACGGCGGCGGCGGACACAAGGCTGTCGGAACGTGCCAGTTCAGCGATGCGAATATGGATACCGAACTCCCGAAGATGCTTGACGAGCTTGTCAACGGCGTAAAGGATTGAGAGGATACTATATAAAAATGATAGAATACCGCTATGATACACAACTCCTTATCGAGGGTACAGACCTTGACGAGGATAAGATCGACGAATACTTCCGTGAAAATTTTATCGGCGACAGTCTGCTCGCAGTGGGCGATGAGGAGCTTATCAAGATACACTACCACACCAACGAGCCGTGGAAAGTTCTTGAATACTGCGCAACGCTCGGCGAGATATACGATATTGTCGTTGAGGATATGGACAGGCAGTCAAGAGGGCTTAAAGGCTGAGTTAATGGTGCGTTAATGCATTTTTGCTGTCATATTGCTATAATCAAAGGATAGGATTAACTAAATTTTTAGGCTTTTTTTAGATAATTTTCATAAAATATTGACTTTTCCGAAAATAAGATATATAATTATCACAGTTAAAGTTCCCAAGTATACTATATGTAAAGCAGGGAACGCAGTTCAAGCAATTTTTCAAGTTTTAAAGTTTTTATACGGCGGACAAAACGCTTGTATCAGAAATTGTATGGAGGAATCATTATGGCAACCAATGATAAGAAGATCACTTCCGAAGTTAAGAAGACCGATACTGCAAAGACTGTTGAAACTATCAAGACCGAAGCAGCAAAGACTGTTGCAGAGGCAAAACCCGTTGAAGCAAAGCCGGAGGTAAAGCCTGCCGAAGTTAAGCCTGCTGAGGCAAAGGCTGCCGCTCCTGCTCCTAAGAATACAGAAGAAAAGAAGCCTGCTGAGAAAAAGGCTGAAAAGAAAACTGCAGAGAAGAAGCCTGCCGAAAAGAAAGCGCCTGCAAAGAAGACAGCCGCTAAAACAGCAAAGGCTGAAAAGCCTGCCGCAAAGACAGCAGAAAAAGCTCCCAAGGCAAAAGCTCCGAGAGCGCCCAGGACTCCTAAGGTTTCACCTTTTGATGCGACTCTTGCAAAGGCAAAGAAGAAGTTCTCTGCTATCAAGACCGATCTCGTTAAGTATCCTATCGCTGTAAACTTTGAACTTAACGGTTCGGAAGGTGAGATATTCTATGTTTACCTCAGCGAAGCAGGAAAGCCTGCTGTTGAGCCTTACAGATACAATGACTATGATGTATATGTAAGAGTTGACGCTGATTCCTTTAACAAGATCCTTGACGGAAAGCTTGATGTTTACAAGGCTCTTGCAGAGGGCACACTCCATGTTGAGGGCAATGTAAAGAAGGCTCTCATGTTCTTCCTCTCCGCATTCTAAGAGAGAAACCAAACACGCTTATTTAAGCGCCGCACTTCAATGTGCGGCGCTTTGTTATGTTTTTAATTAAAATTTGCAAAAAGGCTTGCATTACGGCTTTTAATGTGTTATAATATATGTAACATTATAAAGAAAGGTCGGAAAGCTTCCGACCTTTTGTTTTTACAGTAAACTTTTTTGATCTATGAAGGGATTGATGAAATGTCAGGAAAAAACGCTAAAAGCGGAAAGGGCGGAAATACTATCGCCAAGGTTCATGATATGGTAATGCCTATCATTGAAGAGCTGGGACTTTCGCTCTGGGACATCGTCTTTGAAAAGGAGGGCGCTTATTGGTATCTCCGTGTCTTTATTGACGGAAAGGACGACCTTGCGAGTATGGAGGACTGCGAGAACGTTACACGTCCGCTGTCGAAGCTTCTCGATGAGCAGGACCCTATCGAACAGAGCTATATCCTCGAGGTAGGCTCGCCGGGTATCGGACGTGCGCTCAAAAAGGAGGAGCATTTCCAAAAGTTCCTCGAATGTCCGATAAGAGTTCGCTTTATCCGTGAAAATGAGAACGGCGAAAAGGAGATCATCGCAGCACTCAAAGCGTATGACAAGGACACTGTTACCGTTGCAAGGGACGGAGCAGAGGAAGTTATCAAGCTTTCCGACACTGCTTTCGTGAAGCTTGCCGATGACGAAGATCTCTTCGGAGATGATTTTGAAGAATAAACCTTTATATAAATTTAGGAGGAATCAGGAAAAATGAGAAAAACCAAAAAAGCACCTGAGATCAACAAGGAACAGCAGTTTATCAAGGATTTTTTCGAGGCACTTGAACTGCTTGCACAGGAAAACAACATCTCTGTTGACGTTCTTGCTGAGAAGATCAGCCAGGCAATACTTAAAGCCGTAAGAAAAGAATATGAATATTGTGACGACTTCGTTGTAAACATCGACCCCGAGCGTCAGATATTCGATGTATGCGTCCTCAGAACCGTTGTTGACGATGAACCTATCGACCTCAACGAGATCAACATCGACGAAGCAAGAGCAGTCTGCGACCCGAACGCACAGCTCGGCGAGAGAGTTCCTTTCAAGCTTTCTCCCTCAAAGTTCGGCAGAATCGCAGCTCAGTATGCAAAGCAGTCTATCCGTCACGATATGAAGGAATTCGAGCGTGACAAAATTATGGGACAGTTCAAGGATAAGGTTCACGAAGCTGTTTCCGCTACCGTTCAGAAGATCGAACCCGCAACGGGCAACATCACACTCACGATCGACGGACACGAAGTTTATATGCTCAAAAAGGAACAGATACCCGGAGAAGTCCTCAAAGAGGGTCAGATCATCAAGGTGTATGTATGCGAGATCATCAACCCCGACAGACGACCTGCCGTTAAGATCTCACGCCGTCACCCCGACCTTGTAAAGCGTCTTTTTGAGCTTGAAATTCCCGAAATTTATGACGGCATCGTTGAGATAAAATCCATCGCAAGAGAAGCGGGTTCAAGAACCAAGATCGCAGTTGCTTCGACCGACCCGAACGTTGACCCTGTAGGCGCTTGCATAGGTCCAAAGCACTCCCGAATCGAAAAGGTCGTTGAAGAACTCGGCGGCGAAAAGATCGACATCATCGTTTATGATGAGGATATCACGGTATTCGTTGCTCACGCACTTGCTCCTGCCGAGGTCATCAGCGTTACAAAGGAAGAGGGCGAAGAGAAGAAGTGTACAGTTATCGTGCCGAACAACCAGCTCTCACTTGCTATCGGCAACAAGGGTCAGAATGCAAAGCTTGCTGCCCGTCTTACCGATTATAAGATCGACATAAAGCCCGAAGTTCCCACTGAATGATAAAACGGAGGTAGAATATGCCTGCTGTAAAAAAGATACCCATGAGAATGTGCATCGGCTGCGGCGAGATGAAGCCAAAAAAAGAGCTTATCCGTATCGTAAAATCGCCCGAGGGCGAGATCAGCCTTGACACAACGGGTAAAAAATCGGGCAGAGGCGCTTATATCTGCCGCTCCTGCGAGTGCCTTGAAAAAGCGAAGAAAGCAAGAAAGCTTGAAAGATCTTTTTCCTGCCGCATCGATGAAGAGGTATATGCAAATATGGAAAGGGAGCTTTCGGAAAATGAATAACAAGCTTTTCGGACTCCTTTCGATGTGCAGAAGATCGGGGAGAATGGCGCTCGGGTTCGATATGTCCAAAGAATCAGCCGAAAAAGGCAAAGCGGAGCTGATAGTTCTCGCTTCGGATATTTCGCCCAAGACGGAAAAGGAAGTTCGCTTCTTTTCCGATAAATACGGCGTCAGAACAGTTAAAACAAACCTTACAATAGATGATTTTTTTCACGGTATAGGGAAAAAAGTCGGTGTTATCGCAGTTTGCGACAAGGGGTTCGCCCAAAAGGCTGAAAGTCTTATCGGCGAGGATACCATAACAAAGAATTAACGGAGGTAATACAGCCTATGAGTAACACAAGATCGCAGTCCAAACAGAAATTAAGTGATGTTGCAAAGGATCTCGGTATTTCCAATCAGGAGCTTATCGATTTCGTTGAAAATAAATTCGGAGAGGTAAAAAAAGCTGCCGCAAGCCTTACCGCTGACCAGCTCAATATCATTCTCGAAAATTACACACAGAATAATCAGGTGGAAAGCTTTGACGGTTATTTTGCAAAGAGAAACGAACCAAAGCCTGTAAAGAAAGAAGAGCCAAAACAGGAAAAGAAGCCTGCAAAGAAAGATGCTCCCAAGGCTGAACAGCCTAAGCAGGAAGCTAAGAAGCCCGTTAAAAAGGAAGCTCCCAAGGCAGAGATCAAGCAGGAAAATGTCAAGTCCGCACCCGTAAAGCAGGAAGCACCAAAGCCTCAGCCGAAGCAGGAACAGCCTAAGCCGCAGCCGAAGCAGGAAGCTCCGAAGCCTGCACCAAAGCAGGAAGTCAAGCAGGAAGCAAAGCCTGCCGTTCAGAACAGCAAGAACGAGCAGAAGAACAAGGCTGACCGCTTCAACGCACAGCAGGCTCTTAAAAACAACGAGCAGAACAAGAATAAGAAGAGCGAGCAGAAGCCTCAGCAGAACAAGGATCAGAACCAGAACAAGACCAAGCTCGATATCAAGTTCGCCGACGCTTCGAGCAATACAGTAGATCAGAAGCTTCACAAGGTAGATACAAGAGGTTCTTATGTCGAGATCGACAAGTACAACGAAAAGTACGAGAACATCGCTCCCGTTCAGAACGGCAGACACAAGGACAATTTCTCCAAGAAGCAGAAGCTTACGCAGAAGTCCCAGCAGAGAAAACAGCAGCAGTATTCCAACAAGCACGAATCCGAGGCTGATAAGCTCCGCAGACTTGAACTCGAAAGAGCAAGAAAGCAGCAGCTCAAAGTCCTTATCCCTGATGAGATCGTCGTTTCCGAGCTTGCTTCAAGACTTAAGGTAACAGCTACCGAAGTTATCAAGAAGCTCATGGGTCTTGGCGAAATGTGTACTATCAATCAGGTCATCGACTTTGATACAGCTTCACTCGTTGCCGAAGAACTCGGCGCAAAGGTAGAAAAGGAAGTTATCGTTACTATCGAAGAGCGTCTTATCGATGATTCCGATGATGACGGCGAGGGCGTTGAGAGAGCACCTGTCGTTGTTGTAATGGGTCACGTTGACCACGGTAAAACTTCACTCCTCGACCATATCAGAAACGCTCACGTTACAGCTACCGAAGCGGGCGGTATCACACAGCATATCGGTGCTTACAGAGTTAATTACAACGGCAAGGACATCACCTTCCTCGATACACCGGGACACGAAGCTTTCACTTCCATGAGAGCAAGAGGTGCGTCCGTAACCGATATCGCTATCCTCGTTGTAGCTGCAGACGACGGTATCATGCCGCAGACTATCGAAGCTATCAACCACGCAAAGGCAGCGAATATCCCGATAATCGTTGCTATCAACAAGATGGATAAGCCGGGTGCAAACCCTGAAAATATCAAGCAGCAGCTCACCGAACACAACCTCGTTGTCGAGGAATGGGGCGGCGATGTTATCTGCGTTCCTATCTCCGCCAAGACTGGTATGGGCATTGACGAGCTTCTCGAAAACGTTCTTCTCGTTGCCGAAGTTGCAGAGTACAAGGCTAACCCGAACAGACTTGCAAAGGGCGCTGTTATCGAAGCACGTCTTGACAAGGGCAGAGGTCCTATCGCAACTCTCCTCGTTCAGAACGGTACTCTCCACACTGGCGATATCATCATCGCAGGTACGGCTGTCGGCAGAGTAAGAGTTATGACCAACGACAAGGGCGAAGTTGTAAATGAAGCAGGTCCGTCCTGTCCTGTTGAGATCACGGGTCTTGCGGAAGTTCCGTCCGCAGGTGACACATTCAACGCCGTTGAAGATGAGCGTCTTGCAAGAGAACTCGTTGAACAGCGTAAGCACGAAGCAAAGCAGGAGCAGTTCAATCAGTATCAGAAGGTAACTCTTGACAACCTCTTCAGCCAGATCGAGCAGGGCGAGATCAAGGAACTTCCTATCATCGTCAAGGCAGACGTTCAGGGTTCTGTCGAAGCTGTTCGTCAGTCGCTTGAAAAGCTCTCCAACGATGAAGTTCGCGTTAAGGTCATTCACGGCGGCGTAGGTGCTGTTTCCGAGAGTGACGTTATGCTCGCAGACGCATCGAACGCTATCATTGTCGGCTTCAACGTCCGTCCTGATCCGGTTGCAGAGGAAAATGCAAAGCGTGACGGTGTTGATATCCGACTTTACAGGATCATCTATGATGCGATCGAAGAGATCCAGACCGCTATGAAGGGTATGCTTGCGCCTAAGTTCCACGAAGTTGGTCTTGGACGTGTCGAAGTCCGTCAGGTATACAAGATCACGGGCGTTGGTACAGTTTCGGGTTCTTATGTTCTCAGCGGCAAGATCACAAGAAATGCCGAGATCAGAGTTGTCCGTGACGGTATCATCATCGCAGACGACAAGATGTCCTCCCTCAAGCGTTTCAAGGACGACGTTAAGGAAGTTGCCGAGGGTTACGAGTGCGGTATCACGCTTGAAAAATTCAACGATGTCAAGGTCGGAGATATTTTTGAAGCGTATATGATGGAAGAAACCAAGGCAGAATAACTTATGTAAAGTTTTTCGGAAAAGCTGACCGATAGCTTCGGTCGGCGTTTTCCCGATGTAATTTCCAGATAAAAAAGGAGTTTATATGCCTAATTTTAAAAATATGCGCCTTTCCGAAGATATAATGCGTGAGATCGCAGGTCTTATAAGAGAGCGTGTCAAAGACCCAAGAGTAAACACAATGGCGACTTCCGTTGTCAGAGTTGAGCTTTCGGGCGACGGCTCGCACTGCAAGGTATTCATCTCCAGCTTCAACGGAATGGAAGATGCTGAAAATGCCGTAAAGGGACTTCAGAACGCTTCGGGTATGCTCCGCCGTGAGATAACCAACAAGCTCCATATCAGAAGATGCCCCGAGCTGCATTTTATCCCCGATAATTCTATCGAACATTCGGCAGAGATCTCACAGATGCTTCACGATATTCTTCCTGCCGAAGATAACGATACAGAAGAAACCGATAACGAGACCGAATAAAAAGGTTGTGATGTTTTGCAGATAAATTTTGAAGAAGCAGCGGAATTTCTCCGTGAAAACGACTGTTATCATATCCTTACCCACGCAAGTCCCGACGGCGACACGATAGGTTCAGGCTTCGGACTATGTGCAATTCTCCGAAAAATGGGCAAGAAAGCCAATGTTTACTGCTCCGATGAGCTTCCGAAGCGCTATGACTTTATGTATGAGGGTTATGGACCGCAGGATTTTGAGGTAAAGACCGTTGTTGCGGTCGATGTTGCCGACCCGAAGCTCCTCGGAAAAAATCTGGAGCATTATGCCGACAAGGTTGAGCTTTGCATAGATCATCATATCTCGAACACGGGCTATGCGAAAAAACTGCTCGTTGAACCGCATGCAGCGGCGGCTTGTCAGGTCATTTTCAAGCTTTTGAGCAGTCAGAAGCTTACCGAATGTGACGCTATGATCGCAAAGTGCCTTTACACGGGCATTGCGACCGATACGGGCTGCTTCAAGTTCGATTCCTGCACTTCCGAAACACACGCAGCTGCGGCTGAACTGATGAAATTCGACATCGGCGCAGGAAAGATAAACCGCAGAATGTTCGACCAGAAGAGCAGGGCGAGAATTGCCGTTGAACAGCACGTTCTCGGCAGTATGGAATACTATTTCGATGAACGCTGCTCGGTAGCTTCCGTTTCGCTCGATGATATAAAGAGAACCGGACTTCCTGCCGAGGAATTCGAGGGCATCGCAGGTATTACGACTGTCCTCGAAACGATAGAAGTCGGCGTTTTTATCCGTCAGAAGGAGGAGCATAAGATAAAAGCTTCGCTCCGTTCGACAGGGGATATTGACGTTTCGGCAATATGCGCTCAGTTCGGCGGCGGCGGTCATATAAAGGCGGCAGGCTGTTCATTTGAAACGAGCATCGATGATGCAAAGACTAAGATAGTCGAAGCTGTCGGCAGGGTTCTTGCGGAAATGGGTGAGAAGAAATGATCGGCGGAAAAAATGATGATCTGAACGGATTGATCTGTGTAAACAAGCCGCAGGGCTTCACTTCTTTTGACGTTATTGCGAAAATGAGGGGTATCCTGCGGCTTCGCAGACTTGGACACGCAGGGACGCTCGACCCGATGGCAACGGGAGTTCTTCCCGTTTTTGTCGGAAAGGCAACGAAAGCCTGCGATATTATCCCCGACCACGACAAGACCTATCGGGCAGGTTTCAGGCTCGGCTTTGTTTCCGACACGCAGGACAGTTCGGGAAAAATGACCGAGCTCGGCGGCGCTGAAGAAGTGACGGCTGAAAAGCTTGAAGCTTCGCTCGGTGATTTCCGAGGGGACATAATGCAGATACCGCCGATGTATTCTGCGGTGACTGTGAACGGAAAGCGGCTTTACGACCTCGCCCGAAAGGGGATAGAGGTCGAGCGTGAAGCTCGTCCCGTCACGATATACAAGCTTGTGCTGACGGATTTTGATGAAGCTTCTCACGAGGGAACGCTTGAAATTTCCTGCTCAAGAGGTACTTATATCCGCACTATCATAAATGATATCGGTGAAAAGCTCGGCTGCGGCGCAGTTATGACAAGCCTTGTGCGGACTGCCGCCTGCGGATTTTCGCTTTCCGACTGCGTGAGCCTTGAAGAATTGCAGGCGAACGCCGACAGCGGAAATTCTGCCGGGAAATATCTTCTCCCGATAGAAAAAGTTTTCGCCGATTATCCGTCCGTGAAGCTTGACGAACACAGAGAAAAGCTTTACCGAAACGGCGTAAAGTTAAAGATAGAGCTTATGGGCGGCTGTATAAAAAGCGGCGGAATACATCGTGTTTTCGGCTCGGACGGCGGCTTTATCGGGCTTGGCATTGCGAACGCAGAAACAATGGAATTTACGGTCTACAAGAATTTCTGAGGGTGATTTTACGATTGAACTTATAGGCACGGATACCGTTCCGAACAGTTATACCGCAGTTGCGGCAGGACTTTTTGACGGAGTGCATCTCGGTCACAGAGCCGTGATAGGAAAAGCGGCAGAGATCGCCCGTGAAAACAAGGATATTTCCGCAGCGGTGTTCACGTTCGATACCGCAACGGTGACCTCAAAAGGCGGCTCGCTCGGCTGTATCCTCGGACGTGAGGACAAGCTTTCAATGCTTGGACAGCTTGGGGCAGAGTATATTTATTCGCCCGATTTTGCGAGCTTTAAGGAATACACCGCCGAGCGCTTCGTAAAGGAAGTCCTGCACGAAAAAATGCGTGCGAAATATGTTGTCTGCGGCTTTGATTTTCGCTTTGGAAAGGGTGCTTCGGGCAATGCGGAAATACTGAAAAAGCTTGGCGAAGAATGTGGCATCACGGTGATAACCGTTCCGCCCGTCAGCGAAGAAAATGGCAGAAAAATTTCCTCAACGCATATCCGTGAGCTTATTTCGGCAGGGGAGATATCCGAAGCGAACGCACTGCTCGGCTATGATTATTTCTTCACACTGCCCGTTATAAGCGGAAACCGCATCGGACGGACTATGGATTTTCCGACGATAAATCAGCGGCTCGGAGCGGAGAGGGCAATGCCGAGGTTCGGCGTTTACGCATCGAAGGCGGAGGTCGGCGGAAAGACCTATTTCGGCATAACGAATGTCGGTGTGAAGCCTACCGTTTCCGACAGCGATATCGTCCTCGCCGAAACGTATATGATCGGCTTTGACGGCGATCTGTACGGCGAAAGGGTCAGGCTCTCGCTTGTGAAATTCATTCGCCCCGAGAGAAAATTCGGCGGCATAACCGAGCTTAAAGCGCAGATAAAAAATGATGTAAATACAGTTTCCGATTTTTTCGGTATCTGATTTTTGAAATTTCAGAAAGGAATTTGGCAAGATGAATACAGAAAATGTAAGAACGAGATTTGCCCCCAGTCCTACGGGCTTTATGCACATAGGCAACCTCAGAACGGCGCTCTATACTTACCTTATCGCAAAGAAATACAACGGAAAGTTCATTCTCCGTATCGAGGACACCGATCAGGGCAGATACGTTGAGGGCGCAACTGACGTTATCTATGATACGCTCCGTGTCTGCGGACTTAACTGGGACGAAGGTCCCGATATCGGCGGCCCTGTAGGTCCATACATTCAGTCCGAGAGAATGGGCATCTTCAAGCAGTATGCGGAAGAGCTTGTCAAAAAGGGCAAGGCTTACTACTGCTTCTGCACAAAGGAAAGAATGGATCAGGTTCACGAGGAACAGCGTGCAAAGGGCATCACTCCGACATACGACAGACATTGCCGTGATCTTCCTGCTGACGAAGTTCAGAAGCTTCTTGATGCAGGCACTCCTTATGTTATCAGACAGAGAGTTCCGCTCGACGGCACAACGACTTTCCATGATGAGCTTTACGGCGACATCACTGTTCCGAACGCTGACCTCGACGACCAGATCCTTATAAAGGCTGACGGTATGCCGACCTACAACTTCGCAAACGTTGTTGACGACCACCTTATGGGCATCACTCACGTTGTAAGAGGAAACGAGTATCTTTCCTCCGCACCGAAGTACAACCTCCTTTACGAAGCATTCGGCTGGGAAGTTCCCTGCTATATCCACGTTGAGCATATCATGCGTGACGAAACACACAAGCTTTCAAAGCGTGACGGTGACGCATATTTCGGCGACTTCGTTGAGGCAGGCTACTACATTCCCGCTATCCTCAACTATATCGCACTTCTCGGCTGGGCGCCAAAGGGCGAGAACGAAATTTTCACCCTTGACGAATTGGTTCAGGAGTTCGACATTCACGGACTTTCAAAGTCACCTGCTATCTTTGACCCGATGAAGATGAAGGCTATCAACTTCGAGTGGATAAAGCGTCTTTCTCCCGAAGAATTCAAGAAAGCGGCTCTGCCTTATATTAGACAGACCTGCAAGAGCGAGAATGTGAACCTTGACATTCTTGCAAGAGTTCTCCAGCCGAGAACAGAGCTTTTCACGCAGATTCCCGAGCGTGTTGACTTCATCGATGAGCTTCGTGATTACGATATCGACCTTTACTTCAACAAGAAGATGAAAACAACTCCCGAAACGAGCCTTGAAGCGCTCAAAGCTTCGCTCCCACTTCTTGAAAACATCTCCGAAGCTGACTGGACGGAGGAGAATATCTACAATATCCTCTCAAAAAAGGCAGAGGAGCTTGGTGTTAAGGTCGGCTGGATACTTCTTCCTGTCAGAGCGGCTCTCTCGGGCAAGCTTTCCACTCCGGGCGGCGGCGTTGAGCTTGCGGCGATCATGGGCAAGGAAGTTACCCTTGACAGAATAAAGAAAGGTATCGAAAAACTTTCCGCATAAGGCAAAAAATTTATCGAAAATAACAATGTGTTCGGAAATTTTTCCTATCTTATCACAGTTTTAACACAGTTATGCGTTAAAATAACAATAATTCCGTGCTAAAACCGTCAGAAAGGCGGTTTTAGCCACGTTAAATATTAAAAATGGACGGTGCTGATAAATGATCGAGGTCAGAAACCTTACAAAGCAGTATGGCTCGAAAAAAGCAGTTGACAATATCTCATTTACCGTTAATGACGGCGAGATACTCGGCTTTCTCGGACCAAACGGCGCAGGTAAATCCACAACGATGAATATGCTGACGGGATATATCTCCTCCACTTCGGGCGAGGCTCTTATCAACGGCATAAACATTCTTGACGAGCCTATGAAAGCGAAAAAGGAGATAGGCTATCTCCCCGAAATACCTCCGCTTTACCTTGATATGACGGTAAAGGAGTATCTCAACTTCGTATATGAACTCAAAAAGTGCAGCCTCCCGAGAAAAGCTCATCTCGAGGACGTTTGCAGTCTTGTAAAGATAACCGATGTTTACGAAAGAGTTATCCGCAACCTTTCCAAAGGTTACAAGCAGAGAGTCGGACTTGCTTCCGCACTCATCGGAAATCCTCCGATACTCATTCTCGACGAACCGACGGTCGGACTTGACCCAAAGCAGATAATCGAGATAAGGACACTTATCAAAAAGCTCGGAAAGAAGCATACAGTCATTCTTTCTTCGCATATCCTTTCCGAAATTCAGGCAGTCTGCGACCGTGTTATCATCATCAACAAGGGCAAAATTGCCGCAGATGACACGACCGAGAACCTCACCGAAAATATCACAGCCGACAGCAGACTTATCATGCGCATAGACGGCAATCGTGAGGAGATCCTTAAGCTGATAAAGACCGTTCCGGGCGTTATTTCCGTCAACGGCGATATGGAGCGTGAGCCCGGCATCTACGATTATGAGATCGAGGTCAAGGAAGGCTGCGATATCCGCCGTGAGCTTTTCAAGCGCATCGTTGCCCGAAACTGGGTGATCCTCGGAATGAAGAAGGACGAAATGTCGCTTGAAGATATCTTCCTCAAAATTACAATGGGCAGCGATGTCAAGATCAGCGTAAAAAAGTCCGATGAAAAGGCTGAAAAGTCCGATATCGTTGATGAAGCTGACAGCGCAGAACCCGAAAAGGCAGAGGAAGTTCCTGCCGAAAATGAAGATACTGAAAAGGAGGAGGAAGAATAATGGGCGCAATTTTCAAGCGTGAGATGAAAGCATATTTCACCTCTCCGATAGCTTATATTTTCATTACTGCATTTTTCCTCTACACGGGAAATTACTTTGTAAATATCAATATGGCTTACGGCTCGACCGATACGACATATATTTTCACAAGCGTTTTCACAATTATGATGATACTCATTCCGCTTATGACGATGCGACTTTTCTCCGAAGAAAAGAAACAGCGCACCGATCAGGGTCTGCTCACAGCTCCTGTCAGCCTCGGCGGAATCGTTGCCGGAAAATTCTTTGCGGCACTCTGCGTTTTCCTCTGCGCTATCTCGGTCTATATCCCCATACTCGTTGTTCTCCACACACTCGCAGGAACGCTTGAATGGGCGACAATATTCGGAACTATCACAGCGCTTATCCTGCTCGGAGCTTCATTCATCTCGATAGGAATTTTCGTTTCCTCACTCACAGAGAGCCAGATCGTTGCGGCTATCGTAAGCTTCGTTATCATAATGTTCTTCTATATGCTCGATCTTCTCGCAGGAAATGTTTCCAACGAGCTTCTGAGCAGCATTATGAAAGGACTTGCTTTCTACACAAGATACACAGAATTCGCATCGGGCATTTTCAATATCGGAAGTATCGTTTATTTCCTCAGTGCAATATTCATCTTCAACTTCCTTACAGTCCGTGTGCTTGAAAAGCGCCGCTGGGCTGACTAAACGAAAGGAGGAATATTACAATGAGCGAAGAAAAAAACAATGTTACAGCTTCCGCAGAAACAAAAGCTGCGAAGCCTAAGAAGCCATTCAATTCAAAGAAGCTGAAATACGGCTCTGCCGCAACTGCGATAACAGTTATCGTTATTGCACTCGTAGTTCTTGTGAATGTTATCGTTACCTTGGTGGGAAAGAGAACCGACCTCACGATCGACCTTACCTCCAAGGGCAACTTTGAAATTTCGCAGGAATCCATAGACTATATCAACAGCCTTTCCGAACCCGTTGAGATCGTAACAATGACCGATGAGGACACTTTCCGTGACGCAGGCAATGTTTACTACACTCAGGCTTATGAGGTGCTGAAAAAATATGCCCTCAACAGTGATAAGGTAACGGTAAAGTTCGTTGATATGACCGCTGACCCGACTTATGCAAACAAGTATTCCGAAATTTACAAGGGTACTATCGCTGCAAACAACATCGTTGTTACATCGGGAAACCGCATCAAGGTTCTGACGGTAAACGACCTTTTCAATACAGAACTTAACTATCAGACATTCTCCTACAACATCGTTTCCTCCAAGGCGGAGCAGGCACTCACATCTGCAATTATGTATGTTACCGACCCTGCACCCAAGACAGCCGCAATTATGGACACGGGCGAGACCGATGTTTCCAACGATTCTATCCGCTCGCTCCTCGAAGATGACGGTTTTGACGTTTCCGAGTTCGACCCGAACGGCGAGGAGTTCCCTTATGACGCAGACGTTATGGTAATAAATGCTCCGATAAACGACCTTTCCGAGGAAGTTATCACAAAGCTTTACAACTACCTTGAAAATGACGGCAACTACGGCAGAAATCTTATCTACCTTGCAAGCTATTCGCAGAAAGCAACAAAGAACATCGATGCTTTCCTCGCAGAATGGGGAATTGAAGTCGGCAGCGGCGTTGTCGGCGACCAGAACACTTCCAACCTTGCAAGCACTTCAACATTCTATGCTATCCGTAACTTCATCGAGGAAAATGACTACTCGGGCAATGTTGCACAGCCCGATCTCCCTGTAGTTTCCTACTTCGCACGTCCTGTAAATATCCTCTTTGAATCGAGCGGAAACGTCACAACTCATTCGCTCCTCAAAACAGCAGATACCGCTTTCGTTCTTACAGATGAAATGCAGGAGGCTGCACAGAACGGCGAAGAACCTGACATCGTGAACGGCAGCTTCAACACTATCGCCCTCGGCAGCAAGTACACCTTTGACAAGGACAACAACACTCTCACATCGAACCTACTTGTATTCGGTTCGTCTGCAATGCTTGATTCCTCTATCACAAGCACTTCCTACTACAACAACGGCGACTACTTCGTTTCGATCCTCAACACTATGACGGGCAAGAACGGCGGCATCTCCATCGTTGCAAAGGACCTTACAGCTGCAACATTTGATACAACGGCTGCAAAGGCAAACGCTGCATTCTGGGTATTCGTTATACTTCTCCCTGCGGCTATCCTTATCACAGGTATCGTTATATGGCTCAAAAGGAGACATAAGTAATGAAGTCGAAGATAAAATTTATCATTATTGCGGCAGTTATCCTGCTCGCTCTCGGCGGAGTTACGGCGTTTCTTCTGCTCACATCGCCTGCCGAGGAATATGAAGATGCTGCTGACGAAGAAACTGTTGCAGAATCAAGCCTTATCTATGACAAAGACCCTGCCGACATTGAAATTCTCGAAATCACAAATGAGTACGGCTCTTACAAGATAAAAAGAGTTACAAGCGGCGACTACAGTATGTGGACTATCGTTGACTACATCTTAGCTCCGATAAGCGACACATTCATCAACAATGCTCTCAACGGCGCAGGTACGCTCACCGCACAGAAAACCGTTATGGAAAATGCCGAGGATATGTCTATCTACGGCTTGGACGAACCGTCTGCGGAATATACGGTCACCTTTGACGATTCGGCAAAGACGACCTACACCGTCAAGATCGGTGATAAAGTCCCTGCTTCGTCCGTTTACAGCTATATGAGCATCGGCGACGAAAACACAGTTTACACAGTAAAGGACAGCGCTGTTGCTTTCGCAAAGGAAAACTCACGCAACTGTGTAAACAAGGTCGTTTTCACACAGAAAACAGCTGAGGACGAAAATGACACTACCGATTATTCTCTCGTGAACAAGCTCACTGTCAGTAGAAAAGACCTCGATTATGATATTGTTATCAATTATGATACACGTCTTGATGATGAGAACATTATGGTTTCCAACTCGTCCAACTATCGTATGAGCGAACCGGTTGTCCTCGATATCAATCCCGATAAGGGTTCGGATGTTATGAGCGGAATGTTCGGACTTACAGCTTCCGACTTCGCAGCTATCCGCCCCGAAGAGGACGACCTCGCACAGTATGGACTTGACGACCCTCAGCTTGTTGTTACGGCTGACACAAAGAGCGGCGAGTTCACGCTCAAAATCGGCAATAAGGCTGAAAACGGCGGCTATTACGGTATGGCCTGCGACATTGATATGGTGTATATTTTCGATGAAGCAACGCTCCCGTGGCTCACAGTTATGCCGCTCGATATCACAACGACAATGATAACGAGCCACTATATCTACGGCATCGATTCTATCAGCATCAAGGCTGACGGAGTTGACGTGAAGTTCGATATCAAAGGTTCGGGCGCAGATGATTTCGGCGTTGAATCGGACGGAAAAGAGCTTGATGCGGACGCTTTCAAGACGCTCTATCAGTTCATTCTTCGTGCGCCGTCAGAGCAGCTTTACTTCGATGAAGTAAGCGGAACTCCTGCGGCAGCTATCGAAATTCTTGCTGAGGACGGCGATGATACTATCGAGTTCTACAACATCGGCGACCGCCGCACGGTCATCGTCCTCAACGGAAAGCCAAGCTTCACCTGCACAACGGCTTATGTTGAAAGACTTGCCCAAAATGTTCAGAAATACCTGAACGGGGAAGAGATCATTACAAGCTGGTAATTTTTACGGAACAAGCTGCGCAGATCTACTGCTGCGCAGCATTTCCGTTTTTGCAAAATTTCTATATTTTTTTAATATTAGCTATTGATTTTATTAATATTGTATGGTATAATAAATAATAGTTAAACGTTTTAGATAAGCTGAGGTTTTCATTTATGAAGATCAAAGCGGTTTATGGACATTTCAGTTACACAAAGGAGGATCAACAATGGCTGAAAAGAAAGAATTCCTGTCCTATAAAGGACTCCCTCTTGTGAGAAAAGACAACACGATTTATTATGGTAATATGTACGATGATTACGTTGTTATGATGGATATCAAGGACAAAGAAAAGATCGGCGATCTTGAAGTCGCAAAGAAGATCACGGTCTATAAAATGGCTACCGATGAAAAGCTCAGTCCTATAGAAGCTATCGTTAAAAAGAGCGAAAAGAACAGCCTTTATGAAGCGCTTGACATTGCCTATATCTGGCTTTCGAGAGCATCGGCTGAATAAGCTTCGACATTCTTTACCAAATATAATTTTATTGACGTTCAGTATTGACCGCTTTCCTAACGGAAGGCGGTTTTTTTGTTGGAAATCATTATTGTTAACAGAAAGTTAATGAATTTGGCGCAGCAATGTGGTATTATTAAAGAAAGTTATTACAATTATGTGAATTTTTGCCTTGTTTAATAATACTAAACACCAATAAAATACAGGAAAAATCTGCATCGAAATCGCATATTAACCTGTTTTCAACAGCTACAAGATTGTCGGCTTGATTTTTTCTGAATTTTAAATGGTGTTTAGTATAAGACAGAAGGAGAATGACTTTCAGTGAAAAAGGAAATAAAGATCGCTGTCGTTTCGGGTGACTCGGACAGCACCTATACAGGTCCGCTTCTTACAATTCTGTGCCGTAAATTTAACGAGCTTGGGTATCATATCCTGTGGTTTCACACAAGTTCTATTGAGGGCAGTCAGGGAACACCGCATGAGATCGGTGAAAACAATATATATAATCTCATTAATTATGACGATATTGATGCGATGCTGATGCTGACACTTACGATAAAAAGTGATGGGATAAAGAAAAGCATTGCAAAAAAATCACTGCGCAGCTGTATTCCTGTTATCTCGCTCGATGAATATGTTGAGGGAGCTTATAACATTGCTTTTGATTATAATGAAAGTCTGAGGGAAATAATCGAGCATGTTATTGAAGTTCACGGCAGGAAAAAGCTTGCATTTATGCGTGGCGACAGGGACAACGGCGTTTCCGACCAGCGTGAGGAGATTTTTCGTGAAACGCTTAAAAAATACGGACTTCCGGTTGACGAAGCACTTATTGGGACCGGTTATTTCTGGCACGAGGCAGCAGGAGAGGTATTCAAAAAATGGTATGAGCGTGGGAACATTCCCGATGCCGTTATATGTGCGAATGACTCCATGGCACTTGGAGTTGCCCGAAAAGCGGCTGAATTCGGGATATCCATACCCGAGGATATGATCGTTACCGGTGTTGACGGAATACCCGAGGCGGAAAACTATATCCCATCTATCACAACAGCCAGAACAAATATGAGTATGGCTGCAGACCGCATCACCGATGCGCTTTACAATATCATAAACGGAACGATCTCTCCCGTCGGTTCGGAAACAATAAAAGCCGAACGCTTTTTCTCGCAATCTTGCGGCTGTAAGGAGATCTCAACGCCAAAGGAATTGAACAACAATACACATACGCTCTATGATGATATCAACCGTTTCAAATATTACTCAAAATCAATGATAATGACTGCTGATGAGGTCAGGATCGATTCCGATTTCGGAGCAACAGTCAGAAAAATGGACGTTTTCCTTAAGAAGATCTGGACAAAACATTCATGGCTTTGCATATGCGACGATTTTTATTCCGAGATCAGGGATAGCGACGATCCCGGTCAGGATTACAGTATTTACAGAACAAACGGCTATTCGGACAGGATAGGATACGGCGTTGAGTATGATTATCAAACGAAAAAAACTGCACTTATGCCCGCTTTTGATACGTCGGAGCTTATCCCGTATCTTGACAGTGTCCTGAAGGAGCATAAGAACATAATGTTCCAGCCGATACATTTTCAAGACAATACTGTAGGCTATATTGCGGTCGAATTTACACAGTGTCCGGGAAATTATAACGTGATAAATACATTTGACTGCGGAGTTATCGGACTTGTGCTTGAAAATGCAAGAGTTCAGGCAACGCTCCATTCATTCCTCGATAAACTGGAGGAAATGTATATCCGTGATCCGCTCACTTCTCTGCTGAACCGCCGAGGTTTTTTCAAATTTGCGCAGAGAGCATTTGACGACAGCCGTTCAAAGGGCAGGGAATTCATAGTGATCTCGATCGACCTTGACAAGCTGAAAACGATAAATGATTCTTACGGTCATGACGGCGGCGATTTTGCAATAAGATCAATGGCAAAAGCAATATCCGAGTCCTCGGAGGGCAGGCTTTTCACTGCAAGGTTTGGAGGAGATGAGTATATTGCGGCAGGGATATCGCCGTATGAAAATTATGATAAAGAGTATCTTATGCGCCTTGATAAGTGCCTCGACAGGATAAATGCGGAGTCGGGCAAGCCTTATCAGGTTCGCGGCAGCATTGGTATTTACAAGGCAGTGCCGACAGAAAATGACGTAATGGACGAATTCATCAAGCAAGCCGATCACCTTATGTATGATGACAAAAAGCGTAAAAAAGCGGAAAGAGAGTAGATCAATGCGTAATGCGTAATTGATTTGCTCCGCAAATTACCGCAAAGTGTTTCACCAAAAACGAATACCCCTGTTTTCAACGTTTTTATCCGATGAAAACAGGGGTATTTTATTGTATTCTGACGGTCGGATATAGAATCCGCCCTCAGGCTGTTGAAAAAGTATATTGCATTTATGCATATTGACGAAAAAGAATTTTATGACTTGATGCTAAAAGAGAA